>CADBPG010000139.1 GCA_902796435.1 uncultured Eubacteriales bacterium | reverse complement strand
TTTTTGCAGTACCAGTACTGTTTGCCATGCTTTACGATGCCCGTATAGGACGTATTTACCGCTCCGTCTTTGCCTGCATACTTATAGCCTTCTTTTTTGGAACCGACGACGCCATCTTTCTGCAACACACCGGAAGAATTATAATAATACGTCTTCTTCCCGATCTTGATGAAACCGGTCTTCATAAGACCTTTTTCGAAATAATATCCTTTTCCATCAGCTGCGGTGACTTTGCCGGAAGCGAGCGCACCGTTCTTATAATACGTGCCAAATCCTTTGTTTTTATAAAAACTGGCAAATGCAGAACCGTTCAGAGAACGTAACGTATACGTATAGACTTTATCTTTAGGGAAGGCTGTATCCAGATATGTGGTGCCCTTGACATCTGCGGCTTTGCTCCAGCTGCCGCCCAGTTCCTTACGATATATGCGGTACTGGGAATATGGATTGGTATCTTTCCATTTCAGGAGGTGACCTCCATCCTGGTTCGTGATGCTTTGTATGGACGGCGGATCCAGATACAGATTCGTCTTGCCCTTCGGGTCAAAGCCGCTTATATTCTTACGTTTTTCATTCAGAGCCCGGACCGTGTACGTATATGTCGTATTATGCTTCAGCCCCGTATGGGTCATGGAAGTCTTCTTCGTCGTACCCAGGACTTTCCAGTGGGATCCATCCTTCACGAACAGTCGATATTGACACGCGCCTGCGACAGCATTCCACGTGATCGTAGAACCCGTCGTTTTATTATTGTTGATCTTGGTGATGGTCGGTGCCTCTACATAGATACCGGAGATCCCTTTGGACGTGTAATAGCTTCGGACGTTTCCTGCCGCATCCATGGCACGGACTCTGTAGGAATACATCTTTCCGGATGTCACATCCGCATCCGTATAGCTGGTCTTCGTGCTTGTGCCCAAGGCTTTCCATTTACCGTCTTTTTTAGCATAGATCTTATACTTGGCGGCGCCTTCGACTTTTTCCCAACTGACTTTCAGCCCTTGATATACACTTTCGACCTTGGAAAGCTCAGGGATGTCAAAATATACGGCATCCCACCCCTCAGTATTGAAAGCACTGAGAAATTGTCCGTTTTTATCCAACGCACGGACTGTGTAGGTATAGGTGGTATTATTGGTAAGGCCGGTGTGGGTCAAAGATGTTTCCTGTGTCGTACCGATCGTCTTCCAGGATGAACCGGATCTGCGGAACAGGCGATATTGCGCAGCTCCTTTTACCTCTTTCCAGGAAACGGTGAAGCCTGTCTTAGTGTTCGCAGTGATACTGCTGATCTTCGGTGCGGCAACATAAGTGATCGAAAGGCCCTCCGTATCAAAAGCGCTCAGCTCCGCAGTCTCATCGGATGAAACGCAGCATACCGAGTATGTCCTCTTGGACCCGGACTCCGCGGCCGCATCCACGTAAGAGGTCTGGTCTGTGACGGCGAGCGGTTCCCATGCATCGCCGGACCGGACCAGGACCCGGTACCTCTCCGCTCCTTCTACGGCCTTCCACGTCAGTTTCACACCCTCATAAGTATTCTTGATGGTCGAAAGCTTCGGTGCAGTCAGTTCGATCGGTCCTTCTTCCGGTACATCCTCTTCCAACTGCTCCGTCAGTTCTTCTTCCGCTGGCTGCTCCATCGGTTCTTCTTGCTCTTCCACCGACCCGTCAGCTGGTTCTTCTTCTGTCTCCTCAGTCGGCTCCGATGGTTCTTCCTGCTCTTCTTCAGCAGATCCTGTCGGTTCCTCTTCTACAGTCTCCGAAAGCTCTTCTGCCGTCTCCTCTTGTATCGATCCATCTTCTGCCGTCTGTTCTTCGATCTGACCTGCAGATTCGTCCTCAGCGCCAAATACAGGCTGAATGGACATAGAAAGCATCATGATGATCAATAGAAAAGCCAGAAATCCCTTTTTCATATTCCCGTATTTCTCCTTTTTTCGTATGGACCTATTGTACCAAAACCGCATCTGTTATTCAATAGTCAGACGCATAACAAAAGAACTTGTCCTTATGGGGCAAGCTCTTCTTCATTTCTTGTGATATTGCGGATCCAGGTGAAGCTGCGGAAGTGCCGCACGATGAAGGGGATCTTCACGAATTCATCCAGGCAGAGGATGAAATAGACCCACAGGACCGGCAGTTTCAGGACAAAAGCCACGAACATGCCCAGCGGTACCGAAAAGCACCACATGTCCAGGATGTCGCAGACCATCCCCCAACGCGTGTCGCCTCCGGCGCGGAAGCATCCGCAGATCCAACAGGTGTTGACACCCTGTGCCCACACATAATACGAGTTGATCAGCAGCATGGTGTTTAGATAGGAAGCCGCCTGCTGTGTCAGGTTGCCGGCGAACAAAAGAAGCAGCGGCCGCACCATAAGGACCAGCCCACCTCCGACGAGACCCGCGATGGAAGTGATCCGCACCATGCGCTGGGAGTACAGGCGGGCCACTTCGATGCCTTTCTCGCTGATGGCCTTGCCCAGGATGATGGCCGTACCGTTGGCGAAGCCGAAGCACAGCACTGTGCCCAGGTTGCGGGCGATCTGCGCCACCGAGTTCGCGGCGACCGCGTCTCCGCCCAGGTGGCCGAGGATGACAGAATACATGGAGAAGGCCGTGCCCCAGGCCAGATCATTGATCATGGCAGGGCTGCCCAATCTAAGCAGGTCCTTCGTCAGCACGCCGCCCCGTTCAAAAAGCCGGCGCACCCGGAACCGCACGTCCTTGCTGCGGGCCGAATCCACCAGGCAGATCAGCACCTCGATGATCCGTGCCGTCAGGGTGCCGACCGCCACGCCCACCAGGCCCAGCTTCGGTGCACCGAGCAGGCCGAAGATGAAGATGGCGTTGATCAGAATGTTCGCGGAAAGCGAGACCGCGTAGATGACCGTGGGCAGGATGACCCGTTCCTTGCTGCGGATGACCGCCAGATACATGGTGGAGAAACCCTGCAGCAGATAGGTGAAGGAGATGTACCGCAGGTACACCGCACCCTCCCGGATGATCGGTTCCTCATTGGTGAAGATCCGCATCAGCACCCGCGGGCAGAAAAAGGCCGGCAGGAAGAAGATGACGGAGACCAGCATGGAGAAGCGAGTGGCGATACCTAAAATGCGCTCGATGGTGCGCACATCATGCTTGCCCCAGTACTGGGCGACCATGATGCCGGCGCCTGCCACCAGTCCGTAATAGACGCAGCCCAGGATGAACTGGACTTGGTTGGCCAGAGAAGAAGCGGACAGGGCCGTCTGACTGACATAGCCCAGCATGAACACGTCCGCGGAGCCCACCAGGGTATTGATCATGTTCTGTGCCGCGATGGGCAGCGCGATGGCACAGGCCATTTTGGTAAATGCCCGCCGGTCAAGAGCACCGGCGGGAAGAGTAGATTCTGGTTTCATAAAAATCCTTAACTGTAGATATCTTTCAGTGCAAAGAAGAAATACTGCTTGGCATGGTCTGCCGTGTGGAGGCCGCCCTCCTGCTCCAGATAGACCGTGTTGCCCTGGGGGCCATAGATGAAGAGGTCCGAATCCTTTTCCATGACCCGCATCATCGGCGTCAGATTGGGGTAGGAGATGTCCTTCGTTCCGTCCATGGCATAAACGAAGAAATCATCCGGGCCATAGCCCTGAGACTTGACCGCTTCTTCCAGGATGCGGACCGTCTCCTCCGGCTGTGAACCGCCGCCCTTTTCCCCTAAAGCCCAGCTGTCACCGCACATGGGCAGGAAGGTATAGAAATAGTCCAGGCAGTACTGCAGGGCGTACCAGGTCGTAACAGAGCCCATGGAGAAACCGCCAATGAAGCGTCTGTCCCTGGGTACCGCGTTGCGGCCTTCGATGGCGGGGATCAGGTACTTTGTCAGTTCCTCCGGAAAGGCTTTGACCGCCAGGCCCGAGCCCTGGACGCTTTTATCGGCAAAGGTCTTGGTATAATAAGTCGCCGCGACCATCAGGACCGGGGGCATCTCGCCGTTTTCGATCAGATGGTCCACCGCGTTCTTGATGTCCACATTGTCGCCCTCGCGGCCGAAGAGGCTTTCCGCACTGCCCCCGCCGCCATGCAGCAGATAGTAGATATCATGGGGCACGGTGGGATCGAAATCATAGGGCTGATAGACGTAGGCGTGCTTCGTTTCCTCCGCGGTCTCATAGTCCACGCGGATGATCTTGCCCTGCTGTGTGGCAGGCTTCTTGTATTCTTCTGGGATCGGTGTCATCAGTTGGGTCAGCATGGTTTGTTGCTCCTTATCTTTTTGAGAATGGTCTCCAGATCATATTCCCAGTTGGCACGGGCATCGTACCAAATCGTGGCAAACGCGTCCTCCTCCTGCAGACGGGAGGTGGAAAAGACGATGACCGGCACATCGATCTGCTGCTCTTTGAGGGTCTGGATCAGGATCCGGCCGGCTTTCAGTTCCGCAGGGCCGCCGGCGCGCACCGGATAGTGCATGTCCGTGATGGCCGCATCGAAAGGTGTGCCCTCCGCGATGGCCTGCTTGAGCGCTGCGACGCCCTCCTCCACACTTTGGACCCAGACACTGCCCCGGATCCCCATCCGTTTGAGCACGGACTGGACCTCCATACGTTTGGAATTCGAATCATCCAGCTGTAAGATCTTCATAGGGCTCCTTTCCTATTCAAAAGACCGTTTGCAGATACTGTATTTCAGTATAAAATGTGGGGGCTTTTTTGTCAAACAATCTTGCTCCAAAGCAGGTTAGTGCAGTATAATATTGGAAGAAACATAACAGGAGGATCCTTTTATGGCACTGAAGATTCAAGCCCTTTTGCAGGGACAAGTAGAAAACCATCTGATGCCCTTCTTCTGGCAGCATGGCGAGGAAGAATCGGTCCTCAGAACGTATATGGAAAAGATCCACGAATCCGGCTGCGGCGCCGTCTGTGTGGAGAGCCGCCCCCATCCTGATTTCTGCGGCCCCCAGTGGTGGCACGACATGGACATCATCCTGGATGAAGCCCGTAAGCGGGGCATGCAGGTCTGGATCCTGGACGACAGCCACTTCCCCACGGGTTTCGCGAACGGACGTGTGAAGACCGCGGCGTTGGAACTGCACCGGCAGAGCATCACCGGCGCTGCCCTCACCTTCGATGGTCCGGCGGCGGAGGTGGAGATCGAGCCTTTGTCCTTGATCCCGCCCACATATGAACCCAAGGGCATCTTTGAAAAGATGATGGCCGGCCGCAGCCAGCCGCAGACGACCTTCGATGACGATCAGGTCCTGGCACTGACTGCCTTCTGCCCCGCCACCGGGGAGACCCTTTCGATTCCTTATACCGGCGGGACGACCGTCACCTGGCAGAAGCCGGAAGGCAGCTGGACCGTATGGGTCATCGGACTGACCCGCAATGCCGGTGTGCACCGGGACTACATGAACATGTTGGATCCGGAAAGTTGCCATCTGCTGATCGAGGCGGTCTACGAGCCCCACTGGGCCCACTATCAGGCGGATTTTGGAACCACCATCGCCGGTTTCTTCTCCGATGAACCGGAGCTGGGCAACGGCCATCTGTTCTGGTTCGACAATCTGCTGGGCACCGATCAGGATCTGCCCTTCTCCCGGGTCCTGCCTGGCGATCTGGAAGCCCTGCTGGGGCCGGACTGGGCTGATGAAATGTTCCTTTTATGGGAAAACGACGCGGATCCCATACGTACCGCCAAGGTGCGTACCGCATTTATGGATGCTGTGACCCTTCGCGTCCGCGAAGCCTTCAGCAGACAGGTCGGTGACTGGTGCCGTGCACATGGCGTGCAGTACATCGGCCATCTGGTCGAAGATGCGAACGTCCATGCCCGGACCGGCCCCAGCCTGGGCCACTATTTCCGCGGTCTGGACGGGCAGGATATGTCCGGTATCGACGACATCGGCGGTCAGGTCCTGCCCCAGGGTGAGGATGAGCCAGCCACCGGTATGTTAGGCCGCGAACGCGACGGCACGTTCTACCATTTCTTCCTTGGTGCGATGGGCGCCAGTGCCGCGGCGATCGAACCCCGTAAAAAGGGCAATGCCATGTGCGAGATCTTCGGTGCTTATGGCTGGGACGAAGGCCCGCGGATGGAAAAATACCTGGCGGATCATTTCATGGTCCGCGGCATCAATTACTTCGTGCCCCATGCGTTCAGTCCCAAGGCCTTCCCGGATCCGGACTGCCCGCCCCACTTCTATGCACATGGGCATAATCCGCAGTTCAAAGCCTTTGGTGCTCTTATGCGCTACATGAACCGCGTCTGCTCTTTGATCAGCGGCGGAACACGCGTTGCAGAAGCCGCCGTCCTCTATCATGGTGACAGTGAATGGGCCGGCGACGCCATGCTGAGCCAGGTCCTGACCCGTCCGCTGTATGAAGCGCAGATCGCCTTCGACCTGATCCCCTGCGATGTGTTCGCGGAACCGGACCTGTATCAGACCGCTTTGAATACGGGCCTGTGCGTCAATGGCCGGGATTATAAAGTGCTCCTCGTGCCCGAAGTCCGGTTCCTGCCGGCTGCTGCCGTTTCCGGCATCGCAGAGCTGCTCGAACAGGGTTATCCGGTATGCTTCGTGGAGCGTCTGCCGGAAGCTGTTTCCGAGACCGGAAATGCGTTGCCTGCTGTCTTTGAGAAGGCCCGCATCATTACGGTCGATGAGATCGCCGACGCGGCCGGCAGTGCCGAAAGAGTGCGCTTCGAGCCCGCCTGCAAAGGTCTGCGCGCTTTACACTATAAAGGCGCGGAAGAGATCTTCTATCTGGTCAATGAAATGGCCGAACCCTGGACCGGAACCGTAACGCTGCCGCAGGATGGCTCCTACTATGCATATGATGCCTGGGAGAACCGCGTGCAGACAGTCGACGTCAAAGAAGGCCGTGTCGATCTCACGATCGAACCGCTGAAGAGCATCATCCTGGTGGCCGGTCAGGCCGAAGCCACCAAAGAGCCGGTGCTTTCCGGCCGCAGGACCGAACTCACCGACTGGACCCGTTCCGTCTGCGCAAGCGTCCAGTATCCGGCCTTTGCCGATGCGACACCCGTCTCCGTTCCGGATGACTACGCAAAAGAACAGCCGACTTTCTCCGGTTTCCTGTGCTATGAAACGACCGTGACTCTGGATGGCGGACCCGCCTGCCTTGTGATCGACTACGCAGATGAGGATGTAGAAGTCTTCGTCAACGGCAAGAGCTTAGGCATCCAGGTCGCGCCGCCGATGTGCTTTGATATCAGCAAGGTCGTCCGTCCCGGCGAAAACCGCATCCGCATAGAAGTAGCCACGACCCTGGAACGCTGGAGTGTCGAATCTATGAAAGATAACCCGTACGCGGCCTTCATGGGCGGCGTACAAGAACCCAAGACCGGTTCCGGACTGACTGGAAAGGTCCATCTGTTGCAGTAAAACAAAAATGAGGGAGTATGAAAGCCTTTGCTTTTCATACTCCCTATTAACTTTTACTCCTCATCCCCGGCGGCAATGGCCGCGGCATGTTCCTTCTGGATATCCGGGAAGGCCGACAGGATCGGCTCCTCCTTCTTGTGCTTCAGTTTCCGGTCCACATAATTCTTTGTGATCCGGTAGACGATAGGCGAAAGCACCAACACGCCGATCAGGTTGGGGATCATCATCAGACCGTTGAAGGTATCAGAGATGTCCCAGGCCAGACTGGACTTGAGCAGCGCGCCTGCTATGATGACGCAGACGAAGAAGACCTTATAGCCGATGGTGGACTTGGTCCCGAAGAGGTACTCCCAGGCCTTGCTGCCGTAGACGCTCCAGCCAAGCACCGTAGAGAAGGCGAACAGCAGGACCGCGACGGCGATGAAGTACTGGCCAAACGCACCGAAGGACGAGGCAAAGGCCGCGCCGACCAGGGCGGTCTGCTCTAAAGGTACTCCAGCCGCGGAGGTGGCCAGGACCTGGCCGGTCTGCAGATCCACCACGCCGGATGCCAGGATGGCGACCGCGGTGAGCGTACACACGATGATGGTATCCGCGAAGACCTCAAAGATGCCCCACATGCCCTGATGCACTGGCTCCTTCGCGTTGGAGCAGGAATGGACCATGACCGAGGAACCCAGGCCCGCCTCATTGGAGAAGACGCCCCGCTTGAAGCCCCAGGTGACCACCGTCTTGACGGTGACACCCGCAAAGCCGCCGGCAACGGCCTTGATGCCAAAGGCATGGCGGAAGATGGTGCTGAAGATCGCACCCACCTTGGTGATATGGGTGCAGAAGATCACCAGTGCGCCGATGATATACAGGACGACCATGAAGGGCACGATCTTTTCCGTGACAGAGGCGATGCGTTTCAAGCCGCCGATAACAACGATGCCCACCAAGCCCATGACCAGCACGCCCACCAGCCAGTGGGGGATCCCGAAGGCCGAGTGCATGTTGACGGTGATGGTGTTGACCTGGCTGAGGTTGCCGATCCCGAAGGAGGCCAGCACGCAGAAGATGGAGAACAGGACCGCCAGAACATTGCCGATATGCTTGCAGCCCTTCTTGGCACCCAGGCCATCACGCAGGTAATACATGGCGCCGCCGCACCATTCTCCCTGCACGTTCTTACGGCGATAGTAGATACCCAGTACGTTTTCCGAATAGTTGGTCATCATGCCGAAAAAGGCGGCGACCCACATCCAGAAGATGGCTCCAGCACCACCGGATACGATGGCCGTGGCGACACCGGCGATGTTGCCGACACCGACCGTGGCGGCCAGCGCCGTACAGAGGGACTGGAACTGTGAGATATTTTTCGCGTCGGATTTGTCGTGGACGTCACTGTCCTTGGCGAAGACACGACCGATGGTGCTCTTCCACCAGTGGGCAAAATGGGTGACCTGGAAACATTTGGTCAGCACCGTCATCAGAACACCGGTACCGATCAGCAGGACCAGGCCGATGGTGACCCAGACAAAACTATTGATCTTATCATTGATGGCAGCCAGATTGGCCAGAAACTCATTCATACTACTTCCTCCCAAAGATAAACATAGTCGATATTGTACCCTATTTTCCTTTGGCGTGCAACTGTTTTTTGTACACGGACACTTTGGGTCAAAAAAAGGCTCTGCGCACAAACGCAAAGCCTCTTCTGATGGTTTAGTTGTCGCCCCGGTTGTAACCGTTCTTCATCTGCTTGCTGGCTTCCAGCAGGACCATGTTCAGGGTCTGGGTGGTCATTTCCTTGGCCTGCTTGCACAGTTCCTCGTTGGCCTTCGCAGTCAGAGAAAAGTCACCGCTCTCCTGCATCTTCTTGTCATATTCCAGCACGATCTGGCGGCATTTCGTGGCCATACGGTTCTGGTAGCGCTCCACGAAGGGGATGCACTCCGGATAGTGGGGGTCTGTCAGGGCGCCGATCAGGCGGCTGGCCCAGTAGAAGTCCTCCGTGGAGGTGTCCAGAGTTACGTCACTGACGTACTTGGGCAGCTTGTCCACGTTGGTATAGACCGGCAGGGCCGCGTTGAAGGCCATGGACCCGTAGCAGATCCACTCCAGGCCCCGGATCTCCTCCGGCACATCCGGACGGATCTGGCAGATGGAGGTCACGCCGGTGCGGCTGATGCCGATGGAACGATACTTGCCGCGGACACCGGTATCCTGCTTGATATAGGGGTCATAGGGCGTGCCCTGATAATGGGAGGACAGGAGGTACTTGATATCCTCCACCGTGACCTTGCGGTCCGGCACCAGGCACCAGGGGATGTCATCGCTCTCTGGGCCGAAGTCCGCCTCGGGACCGTCCCAGGTGAAGCTTTCCGGCGCCAGATAGCGGCCCATGAACCAGGCACGCGGCGTGTTGTAGATATGGTCCATATCGGAATGGGAACCAAAGACTTTACGAGGATCAAAGGCGCCGCCCTGGTTGGTGTCCAGATGGTTCTCGGCAATGAATTCGCGCAGATCCGCGGAGCACAAGTTGGCTTCCTGGGCACCGAAGGCATCCTCCAGGTCGAACTCGTCCATGCCGAACTGGTTCGGCGCGATGACGCAGGCATCATCCGGGACGCGGCGGGCGATCCAGTGATGGCCGCCGATGGTCTCCAGCCACCAGGCCTCGTTGACATCATTGAAGGCGATGCCATTGGACTCATAGGTACCATACTGCTCCAGCAGCTGTCCTAAACTCAGGACGCCCTCGCGGGCACTGTGGATATAGGGCAGCACCAGCACGACGATGTCTTCCTCGCCGATTCCGCCGGGGATGTCCTTCTCCTTCTTTGTTTTGGCCTTCTGATAGACCACCAGCGGATCCGCGGACAGGACCCGGGGGTTGGAGGTGATGGTTTCCGTAGCGGTCATACCCACGTTAGCCGCATTGATGCCGGTGGCCGCCCAGATGCCGTGCTTATTGTCCACGCTGGGGCTGGACGTGTAGCGCATCGGGTTCTCCGGCAGTTCGATCTCCACGTGGGAGATCACGCTTTTATACTTTTTCGGCTGATCCTTCGGCTGTACGACGATGGTCTTCTTCACATCGAAGAAACCGTCGTCCGTACGCGCGATCATCGTAGACTGGTCATTGGTGGCATTTCTGCCGACTAAGATCGTTGTACAGGACATATGTCAGGTCCTCCTTGGGTGTTGAAATTGCTTCCTCATGATAGCATAGATCGCTTGTATTTTCCAGTAAGATTCTGTACAATAGCAGTAGTATATCGAAAAGGAGCCCGTACGTATGACTGCATTTACCCGAAAATACCCGAACCTCTGCCGGCCGATCACTCTGGCCGGTACCACGTTCCGCAACCGCATGTTTTCTGTGCCCATGGGTGGCACTGATATCACCAACGATGGCTGCATCGGCCCGAAATCCGTGGCGTTCTACGAGCTGCGCGCCAAAGGTGGCGCCGGAGCCGTCACTGTATCCGAACTCATGGTGCACCCGCAGACCGATGGCTCGCATGCTTATCATCTGGATGAAAGCATCCTGAATTCTCTGGCCTCTGCCACCTACGCGGCCGACGCGATCCGCCGGCACGGTGCCATTCCTTCGCTGGAACTGTCCCATTCCGGCATGTTCGCAGGCACCTACATGACCGATAAGACCCGGCAGAAGTCCCTGCATCAGTGGGGGCCATGCGATACCGTCCGGGCGGATGGTGTCAAGGTCAAAGCCCTGACTGTCGATATGATCGACGAGATCGTCGCGGCCTATGGCCACGTGGCGGGACTGGCCAAGCGGGCCGGTTTCG
>CADBPG010000138.1 GCA_902796435.1 uncultured Eubacteriales bacterium | reverse complement strand
CAGGACCTTATTTTAACCTATAGGCTTACCATCCGAACTGGTCGTAATGGGGTTCGATGATCGTTTTATTGTAATCATTGCCGCCGGGGAAGTTGGCGCTCTTCAGGATGCCCGGTGTGATGCCATGCTCCATCAGGGTCTCGATGGCCACGGTGGTCATGCTCCAGAGCAGGATGTCGCTGGCGATGCCGCTGGCGGCCGCGTACCGGGCTTCGATGCCAGGCACGTCCATCATGGCCTCTGCTGCGGGGGCGCAGTTGTCCATCACCAGATCCACCATTTCATACAGTTTCTGGCCTGAGGGGTGGACGGCTTCCACCGCCTGCGCGTATTCCATGGAAAGAAAAGCGATGACCTTGACGCCGAACTTCTTCGCTTCATAGGCCAGGTCCACCGTATGCACGGTCCGGCCGGAAACTGAGCTGACCATCAACAGGTCCCCCGGGCGCATATCCGACATCTTCAGCGCATAGGAGGCCATGCCCCAGACAGAAGTGTCCAAGTCCGAACGATCCCGGACACGGGCCTTGTTTTCTACCTGCATACCGTAGGAAAAGTGCTTGTAGAAGATGGGGCCGCCGCCGCGGCAGATCAGATCGTTTTCGATCTCATGGCAGATCTTCGAAAGGTAGACGTTGCCGCCATTTTCGATGGTCTCGGCGATCATGTGGCCTGCGGTGATGATATTGTCCCGTTGGGTCGTACGGACCTTATGGATGAGTTGGTCCAGACGTTCATTATATTGATCCAGCAACATAGTAGCTTCCTCCTCGTGTTAAATATAAAAGATATGTTCTTTATAGGTTTCCAGCATGATCCGGTTGTGCTCGTCGCCGCCGGGCACGTTCGCCGAGATGAAGACAGGCGCGGTGCCGCCTGCTTCTGTGATCAGTTCCACGGCGCGGGTCATGACTGCGTTCAGGATCGCGGCACCGACGGCGGTGGAAGTGGGGCCGACCTTCTCCGGGACACCTGGGACTTCCACAGAGCCATCACCCACGCAGCCGCAGTTATCGATGACGATGTCGGCCACGTCCATCAAAAGCTTGCCGGAGGGGTGCCTTGAGGGGATCTCCTTACCGGTGGCGACCGACGTCAGGGCGATGACGGTGGCTCCTTTTTCTTTACAGCGCAGGGCAAAGTCCACCGTAACGGTATTGCGCCCGGAAACAGAGTGTACGATGATCGTATCCCCGGGACCGATGGGCTTCTGGTCGCAGATCAGCCGCCCGTATTCCGGCAGCCGTTCGATCTGACTGGTGAAGGGGGCGGGGTCCACGTCCAGATACAGGCCGGGTGCCCGCACCGGGTTGATGGTGGCCATGCCGCCGGTCCGGTAATAGAGTTCAAAGGCCAGGAGGCCTGCATGGCTGCAGCCGAAGGCGAAGATATTGTGCCCGCCTAAGGTGGCATCGGCCATAGCCCTGGCGGCTTTTTCCATCGCCTCTGTCTGCGTGGTTTCGACCCGTTCCAGGATCCTGTGGATGTTGGAAAGGTAGGTTTGGATCGCACTCATGAAATGACCTCCTCGGGAAATGCTTGTGCAAGAAGATGCCTGGCCTCTTGTGGGCTGTGGCCGCTGCGCAGCAGGAACGCCATCGGTCCTGCCAGGACATGCTCGAACCAGGGGCGGGCGATGACCATATGGGGATGCACGACCTGCACCGTCTGACTGAAGGACGTAAGCATCTGCGGATGCGCTTTCCAGGCACCGCCGCAGAGGGTGATGGGCACATCCGGGATTGCATCCAGCCGATTTAGAAGGGAGAGCATCTGCCGGCCCAGTGCAACACCGGCTTCTGTAAAGATCCGCAAAGCCTCCGGGTCCCCCTGACGGGCAGCTTCCCCAACGAGCGGGGTCAATGCCGCGATCACAGGGAAGGGTGCCGGTGCCTGATAGACAGCGTCGATGATGTGGCGCGGCTCATCCTCCGCGTGAAAATGTTGCAGGACCAGGGGTGTCAGCAAGGTTTCCGGCCCCCAGCCATCCAGAGCCCGGATGACGCTGCGCACCGCCTGCAGGCCGATCCAGGTGCCGCTGCCCTGGTCGCCTAATACGATGCCCCAGCCTCCGACGATGTTCCGGCTGTCAGGGCTAAGATAAAAGACATCGGACCCGGTCCCGGAGATCGCAAGCAGTCCGTCGGACCGGCCGGCGCCTGCCAGAAGCCCGGCCCGGGCCTCATCCAGAAAATGCAGTTCCCCGACGGATACGCAGGCCCGCAGTTCCTGGGCAAAAAGCGTCCGGTCCCCGACAAAGGTCACGAAAGCTTCATCGATATGCCGGATGCCTGCCAGGGCTTCATCCAGACAGGCACGGACGTGGGCCAGGATGCTTGCCGGATCATTCTGCGTCGTATTGACGCCTCCGGAGCGTCCCTGGCCGATCTTGTGCAGCTGCGCGTCAAAGACCAGCGCTTTGATCTTGGATCCGCCACCATCGACTGCCAGATACATGACTTCCTCCTATGGATTGGATTCCTGTTGTACATAATAAAAAAGCGCACAGAAACAAGAGTTTCTGTACGCTCTAGATTTACGCAGTTCGTTTGTCGCCGAAGAAGAAGAGGGCGACCGTGCCGGGGCCGGTATGTGCACCGATGACGCCGCCGATATCGTTGATCATGACCTTGCCCTTCATCTTGGGGAAGCGGGCTTCCACCAGTTTGGCGACTTCGCGGGCATCCGCGTAGCAGGCGGACTGGCTCATGAATACGCGGCCGGAATAATCGAATCCATCACGCGCATGCAGCTCCATCTGATGGACGATCTCCTGGATGACCTTCTTCTTGGTGCGGATCTTGAAACGCGGGATCAGCTTGCCTTCGTCATTGACGTTCAACAGAGGGCAGATCTTCAGCATGGTGCCGACAAAACCGGAGGTCTTGGATACGCGGCCGCCGCGGATGTAGCTGGTCAGGTCGGTGGAGAAGAACCAATGATGCAGATACAGTTTGTTATCCTCGATCCACTGGATGACCTCATCCATGGAGGCGCCGTTTTCCATGCGCTCCACAGCTTCTGCCACCAGAAGACCAAAGCCGCTGGAGGCAGCCAAAGAATCGATAACTACCAGACGGCGCTCCGGATAGGATTCCAGCAGGTTTTCAGCAGCGATCCGGGCAGAGTTGACACTGCCGGAGATGCCGCTGGAAAGGGTCAGATGGATGATGTCATGGCCTTCCTTCAGGAAGGGCTCCCAGAATTCCTGATAGGCATCGACGTTGACCTGACTGGTGGTGGGCATGGCACCGTCTTCGATCATTTTATAGAACTTGTCGAAGGGAATGGTCTTGCCAAGATCATCCGGATAATCCTGCCCATCGATATTGTAATGAAAGCATACGTAAGGGACATTATGCTCATCGAAATAGGACTGGGGGAGATCGGCTGTAGAACAACAAGTGATGATATAATCAGACATGTTTACTTCCTTTCAACGTGTTTTGACAGTTATGCGAATGTATGTTACACTCCTGAATGCAATCATTATAACACAGGACGGATGTCTTTTCAATAACCGGAGGAGTTCTTACAGTGGAGTTTATGATCATAGCCGGCCCGGGCCGCAGTGGCAAGACCACCTGCCTCAGGGACCGGATCATCCAGACGACGATGGAGGAACCGGATCAGAGGATCATTTATATCGTGCCGGAACAGGCAACATTGATGGCCCAGAGGGACCTGCTGGAGCGGCATCCGCGGGGCGGGATCCTGAAGGTAGAGATCCTGAGTTTTAACCGTCTGGCCTACCGCATCCTGCAGGAGACCGGGGCGGATACCTACCAGCCGCTGGACGATATGGGGAAATCCATGCTGCTGTACAAAACGGCGCTGGACCATGCGGAGGAACTGCAGTACTACGGGACCCAGATCGGACGCAAGGGCTTCATCGGTCAGCTGAAGATCATGCTGACGGAAATGTTCCAGTACCGGATCGATGAAGAGGTGCTGGAGCAGATCATGGGGACCATGGACCCGGACAGCACCCTGTACCGCAAACTGCACGATATCAGGATCCTGTACCAGGGCTTTTGTGCCAAGACGACGACAGACACGATCCCGTCGGAGCGGCTGCTGGACCTTCTGGCGGAGCAGATCCCCAATTCGGAGCTGCTGGAGGGGGCAGATATCTACTTAGATGATTTCTTCGGGTTCACGCCACAGCAGTATGAGGTGCTTGCCCGCTTGTTCCAGAAGGCCCGGCGTGTCTGCATGACACTGCCTTGTACGAAGGAGGACTGGAACCTTCCTGCGCCGCAGCAGGGTGCCATGTTCTACCAGTCCCAGAAGGTTTTGAAGATCCTGCGGGAAATGGGTGTCCGGGGCAAGGTGCGCTGGATGAAGCCCCAGGAGGATACAGGAGAACTGCACTATCTGACCACGTATCTGTGGCTGGAGCAGGTGCTTTCGGAGCCTCCGAAAAAAGCAGAACGGGTCCACGTGTACAAGGCGGAAAGACCCGAGCAGGAGATCGAGTGGGTCCTGTCACAGATCGAGACAGATGTGCGCAAACGGGGCTATGCCTATGGCGACATTGCGGTCCTGTTGGGTTCTGCAGAAGAATATACACCCGTGCTGGAGCGTCTGGCGGACAGATACCGGATCCCGGTCTTCCTGGACCGACGTGTGGAAATGCAGGATCACCCCGCAGTCCGCATGATCGACGATATGCTGAAGATGCTGCTGCACAATTTCTCATATGACACGGTTTTTGCCTGGGCCAAGTCCGGGTTCCTGCCCTATGACCGGGAAGCGGTCGACCGCATGGAGAACCAGGCCCTGTCTCGGGGCTGGCGCGGTATGAAGACCTACCGGGAAGCCTTCCTGGAGATCTGCCGGAGTCCAGAGGAGCAGGAGACAACAGACCGCCTGTTCGACCTTTTGACGCAGCTTTCATCAAAGACCGGCTCCATCGCCCATTATACTGAGAATCTGACGAAGATCCTAAAAACGATCCGGCTCCAGGAGCAGCTGCGGGAGCAGGCGGAAGCCTTTGCCGCAGAGGGACAGAGGATCCGTCAGAGCGTCAATGAACAGGTCTACGAACGGATCCTTGCGGTCTTTACACAGCTGGTGGCCGTGCTGGGCCAGGAGCAGACAGACCTGAACGGTTTCAGCGAGATCCTGAGTACGGGCTTTGGACAAAGCAAACTGGGTCTGGTCCCGCCGACGCCGGACCAGGTGCAGGTCGCGGATCCCGAGCGTTCCCGTATCTCTCACGTACGCAGCCTGTACATCGTGGGATTCCAGGATGAGTATTTCCCGGCGGTCCCCAACGATCCAGGGCTTCTGACGGATCAGGAACGGCGCAGGCTTTCGGTCTTCCACGATCTGGCGGCGGACCGGGGCCTTAAGGTGGGCGATCAGGTCTTCTATCTGTACAACATCCTGGGCAAGGCCTCTGATAAGATCAGTTTTACATATTCGACTTCTGATGCCAAGGGGCAGGGCAGACGACCTTCGTCCTATGTACAGCGGCTGGAGCGCCTGTTTACCCGGGAATCATTGTTCGTCAAGGGCTGGCCGCAACCCATGCATCCCAACTGGCTGGTGGATCAGCTGGCCAAGGGCCGGTATCCGGAAAATGTGCAGCGGACCGTCAAACAATGGCTCAAACAGCACGATCTGGGGCCTATGGTGGATCAGATCGCGGCCGGAGCCCAGGACCAGGTGCCCCAGGAAATGCTGACGGACGGCCTGCTCTGGGATCTTCTGGGGCTTTCGACCCGGTCGGTCAGCATAAGTCAGCTGGAGCAGTACGCAAGGTGTCCGCTGGCCTATTTCTTCCACTATGGCATGGCCTTGAAGGAGCGGGAGATCCTCAGTATCCGCCCGCTGGACGATGGTAATGTCCTGCATGCTCTGCTGGAGAAGCTGGGTCCGCAGCTGGAAGGGACCGGAGACCTGGGCCCGGAGGAGATCGATACAGCAATGCGGATGCTTCTGGACGAGCAGAGTGATGCCTTCGCCCGCTATCAGACCAGCAGCCGCTATCAGTTCTACTGGAACAAACTGAAGTCCACGGCGGAGCGCGCCATCATGATCCTGCGCAGGCAGATCCAGAGCGGGGCTTTCCGGCCGGAGGCTTTTGAATGGACCTTTGGCGGCGCGGAGGGTGCCGGCACTGCCTTACCCATCGAGCTGGCCGATGGCAGGGTATTACACTTGATGGGCAAGATCGACCGCATCGATGTGCTGCGGGAGGATGGTAAGGAATATGTGCGGATCCTGGACTACAAGTCCGGCAATACGGGCTGGGATCCCTGGGAGACCTACGAGGGGCTGCGGCTGCAGCTGCCCATCTATCTGGACGCGGTCGAGTCCGCGACCGGGGCGGAGCCTGCGGGCATCTTCTATTTCCATCTGAGCCCCCAGACGCAGAAGGGTTCCTATGAGACCACAGAGGATGAGCAACTCAAGGAGATCCTGATGCAGGCCCGCCTGGACGGCATCGTGCTCAACGACACGCACATCATCGAAATGATGGACCAGGAGATCGAAAAGAAGTCCTGGGTCATCCCGGTGAGCTTGAATAAAAACGGAAGCCTGTCCTCAAATTCCAAGGCGGTGGACGCGGCCCAGTTCGAGGATCTGCGCAGATTCGCCCATGCCAAGGCATCGGAGATCGGTGGACAGATCGCCTCAGGCGACATCAAAGCGCGGCCCATCGCCAAGACCGGTGGGCAGGAGCCGGCCTGCCTGACCTGTGCCTTCCGGGGTGCCTGCCGTTTGGATGTGGACCGGGAACAACAGTACTTCCGGATGCGAGAGAACCACAACGGAGAGGACTTCTGGAAAAAGATTCAGGAAAAGGAGCTGTAACAGGCTCCTTTTTTTATGAAAATGTGGCGGATAAAAAGGAAATTCAACATCGGTGGAGAAATACTAAATGACTTGAAATGGGAGGGAGGCGCACCATGTATTATCCGGAGGATGTCATTCGTGATGTGCGGGAACGTACAGATATCGTCAATCTGGTTTCCGGCTATGTTTCGCTGCAGAAAAAAGGCAGCAATTATTTCGGCTGCTGCCCCTTCCATAATGAGAAGACCCCATCCTTTTCCGTCAATACCAAGGAGCAGTTCTTCTACTGCTTCGGGTGCCATAAAGGAGGAAACGTCATCACCTTCCTCATGGAAATGGAAAACCTTACGTTTCCCGAGGCAATAAAGGAACTGGCGGACCGGGCCGGTGTCACCCTGCCAGAGGCAGAACTTTCACCGGAAGAGAAACGGCGGATCGAGGCCAGGACCCGTCTCTACGATATGAACCGGGAAGCCGCCCGCTTCTTCTATTATCAACTGGCCAAAACGGAGGGTGGGGCCCATGCCCGCGCCTACCTGAAGGAACGCGGTGTCACCGATGCCTATGCGAAGCGCTTTGGCTTAGGCTACGCGCCCATCGGCTCTGCCAGCCTGTACCGCTATCTGTCGGCCAAGGGTTACACCACTGAGGAAATGGAAAAGGCCCGTCTGGTCAGTGTGCGGGGCAACCGTGTGTATGATTATTTCTTCAACCGCCTCATGTTCCCGATCTTCAACACCGCCGGGCAGACCATCGCCTTCGGCGGCCGTGTCATGGGGCAGGGCGAACCCAAGTATCTGAACTCTCCGGAAACGGAGGTATTCAATAAACGCAGAAACCTGTACGCCATGCAGCTGGCCAAGAAAAGCCATCGGAAAGAAGCGCTGATGGTCGAAGGTTATATGGATGTGCTGTCCCTGCATCAGGCAGGTTTCGACAATGCCGTGGCTTCTCTGGGCACCGCCCTTACGCAGGAGCAGGCCTTGCTCATCAAACGGTATTACAACGACGTTGTTCTCATCTACGATAGTGATCGGGCAGGCACACAGGCGGCCCGGCGCGGCATCCCCATCCTGGAACAGGCGGGGCTGAAGGTACGGGTGCTGCGGGTGCCCGGCGCGAAGGATCCGGACGAATTCCTCAAGCAGAATCCGCCGGAAGCCTTCCAGGCGTTGATCGATCAGGCCATGAACCCCATCGATTTCGAAATGCGGGTCCTGGAGGAAGAGAACGATACCCAAACCGCCGATGGCCGGGTCCTGACGGTCAACGGTATGGCCGAACGGTTGGCCGAGATCGAGAGTGACCTGGAGCGGCAGATCCACGTGCAGGATACGGCCGAGAAACTGAAGGTCGATCCGGCGCTGCTGGCAAAAAAGGTGGAGGAAGTGCGCAGGACCACAGGTCTCCTGGAACGGAGGCAGAATGGCCGTACGCGACAGGAGGAACAAGGGCTGCGGACGGACGCGCGTATGCAGCTTTTAGGTGTCATGATCCACAGGCAGGACCTGATCCCGCTGTTGGAGCGCTTCATCAGCCAGGAGGACCTGAAAGGCCCCGAGGGGGCGCAGGACCTGTACGCGGCGGTCGCGGAAAGCCTGTTCCACCACCAGGCAGAACATACCGAGGTGCAGAAGGCAGACCTCATCAGCCTGGCGGACCGGCCGGAGGATCAGGAAAAAATAGCGCATCTGGTGCAGATGCAATTGCCCGAAGAGCGGGACGACCTGGAGAAACTGCTGACAGAGACCGTGCGTGCGGTAAAACGGCGCGCGCTGGAGGAGCGGCTCGCCCGGCTCAGCGCGGAAGAAAACGCTACAGCAGAAGACCTGCGCAGTATGCAGGACATCATATATGAACGAAAGTCTTTAGAGACCTTGCGGATCCAATTGCCCGGCTCAGGCGGGCAGCAGCCAGAAGGAGGCACAGTACTATGACACAGACGCTCGACATGCAGAAGTACAGGGAAAAACTTAAACTCCTCGTTGAGATGGCGAAAAAGAAGAAGAATGTTCTGGAACATTCTGAGATCGCCGAGGTATACCAGGATATGAACCTGACGGCCGAGCAGATGGAATCGGTCTACGAGTATCTGGAAAACCAGAATATCGACGTGATCGGATTCACAGATGATCCCCTGGAGGAGGAGAAGATCGACATCTCTCTGCCCGATGGTATCAGTATCGATGATCCGGTCCGTATGTACCTGAAGGAGATCGGTAAAGTGCCTTTGCTGACGGCCGATGAAGAAATCGAACTGGCCCGCCGCATGGAGAATGGTGATGAGGAAGCGAAGAAGCGTCTGGCAGAGGCCAATCTGCGTCTGGTGGTCAGTATCGCAAAGCGCTACGTCGGCCGCGGCATGTTGTTCCTGGACCTGATCCAGGAAGGCAACTTAGGCCTGATCAAGGCTGTCGAAAAGTTCGACTACCGCAAGGGTTATAAATTCAGTACTTATGCCACCTGGTGGATCCGTCAGGCCATCACCCGCGCCATCGCGGACCAGGCCCGTACCATAAGGATCCCGGTGCATATGGTCGAGACCATCAACAAACTCATCCGCGTTTCCCGCCAGCTTCTGCAGGAACTGGGGCGTGATCCCTCGCCGGATGAGATCGCGGAAGAGCTGGAGATGCCGGTCAGCAAGGTGCGTGAGATCATGAAGATCGCGCAGGAGCCCGTATCTCTGGAGACGCCCATCGGTGAAGAGGAAGACAGCCATCTGGGTGATTTTATCGAAGATAAGGAAATGATGATCCCGGCGGACGCGGCTGCCTACACCCTGTTGAAGGAGCAGCTGCTGGAAGTTCTGGATACGCTGACAGACAGGGAGCAGAAGGTACTGCGTCTGCGTTTCGGCCTGGACGATGGACGTTCCCGCACCTTGGAGGAAGTGGGCAAGGAGTTCAACGTTACGCGTGAACGCATCCGTCAGATCGAGGCGAAGGCGCTGCGAAAGCTGCGCCATCCCAGCCGCAGCAAGAAGCTGCGCGATTATCTGGAATAATGCAGAACCGGGAACTGACCGGACGCCTGCAGACGGTGCTGGAAATCCTGCCGGCCTGCAGGTCTCTGGCGGATATCGGCTGTGATCATGGATATCTGTCCATCGAAGCGGTCAAGAGCGGCAAGGCAGCCCATGCCATTGCCTCCGACGTACGGCTGGGCCCGCTGGAAGCGGCCAGGACCCATGTGCGTCAGGAAGCGCTGGAGGACCGGATCGAGCTGCGGCTGACCGATGGTCTGACCGGATTTGCACCCGGTGAGGCGGACAGCTGCGTCATCTGCGGTATGGGCGGTATGATGATCCGCCATATCCTGGAGGAGGCGCCAGAAGGCGTCCTGGACAGGCTTGATTCTTTGATCGCACAGCCACAGACAGAAGCCGATGAGGTGCGGCGCACGCTGCATGGATCCGGCTTCAGGATCGTGGAAGAAAAATTCGTGGAGGACCGGGGCAAGTACTATACGATCATCCGGGCCGCACATGGTACAGAACGATACGAGGATCCGCTGGACTATGTCTATGGAGTCCAGTTGTTCCGTACTGCAGATCCTTTGTATCTTTGTTGGATCGAAAAACGCCTGCAGGATCTTGCGGCCTGGAACCGCTCGGTCAGGGATCCGCAGCAGAAGCAGAGAATGGAGCAGGAAATGTGCTGGCTCAGACAGCGCATATCTGCAAAGGATTGACCTATGAAAATGATCCATATCATTCTGGAAAGCGGGCATGAGATGGATGTGCCCGAGAGGACGACATTGGAAGGGATCCTGGCCCAGATGCCGCAGGATCAAAGGACCCAGTCTCCGGAACTGTTGGCTCTTGTGAATGGCAAGTTCAAGGAGCTGTGGACACCGCTGACGGCAGACGCAAAGGTGCGTTTTCTCACTCTGGAGGATCAGGATGGATTCCGTACCTATAACCGTACGCTGAACTTCCTGTTCATCTACAGCGCCAAGGAAGTGCTGGGGCCGGAAGCCCGGGTGCGCATCAAGCATTCGATCTCTGGCGGAACCTATTGTGAGGTCGGGCGGGGCGATCAGACCGGTGTCACCGAGGAGGAGACCCGGGCCATCGATGCCTGCATGCGCAGACATGTAGACGAGCGGATGCCGATCCGCAAGCGGCCCTATCCGATGGATGAGGCGATGGACTTCTTCGAGGACCAGGGTATGGCAGACCGGGCACAGGTCTTCAAATACCGCCGCTTCTCCATGATCAATCTCTACAGTCTGGGTGACTGCCTGGATTACTTCTACGGATATATGCTGCCGGATACGGGTATGCTCAAGTACTTCGAGCTGACTCGCTACCGGGCAGGTATCGTCATACAGCTGCCGGAAAAGCAGTGGCCCCATCCGGTCCGGCCATTCCATCCTTCGGAAAAGCTCTTCAACGTGTTCAGCCGTTCCGCTGAATGGAGCCACATCCTGGGGGTCGAGACGATCGGAGCCCTCAATGATTCCATCGCGGACGGTTCGATCCGTGAGTTGATCGAGGTTTCCGAGGCACTGCACGCAGGGCATATCGCCGCCATTGCGCGGGAGATCTACGCCAAAAGGGATAAGATCCGTATGGTCCTGATCGCGGGACCGTCCTCATCCGGCAAGACTACCTTCGCCAGAAAGCTTTCGATCCAGCTGCGGGCAGAGGGCCTGAGGCCGCGGATGATCTCCGTGGATGATTACTTCCTCAACCGGGAGGACACACCGCTGGATGAAAACGGTAAGAAGGACTATGAGAACCTTGCCGCCATCGACATCGATAAGTTCAATGAGGACCTGAAGGCATTGATGGCGGGCGAGGAGGTCACCCTGCCGCGGTTCAATTTCGTCACAGGACACCGGGAGTTCTATGAACAGCCGGTACGCCTGGAACAGAATGATATCCTGGTCATCGAAGGGATCCACTGCCTCAATGAGGCGCTGACACCGCAGATCCCACGGGAGGAGAAATTCAAAGTATACATCAGCGCGCTGACGCTGATCAATGTAGATGACCATAACCGCATCCCCACAACGGACGGACGGCTGCTGCGCCGCATGGTGCGCGACCATCAGTACCGGGGGACCTCGGCAGCCCGCACCATCGCCATGTGGCCCCAGGTGCGCGCGGGCGAGGAACGCAACATCTTCCCCTTCCAGGAGGAAGCGGATGTCATGTTCAATTCAGCCCATATCTATGAGCTGGCAGTATTGAAACAATATGCAGAGCCCCTGCTGTTCAGCATTCGCAGAGACGAACCTGAATACACAGAGGCCAGACGCCTGATCAAGTTTTTAGACTATTGCTTAGGGGTCAGTTCGGAGATCGTACCCAGTACTTCGATCATTCGAGAATTTATCGGAGGCTATAATGGAGAATAATCACGACACTACACTCCAACAAGAACAAGAACGACTGCTTCAGATCCAGGAGATCATCGGCCATGAGATCGAGGAACGGCTGCGTAATCTGAGCGATCTGAAGCAGGAAATCGTTGACTATAGAAAGTTCCTCATCGAGGAAATACCGCAGAAACAGTATCATTCCTTAAACCAGGACAACCCGGTCCGTGAGGCCAGCTATAAGGCGACCTATGAACGGCTCGGGGCTTTGTCCCGCATGTATTACTATCCCTACTTTGGCAAGATCGTCCTGAAGGATCCGCTGGAGGCCGAGGAGGAGGAGTACTTCATCGGCAAAAATGGTCTGGAGCAGCATGGCAATCCCATCATCCTGGACTGGAGAGCGCCCATGGCCTCTCTGTTCTACCAGCAACGGCTGGGCATGATGGAAGTCAAGGCGCCTCTGGCTACCTTTGAAGTGGAACTGCTCAAGCGCAGGCAGTATATCATCCGCTCTGGCGTCATGAAGGGTCTCTTCGATTCCGAGATCGATATCAAGGACGATATCCTGCAGATGGTACTGTCCGGCAACAGCGGCGCCCGTCTGAAGGACATCATCGCGACTATCCAAAAGGAGCAGGATGATATCATCCGCGAACCCCTGGAGCATAATGTGCTGCTGAATGGTGTCGCCGGCTCCGGTAAGACCACCATCATCCTGCACAGGATCGCCTATCTGCTGTTCAATTACCGGGCCAGACTTCAGGACAATATCCTGATCATCGGACCGAACCGCCTGTTCATGGAATATATCTCCGACGTGCTGCCGGATCTGGGCGAGAAGGACAACACCTTCCAGTTGACGATCCCGCAGCTGGCCAAGGAGGTCGTCCATCCGGTGCGGGAGGTCATGAGCACCGAAGAATATTTCCGCCGGCTGGAGGCCGCGCAGCCCCGGTTCATCAAGGAAGTGCAGCGTAAGTCTGCGGCTTCCTTCAAAAAGGAACTGGACGATGCCTTCCGTGTCTTTGAAGAGGCGCAGCTGAAAAAGAAGGACCTTTGCTTCCAGGAGCAGGTCATCATCAGCGCGGAAGAAATGAACCAGGTCTTCACCAAGACCTATTCCAAGCTGCCCTATCTGCGCCGGATCCGCAAGATCCGCCGTCTGATCCTGCAGCGGGTCAAGGATCTGCGTAATGATACCGTCCGCCGCTTGAAGCGGGTCTATGATATCCAGATCCGCAAGGCGCGGGAAGAGGCGGATTTCGCCCGTGTGGACCGCCTGCAGCGGGAACGCCAGGAGACCCTGCGCGGATACTTGCGTGAAGTCTACCTGTTCATGAAGGAGATCCGCGGCCTGTACGATGTGCCGGAAACCGAGGAATGGTATGCCCGTACGGTCCGTAAGGGAGACAGCCAGCCCTGGATCGAGGACGATCTGTGCGGTCTGTTATATGTTTTCACAAAACTGCATGGCAAGGGTGCCTATCCGGTGCGGCATCTGGTCATTGATGAGGCGCAGGACGTCAGTGCCTTTGGTTTCTTGATGCTCAAGAGCCTGACTGGTGCGGATACCTACACGATCGTGGGCGATGTGCATCAGCGGATCAAGGGCGAAGCGCACCATTCCATGATGATCGGCTGGGAGAAGCTGATGCGGCCGCAGGAGCGCCAGATGGTATCCTATTACGAACTGCACCGCAGCTACCGCAGCACGCCGCAGATCATGGAATACGCGGAGCATTTTCTGCCGGATAAGGAAAAGGCCGAGACCATCGACCGTGAGGGAACACCGGTAGAAGAGCGAGCTTTCGCGGGCACCAAGGACATGGGGCACCAGATCAAGCAGATCCTGGCCCAGATGCGCGAAGCAGGCATGGAGCGTATGGCGATCCTCTGTGGCACTGATAAAGAAGCGGAGCGGATCGGCCGTGCGGTGCGTAAGCTGGAACCGCCGGTGCAGATCGTGCGGGAGGACCAGATGGCGCTGGATGCCGAGGTCAGTGCGATGCCGGTCTACTATGCCAAGGGTCTGGAATTCGACGGCGTCATCGTGGTCGAGTCCAAGGACAGCCATTGGGATCCGTGGACCCAGTATATCCTCTGTACGCGTGCATTGCACCGTCTGGTCTACATGAAAGAAACAGAAGGCGAGGCCTGATATGGAGCGCTGGGATATTTATACAGCGGACCGTGTCAGGACCGGCCGGACCATGGCCCACAATGACTGGAACATGAGGCCTGGCGAATATCATATCACCGTACTGGCACTGCTGGAACGTCCGGACCACAGGATCCTGATCACCCAGCGGGCGCTGGACAAGGCCTGGGCTGCCGGCCATTGGGAGATCCCGGGCGGCGGTGTACGGGCCGGTGAGACGCCGGAAGAGGCGGTCCGCAGAGAAGTGCTGGAGGAGACGGGCCTGGACCTGGAAGGGACCCCGGGCGAAAGAGTCTTCTCGTACCGGAGGGACAATCCGGAAGAAAAGGACAACTATTTCGTGGACGTTTTCCGCTTTGTCTTCGACTTTAGCGAGGACGACATCCACCTGCAGGTGGAGGAGACTGCCGGCAGCCAGATCGCTCCGGTGGAGGAGATCCACCGCCTGGGCGAGGAAGGTATATTCTTACATTATCAAAGCATAAAAAAGATCCTGCCATCGACTTGAACTTAAAGTCGAAAGCAGGATCTTATTTTATTGTCTGTAAGACTGGAAGAATGCTTCCACTGCTTCTTTCGTGGCGCGGATAGTGCCCTGGGCCATGGCATCGGAACCGCCGCCCCGACCGGACAGCGTCTGGTTCATGGCCTGGCAGAGGGGGCGGACCGATCCTTTTTGGATGGCCAGGATATAACGGTAGGCGTCAGGATCTCCTACCCGGGGCAGGCACAGGCAGACAGGCCCGGTGCGCCGCGCGGTCAGCAGGTTGACGTAGGTCCTTGCGATGATCTCGTCTGAAAAATCCTCGAACAGGACCAGAGGAGCATCCCCCAGAGGTGCCTGGTCCGCCAGGATCTGGATCAGACGGCGCTCCGCCTGGACCCGCTGTTCCTTCAGCGCTTCATTCTGTTCCAGGACCTTCTGCACGGCCGAAAGGGTATCCTCCGGCACGGCAGAGAGCAGGGTGTCGATCCCGTGGACCTGCGCCTGGTAGAGGTTGACCATGGAGAGAGCCTTGAGGCCGCAGAGGAAGTACACTCGGGTGCCGCCTTTATAATGCTCGGACCGCAGAATCTTGATCAGGCCGATCTCCCCCGTGTGCATGACGTGCGGCGCACAGCAGGCGCAACGGTCGGTCCCCTCGATGGTCACGATGCGGACCGTGCCGGTCAGTTCTTTTTTGCTGCGGTATTCCAACGTTTCCAGTTCCTCAGCGGAAGGGTAGCTGATGGTGATCGGAAGATCGTCCCGCACGACCCGGTTCGCTTCTTCCTCAGCCCAGGCCAGCTCTTCCGGTTCGAAGACACCGTTAACATCCAGGGTCATTTCCCGGGAGCCCATGTGGAAGCCTACGTTGTCGACTCCATAGCGGTTATGCAGTACGGCGCAGAGAACGTGCTCGCCGGAATGCTGCTGCATGTTGGACAGGCGTGTCTCCCGGTCCACCTGGCCCTCCACCAGTGTACCCTCAGCAAAGGCCACGGGGCAGCGGAAGTGGATGATCTCATCCTTTTCAGACACAGACAGTACAGGATGACCGCCCAGGGTCCCGGTATCCGCCTCCTGCCCACCGCCGCCCGGAAAAAAGGCGCTGCGGTCCAGCACGATGTCAAAAGCATCCCCATCAGGGACGCAGGTAAGGACCCGTGCGGTAAAGTCCATGATATGGCTGTCTTGATCGTAGATTCGTTCTGTCATTTGTGCTCCTGTTCCAGAATATTGGTAGTGATATAATCCACGCCCTGATCGATCCAATAGGCCGCGGTCTTCGCGTCATTGATGGTCCAGACGTTGACTGCCTGTCCCAGTTCATGCACGGCCGTAATGCCCCATTTGGGGAGGGCACGGACGGAGATGTCCAGGTCCAGCTTGTAGCGCTTCAAAAACAGCAGGACATCCGGTGTCAGCTTTTCGCACAGAAACTGCATCTGGTGGGAGGGCAGCATGGCCCGCAGGTCGATCAGATTGTCACGGTCAAAGGAAATGAAGACCGTGTGGCCCAGATGTTTGTTTTTACGAAGAAGGGTGATGATCTTGTGGATATGGCTGGGCGCGATCCGATTCTTTAATTCCAGAAATGAGGTTTTTTCATACTGCCGGCAGATGCGGACATACTCCGCGAGCGAGGGGAGGCGCAGGTCCGTGCGGCCGGTACGGCCGTCTTTTTCATGCAGCAGGATCTCCCTAAGCTCCTGGTAGTCCGTGTTTTCTACGGTAAGGTTGCGTGCCGCCACACGGCCCGTCGTATCATCATGGGTGCAGATATAATGGCCGTCCCGGGTCACGTGTACATCGGTCTCGATCGCGAAATAAGACCGGTTGGCGGCCGCGATGAAGGCCGCGTGGGTGTTTTCCGGCTCCAGTCCGCTCAACCCTCGATGCGCCACGAGCCGGACACCTTTGGTATCGATTTTGATGGTATCCATTTTCAGTCCCCCTCAAGACCATTATTATAGCATGACACGTCCTGGAATGTCCAGTTGGCGAGCAAATCAGACACGGCGTGTTCTGGAACGCTTCCACCGCCTTTGCTACAATAAAACTCAGAGCTTTATATTGAACATAGACCAAAAGGCGGGAGGGAGAACATGATGAATCAACCGGTCTATCATATCGTTGTACAAGGCATTTATAATGCAGGCGCCTTCGTGGGCGACACGAACAAGGAAGCATACTGGGAGCGTGTCGTGCGCTATAAGACGCAACTGGGCATCCATGTGTACGCATTCGCGATCTTTGATAACCATGCCCATTTCCTGATGCGCGGCTCTGAACAGGAGTTGTCAGGGCTGATGCGGCGCGTTGGCGTCTCCTATTCGCACTGGTACCGCAGACAATATAATCATGAAGGGAGCATCTTCCGCGGCAGACCCGGCATGGAACGTCTCGAGAACGACGGGCAGATTCTCAAGGCGGCTAGGTACATCCACCAGGAACCGGTACGTCTGGGCCTGGTATCTTCCATGGAATCCTACCCCTGGAGTTCCTACTGGATGTACCAGAGCGAGGACAGTGTCATCGACCGGGACGAGATCACAGAACGGCTGCGCTTCTGGGGGCGGTTCGAGGATTATATGATGATCCCGGAACCCTCCATGTTTCTGGAGGAAAAGCAGACCCACTTCGGCTTTACAGACTCAGAGGTGGAGGCCATCATCGACAGACGCCTGCATGGCCATCCGCGTGTGGAACTGGAGATGATGCCCCATGCCATCCGCAATTACCTGCTGGCGGTGCTGCGGTTCGTGGATCAGATCAGCATCCTGCAGTTGGCCCGGGTGAGCGGCGTTGGCCGGGGCATCGTACAGAGGATCAACAGAGATGCCCTGCGGTTGACCCTGTTCCAGGGTTCCCGGGTCCTCCATCTATCAGGCGAGGATCTGCCTGTAGAAGTCCTGGAGCATGTCCATGACTGGTATGTGCTGGCAAGGCCCCAGACTTTGATCCGGCCTACAGACATGCAGGTGCCGCTGGACCACCTTTGGAAGAGCTGGTGCCGGCCTGCGGAAAAGCTTCTGTCCGATGAGCAGATCATCACACTGCGGTTGTACCAGGAACAGTCCCAGTTCCGGTTCCACCCGCAGACTTTGATGTACGTGGAACGGCGCCTTACAGACGGCAAGGTGCGCAGAGGCCTGGTCGGAAGCCTGGACCTGGAGCAGGTGTCCCTGTCCCAGGAGGTCCACGCACCGGTCCGTCTGGTCAATGAACCGGACATGCTCCTGGCATCCCATGCCATGACGATCCGCGAACAGCGTGCACCGGAGTCCACGGGGATCGTGCTGGCGGTGGATGACCCCTTCCATGCCTTGATCGGGCCGCTGGAAGCGGAAAAGTCGGACATGCACCAGGTCTATGAGATCCCGATCCCGGAGCAGAAGGGGCAGGTAGCAGGCTATGTGCTGCCTAAGCGCCTGCAGGATAAAGTCCTGGAGCGACTGGATGTGATGGCGGATCCGGGATACTTTGCGAACCGTCTGAAGACGAACGCACCGCCGTTCGTCTTCTTCGTCGTACAAGGGACAGAGGAACTGGCTGGCGCCGTTCTTGCATATGAGCAGGCGAAGGCCAGGGAAGGTGTGGAAGAGGCCCGCAAACTGCCGATCCGCTATCATATGGTGGAGATCGTCAATATCCATGAGGAGGCGGTGCAGCTTCTGCCGGGCTACCCGGTGTGTCCGGCGGACCTGAAGGCACTTTCGGTGGTGCTGAACGATATATATCCGGGGACCCATCCGGGCCGTCCCCATGCGCATGAGATCGAGATCCGCTATACCACAGGGACGGAGAGCGGATCCTTCAGCATTCCCTACAAAAGAAAGAGGGGGACTTTGGACCCGTATCCGTTGTCGGTCCTGCTGCCGGCCCTGAATACCTACACGGCATTATATGATGGAGAGATCCGGTATTCCTATGGGCAGGAGGAGGCCATTGCCACCGCGAAGTCGACGGGACAGCTGGCCCTGTACTGGGACGCGCCGACCAAGGATGAGATCCTAAAGCGGCTTCTGGCGGGGATCCGGCTCCCGGTGGACGCCCTGGCTTTGGGGAGCCAGGCAGACCGCCGCTGCAGGATCGAGTGTAGGTTTCTTTCTTGACAAGACGGGTACGCCATGGTATAATCGTCTTTGGTATGAGGGAGTAGCTGGCGTTTAGATACGCGATATGTTCCGTCAATACGGGAAACGCCCCGGAATATGTTTGAAACAGCAAGACTTTTGCCACAATTTATGTTGTGGTAAAAGTCTTTTTTGTT
>CADBPG010000137.1 GCA_902796435.1 uncultured Eubacteriales bacterium | reverse complement strand
GCCGTCATCTCCAGGAACCGCACCTTTTTCCCCGTCGCGTCCATCAGGCAGACCTGGGCTTCAGGAAATGCAATGGCCAGCGCCATGCCCGGGAAGCCGCCGCCGGTCCCCACATCCAGGATCTTCATGCCCTCCGTGACAGAGAAAACCTGAGCACCGGACAGGCTGTCCAGAAAATGCTTGTCGATCACTTCTTCTTCCGCGGTGATCGCCGTCAGATTGATCTTCTCGTTCCATTCGACGAGCAGTTCATAGTATCGGGTAAACTGCTGGACCTGCTGGTCTGTCAGATCCAGCCCGAATTTCCGGGCCCCTTGGATCAATCGCTCTGTCTGCATAGGGTTTCCTTTCTTTAGTGGCGGTTTTTCTCCAGCCAGATGATCAAAACGGAGATGTCGGCCGGTGACACGCCGGAAATGCGGGAGGCCTGACCAACGGAAGCCGGACGGATCCGGGACAGTTTCTGCACGGCCTCGGTCCGCAGATTTCCGATCTCTTCATATTTAATATTTTCCGGGATCCTGCGGGATTCCAGTTTTTTATATTTCTCGACCTGCGCGTTCTGTTTTTCGATATAGCCCGCGTAGCGGATCTGGATCTCCACCTGCTCGGTCACATCCTCCGGCAAAGAGGGACGCTCCGGGTCGATGGGAGCCAGTGCTTTGTAGGAGACCTCCGGCCGTTTCAAAAGCTCGGCCAGAGTCGTTCCAGAATTTAACTCCGTGGAGGAGAGGGAACGCAGAAGGTCATTTGCACCGATCGAAACATGGACCTGCGCAAGGCGCTTTGTTTCTTCCTCGATCTGCTGGATCTTCTCCTGCAGTGCCTGATACCGTGCTTCCGGGATCAGTCCGACCCGGTATCCTAAAGGTGTCAGCCTGAGGTCCGCATTGTCCTGCCGCAGCAGCAGACGGTACTCCGCACGGCTGGTCATCATACGATAGGGCTCATTCGTACCCTTGATCACCAGGTCATCGATCAGAACACCGATGTAGCCCTGGGACCGATCGATGATCAAAGGCTCTTCCCCCTTGATCTTGAGCGCCGCGTTGATCCCGGCGATCAGGCCCTGGGCCGCCGCTTCTTCATAACCGGAGCTTCCATTGAACTGGCCGGCACTGAACAGACCATCGAACCGCTTGATCTCCAACGTGTGCTTGAGTTCCAGCGGATCGACACAGTCATACTCGATGGCATAACCAGTGCGCATGATCTCCACATGCTCCATGCCGGGGATGGTCCTGAGCATATCCCGCTGCACATCTTCAGGAAGGGAAGAGGACATACCCTGCACGTAGTATTCGTTCGTGTTCTCACCCTCCGGCTCCAGGAACAACTGGTGCCGCTCTTTATCCGCAAACCGGACCACCTTATCCTCAATGGAGGGGCAGTAACGGGGGCCGATGCCATGGATCACACCACCAAACAGAGGGGAGCGGTCCAGATTCGCACGAATGATCTCGTGGGTTTTTTCATTAGTATAGGTCAGATAGCAGGAACGCTGCGGACGCAGGATCTCCTCCGGACGGTTCTCAAAAGAGAAGGGGACGATGTGCTCATCTCCCTTTTGCTCCTCCATTTTTGAAAAATCCAGAGTCTTTCCATCGACACGGGCCGGTGTGCCGGTCTTGAACCGCCTAAGGGGCAGACCTTTTTTCATCAAAGCTTCGGAAAGACCGCCGCTGGCACTCTGCATACCGTTGGGGCCGGTCTTGGCCTGGAAATCCCCATGGAAGCATACCGAATTCAAGTAGGTACCCGTGCAGATGACCGCGGCCTTGCAAGGATAGTAGGCACCTGCCGCCGTGATCACACCCTGGACCTTGCCATCCTTTAGGTCGATATCCACGACCTCACTTTGGCGGATCTTCAGGCCCGGCTGTTCCTCCAGCGTATGCTTCATGGTTTCCTTGTACCGGAACTTATCCGCCTGCGCCCGCAGAGAATGGACCGCCGGCCCTTTGCCGGTGTTCAGCATCCGGGACTGAATATAGGTCTTGTCGATATTTTTACCCATTTCTCCGCCCAGCGCGTCGATCTCCCGGACCAGATGGCCCTTGGATGTGCCGCCGATACTGGGGTTGCAGGGCATCATGGCGATACTGTCCAGGTTGACAGCGAACATAATGCAGGAAAGCCCCATGCGCGCGACGGCAAGAGCCGCCTCGCATCCCGCGTGGCCGCCCCCGATGACTGCTACATCCACACCCTGTTCCAAATACATGGTTTCTTACTCCTTATTTTCCAAGACAGAATCGTTTGAAGATCTCATCGATCACGTCGCTCTTCAGTGTTTTTCCGGAGATCTCACCCAATGCATCGTAGGCATTGGTCAGATCGATCATGATGACGTCCTCCGGCAGATTGCTCTTTGCCGCCTCCAGGGCAGATTCCAGTGCTTCCAGAGCTCGGCGCAGCGCGTCCTTCTGCCGCACATTGGTGATCATGGGCTGGCTGTCCGCCTGGATGGCGCCGCGGAAGAACATTTCCCGGATCTTCGCGGAAAGCTCCTGCATGCCATCACCGGTCCTTGCGCTGATCCACAAGAGCGGGGCTTCCGCAGGGATCGCGGCAGGACGGACCCTTGCATCAGTCAGATCATTTTTATTAATGAGAATAATATACTGTTTTTCCTTGAGGAAATCAAGCATTTCGGCCGCTTCTGCCGAGGAGTCCAGGTCCTCCGGCACAGAAGCGTCCAGGATCCAGAGCACCAGATCCGCACCTTCCGCAGCCTTCCTCGCCAGATCCACACCGATCTTTTCTACTGCATCGGAGGTCTGCCGCAGGCCTGCGGTATCGATCAGACGCAGTGGAACACCGTCCAGATCCACATTTTCCTCGATCACGTCCCGGGTCGTTCCGGCGATGTCGGTGACGATGGCCCGTTCCTTGCCTAGGATCCGGTTCATCAGGGAAGATTTGCCCACGTTCGGCCGGCCAAGAATGACGGTCTTGACACCCTGGTGCATGCGAATTCCACTATCAGAAGTGCGGTAAAGCTCCCTCAAGCCCTCAAGAACTTTGGAGACCTCCCGGATCAGCCGCTCATAGGTGACCTCTTCGATATCATATTCCGGATAATCGATGTTGGCCTCGATCAAAGTAGTCAGATCCAGCAGAAGGCTGCACTGGTTCTCGATCTCCTGCGCCAGGCGGCCCGCCAGCTGCTCGATGGAAGCCCGCCGGCTCATTTCCGAGGTGGCGGCGATCAGATCCATGACAGCCTCTGCCTGGGAAAGGTCCATCTTCCCATTCAGAAAGGCCTGCTTGGAGAATTCGCCCCGGTCCGCAGGTGCCGCTCCGGCACTGACCACCGTCTCCAGGATCTTTTGCTCCACAAAAGGACCCCCATGGCACTGGATCTCCACCGTATCCGCACCCGTATAGGTATGGGGCGCCCGCATCAGCATGACAAGGACCTGGTCGATCATCGCATCAGACGCAGGGTCGACCACATGGCCATAGTGGATGGTATGGGTCTTGGCTGAGGCAAGTTTTTTTCCAGAGGGTTTGCGGAAAACAGCGTCCGCGATCTCCACAGCCTTCGGCCCGCTGATCCTGACGATGCCAATCCCGCCGGTGCCCGGCGCTGTCGCGATCGCAGCGATCGTTCTATCCTGATCATAGAGTTCCATAACCTGATTCTCCATTGTTTCATAGAAGAAAAACCCGGTATTATCCGGGTTTTTCAGATAGTTGCAAAGTTTTTGATTATCTTCTGCCACGCTTCGGGGTGATGACGACCTTGCGGTACGGCTCTTCCCCTTCGCTGTGGGTCTCGACAGCCGGGTCATTCTGCAGTGTGTAGTGAATGATGCGGCGCTCATAAGGATTCATGGGCTCCAGGACCACCTTATGACCGGTCTTGCGCACCTTACGTGCCAGACTGCGGGCCAGCTTTTCCAGGGTATCCTGTCTGCGGGCACGGTAGTTCTCGGTGTCGAGCTTGACGCGGATATGCTCTGTCGTGTCTTTGTTAACGACCATGGTGGTCAGATACTGCAGAGAATCCAGCGTGTTGCCGCGCTTGCCGATGATCACACCCATGCTGCTTTCTTCCGCGGAATCCTCCACGTCGATCTCCAGCACGTTGTCATCCGTCAGGCTGGTATTGATGATGGCATCGATCCCCATGGCTTCGAGGACATCCATCAGGAAGAGGGCAGCCTTCTTTTCCACATCGACTGTGGGAGCCTTGATCTCTTCCTCAGCCGCTTCCTGTACAGGCTGCGGTTCCGGCTGAACTTCCGGCTCCGGTTTTACGACTTCCTGTACCGGCTCAGTTTTTTCTTCTTTGATCTCGCTGATCGTTTCACGGATCGCAGCCAGATCGTTGTAGATCTCTTCTTCGGAGTCCTCTTTCAGAGTGGCACGGATCCGGGTCATCTTTCCAAACAACCCAAGGATGCCCTTGCTGCCTTCTTCAAGGACTTCGATATCGACCTGATCACTCGGGACACCCAACTGGATCAACGCCTGCGCAATGGCCTCGTCCACTGTTTTGCCCGTGGTTTCTACAGATTTCATGTATCAGACCTCCTCATCAGAGACGACGGTTTCTGCCTGCTCGGCTTTTTCCGCCTGTTTGGCCTCTAACTGTTTGCGGATCGCGGCCTGCTTGTTACCGGCCATGGCGCTCTTGTTGATCGCGTTCTGCGCTGTTCCGATACGTTTACCCGTCTTCTGGTCGATCGAGGACTTCGCAGCTTCTTTGATCCGCTTCTTTTCTTCTAATTCGTCACGACGCTTGAGCGCCTCTTTGTATTCCTCACGGTCGATGACCTTATCCAGTACGATCTGCTGGATCAAGGAGAAGATGTTGCTGACGACCCAGTAAAGACCGATGCCCAGAGGGGTACTGACAACGATGAACGCCATCATGATCGGGAATACGATATTCATGACCTTCATAGACTGCTGCTGCGATTTCTGCTCATCGCTGACGGCGCCGATCATCTTCTGACGACGGTCATTCGTCTTCTGCATGAGCCACTGCTGCAGCCATGTGGTACCACCGGACAGAATCGGCCAGATGATTCCGGGCCAGCCCCAGCCGGGTGCTTCCGAAAGGTTAAATCCGATGAACGCATTGATGGAGGCCTGTTTTGCCTGCAGTGCTGTGAAAGCGGCATCCGAAGAAAGATTGGCCGCTGCCATAAATTCTGTCCACTGCGTGCGCGTCAGATGACCTAAGAAATCAATGACGGAATTGACTTTTGTCGCATCGAACTTGCTAATGCCCTTGACGACACCACTGAAGGACTCTGTCATGATATCAGCATAACCGCTGACATTCATCACCGTCTCGGACATGGACGTATAAATTCTGCCAAGCTCATTCATGTAGAAAGGCAGGTTTCTGAGGACCTCGTACATAGCGAAGAGGATCGGCATCTGGATGATCAGCGGCAGACAGCCGGTGAAGGGCGATGTCTTATTCTTCGAGTAGAGTTCCTGCATTTCCGCACTCATCCTCTGGCGGGATTCAGGATCCGTCTTACCCTTATACTTATCCTGGATCTTGGCGATCTGCGGCTGGATCCTCTGCATCTTACGAGAAGAGCGCTGCTGTTTTAAGGACAGCGGCAGAATCAGCGCACGGATGATAAAGGTAAACAGGATGATGCTGATGGCCATGGAATGGCTGACTGTCAGGGAATAGACCCCCGTAAAGATCAGATTGATGATCTGACTCAGCAGCCAGGCGATAGGTTTCAAAATGAAATTGGACGTCTTTGCAAGAAAGATATAGTTCAAAACCATCCACCTTTCCTTTGTTTACATTTACATTTTCCGGTCAGGGAACCGGATCATACAGGTCACCCTTATAAAAAGGATGACATTTCAGGAGCCTGCGGACCGCAAGCCAGGAACCCTTCAGGGCTCCGTATTTCAGAACAGCCTGGTATGCATAGACCGAGCACGTCGGATAAAACCGGCAGTGAGGTCTGGAAAGAGGCGAAATGTACTTTTGATATCCCTTGATGAGAAGTAATAATACTTTTTTCATGCCCGATATACCTTCAGCCGTTCGGCAAGGCGTTTGATGGAGATCTCCATATCTGTGCTCTTTTTAGTCTTTGACAGATTTCTCGCGATCCACACATAGTCATAGCCATTGGCCAGTGCGGAGGACTGCAGACGAAATCCTTCCTTTATAATGCGTTTGACTCTGCTTCGGACGACACTGTTTCCGATTTTTTTGCTGACCGAGATACCTAAACGTTTCTCGTCAGTGCCGTTCTCCAAAATGTATAATACGAGGCAGGCATCCGCTTTCGATCTCCCCGATCGGTAGACCTTGCTGAATTCCCGATTCTTTAAACTTCGGATCATACTTGAATTATCCTTTGGCGTTAGATACAATTAAGATACCGCGAAGAAAAAGGGATCTTGTGTTAGATACCGCGCAGCTTACACGCTCCGCGTTCCAGCTTCGCTCAAAAGCCCTCGCACCTTACCATCCGTTTTGCAAAGCAAAACGTCTGCGGTGCTCGTGCTTTTTGGCGGTCCTCAAATGAAAAAATATTTGTGCGAGCACAATATTTTTTCATTTTGATGACCTTGTATCTAAGGCAAAAAATAAGCCGCATTGGTGCACCATAAGGATTCACTTAATGCGGCCTGTTCACAATTCGTAGCTGCGTGATTAAGCGCTTAAAGACTTTCTGCCTTTTCTTCTTCTGGCGGACAGAATAGCACGACCGCTGGACGTACGCATTCTCTTACGGAAACCATGTTCTCTCTTGCGCTGCTTAACTTTCGGATTATATGTAGTATTCACCTGGTACACCTCCTTATTTTAGAGCACTGTTCTTATTATATGCACCGGAAGCCCTGCAGTCAAGCGTTTTTTTCCTTAAAAAGGAAGGAAAATCTAAAAGGATCAGTTGCAATTTTTCCAGATTTTGGTATCATATAGATACGCTTTTCAACAATGAACACTATAGATATCCACACTTTTTGTGAATAGTTCTGTGAATATATGTGGATAACACGGGTTTTGGGAGGATATTTCATGGATTACGATGCCGCTTCAATATACGGAGAAATCAAGCTTTTATTAAAGGAAATGCTCACGGAAGTATCCTATGAGACGTGGTTTGAAAACATGAAGCCTCTGACTGTGGATAACAATGTCCTCATTCTTGAGACCGACCGCGGGGCTATGGGATGCAACATCATCACGTCCCGCTTTTCTGATCATATCATGCAGTGTTTCCAGCGTCTGAACTACACAGACCTTTCTTTCAAGGTGGTGGAGCCGGATTCCTACAAGCCGGAAACCAAGAAGGGCAAGGATGAGCTGATCAATGACCGGATCCGGGCGGCCAATCTTTTCGCCCGTCATACCTTCGATGAGTTCGTCGAGGGCGCGACCAACCGTCTGGCCTATGCCGCATCCATCGCAGTGGCGGAAATGCCCGGCGGCCAGTACAATCCGCTGTTCATCTGGGGTTCTTCCGGTCTGGGTAAGACCCACCTGATGCAGGCCATCGGCAATCATATCCTGCAGACCGATCCTGATAAAAAAGTTTTGTATGTCACCTGCGAAACCTTCACCAACGAACTGGTCGCTTCCATCCAGAGGCATTCCCAGCAGCAGTTCCGTGATAAATACCGCCAGGTGGACGTCCTTCTGATCGATGATATCCAGTTCATCGGCGGTAAGACCGAAACGCAGGAAGAATTCTTCCACACCTTCAACTCTTTGAAGGAAGCCGGAAAGCAGATCGTCATCTCTGGAGACCGTCCGCCGGAAGAGATCGATCGTCTGGCAGAGCGTCTGTTGACCCGGTTCCGTTGGGGCATGATCGCCGACATCAAGATCCCGGATTATGAGACGCGCCTGGCCATCCTGCAGAAAAAGGTCGATTCCAATATCCACAACATCTACAAAAAACCTTTCGATAACAGTGCGCTGAGCTACATTGCCAACCATATTTCTTCCAATATAAGAGAGCTGGAAGGCGCGCTGACACAGGTAGCTGCTTTCTCCAGCCTGCAGTCTTCTTCGACCATCATCGACGAGTCCATCGCCAGGGAAGCTTTGAAGGGCTACGCCACCAATCCTTCCAACCCGATCACCATCTATCGTATTTCCGATGCGGTGTGCGAGTACTATCACGTCAGCATGGACGATCTGAAGTCCAAGAAGCGCAATCAGGAGATCGCCTATCCCCGGCAGATCGCCATGTACCTGTGCCGCAAAATGACGGACGAGTCTCTGAACAGTATCGGTTCCTATCTGGGCGACCGGGATCATACCACGGTCCTGCACGGTATCAACAAGATCGAGGGCGATCTGGTCGGAGAAAGTGGTGAAGAACTGAGGCGCCGTCTGGACGATATCCAGAAGTGGATCAAGGGTGAATGATCCTGCCCACAATTTTTCGTGGATAAGCTGTGCAAAACACCTGCATAGCCGGTGGATAGATCAGGACCCGGAAACCGGTCCGAAGGGCCCTTGTGCAAAGTCTTGATAAGTGGTCCATTTATCCAGCACATTTCCACCCGTTTATCCCGATGGATTTTGGCTTAAATAAAGGGGTTTCAGTCACTTATCCCCGAATCCACAGCCTCTACTACTACTTCTACTAGAAATAAATAAAATATAGAATTATGTTATGTTATCCCGCGGGCAAAAGAACCTGTGGTGATAATCTCCACAACATGTTTTCAACAAGGAGGGAAAACTATGTATTTGATCTGCAATAAGGCGGACTTGATCAAAGGTGTCGGTACTGTTTCCAAGGCTGTATCGGTAAAGACCACGATGCCGATCCTCGAATGCATTCTGCTGGAGGCTTCCGGCGGAGAACTGACGCTGGTCGGAAATGATATGGATCTGGGCATCCAGACCACGATCGAAGCAAGAATCAAAGAAGAGGGCCTGATCGCTGTCAATGCCAAGCTTTTCTCTGAAATCATCCGTAAACTGCCGGATGACGATGTTTATATCGAGACCAACGACCGGTCCGGTATCACCATCCGCTGCGCAAAATCCAAATTTACGGTTCCGGGTCAGGATGGTACCCAGTTCCCCGCACTGCCCAAGGTCGAGAGCGAGAACGGTTTCGTCATTTCCCAGGGTACCTTTAAAGATATGATCCGTCAGACCATCTTCTCCATCGCGGCGGAAGATAGTGGACGTCCGGTCCTGACCGGTGAGCTGATCGATGTGCGTGGTGGCTATCTGCACCTGGTCGCTGTCGATGGTTTCCGTATTTCCATGCGCCGCACGGCGATCAACAGCCCCATCGACTTCAAGGTCATCGTTCCTGGTAAAGCCCTGAGCGAGATCAACAAGATCCTGGAATCCGAAGAAGATGCCATGATGCAGGTCGTTTTCACCGGTAAATACATCATGTTCACCATGAACAACGCCATCGTCGTGACCCGTCTTTTGGATGGTGACTATCTGCAGTACGAGCGCAACCTGAACATGACCTTCACCACCAGTGTCCGTGTCAACCGCAGAGAACTCCTGGATTCCATCGACCGTGCCGCTTTGATCAGCCGTGAAAGCAAGAACAGCCCGGTACGTCTGGAGCTGACCAACGAGTTGATGATCATCACTTCCAATACAGAACGCGGCAGCGCCTACGAAGAAGTGCCGATCACTCTGAACGGCAATGGCATGAGCGTGGCCTTCAACCCCCGCTATTATCTGGAAGCCCTGCGTTCCATCGATGATGAAAAAATCGAGATCCTGTATGCTTCTTCCTTGAATCCTTGCATCATCCAGGCTACGGAAGGTGACGATTATAAATACTTCATCCTGCCGATCCGGCTTCATTCGTAAGAAAGGCAGAAATCATGATCGAGACCAAGATCAAGGGTGAGTATATCCAGCTCAACCAGTTTTTGAAAAAGGAAAACATCGTGATGAGTGGAGGAGAAGCGAAGATGCTGATCGCTTCCGGCACGGTTTTCGTCAACGATGTGGAAGCATTTGAGATCCGCAAGAAGCTGAGAAACGGCGACAGAGTGCGGATCGAGGATGTGGGCGAGTATTTGATCCAGGCAGAAGAATAAAAATATGGCGACCAGAGTTATACACATTGTTAACTCTGGTCGTTAGATATGTACGTATCCGGTCCGGGGAGGTGGTTTCAAGGTGCAGGCCGATCAACTGTTATTAAAGGATTTCCGCAACATTCCGGAGCTGGACCTTTCTTTTCACCCCCACGTAAATATCCTCTACGGGCAGAATGCCCAGGGCAAGACCAATCTGCTGGAGGCTGTCTATTTCTGTGCGACCGGCCGTTCCCACCGCACTTCCTACGATAAAGAATGCATCCGGTATCAACAGCCGGAGGCTTTCATCAAACTTTTGTATACCCGCAGAAAGCAGGATACCATCGAACTGCATCTGCGCCGCAATGGCAGAAAGGGCGTGGCCTTCAATAAAGCACCGGTCCGTAAGATCGAGGACCTGTTCGGCTGCCTTTCCGTGATCATGTTTTCTCCGGAGGACCTGTCTCTGATCAAAAACGGTCCTATGCAGCGCAGAAAATTCATGGATCTTGAAATCTGCCAGACGGACCCCGTCTATCTGCACACTTTGAAAGAGTACCACCGGATCCTGAAACAGCGAGGGCAGGTCTTAAAGCAACTGAACGGTTTTTCTTTCTCTTATGAAGAAAGCCTTCTGCCCTGGGACCAGCAGCTGGCGGAAAAAGGCGTCCGACTGATCCAGATGCGGGCCCGTTTCATCGAAAAACTGGCGGACCGCACCGCGAAGATCCATGAGAAGATCTCCCATGGAACGGAACACCTGGATCTTTCCTATGAAAAGAACATGGAAGCAGATGTGGACATGTTTCTTGAAAAACTGAAAAATACCGTGCAGCGGGACATCATCCTGGGTTCCACCCAGACCGGCCCCCATCGGGACGATATCGCCATGATGATCAACGGGCAGGACGTCCGGTCCTATGGTTCTCAGGGGCAGCAGCGCACCACGGCACTTTCCATGAAGCTGGCAGAGATGGAGCTCATGGAGGAGGAGATCGGTACGCCGCCGATCCTGCTTCTGGACGATGTCATGAGCGAGCTGGACCAGGATCGGCAGACCCATATGATCCAGTATATCGAGCGCTGTCAGACTTTGATCACCTGCACCGGTGTGGAGGACAGTATCCGCAGGCTTCCGGTCGGTGCCAGGTATCTTGTCGAAAACGGAACAGTTGTTGTAAAATCATAAATATTTCAGTCGTCTACTTTTCTTTTTGTAAAAATCGCAGTACAATAATAAAAAGGAGATGAAAACCTATGATCATCAAAAGTGTTTTTGACCGCGACTTTAAAAAATATGGTAAAGTCGTCGAAGGGTATGACTGGACCGAGCTTCTGGATACCTTGAACAAGGTATCGGAAAAGCCGGAAGATGGAACCATCTACGAGCCGGGTGATACTTGGCTTGAAGGTCTGCCGATCTACCAGGAACTGACCGACCGCATGTATGGTGGTATGCCGATCCAGATCGGATATTGCAACGGAAGCAATACCCGTCTGAACTGCCTGGAGTACCATCGGGACAGCGAGGTCGATGTGGCCGCGGATGATATCGTCCTTCTGGTCGGTTCTGAGCAGGACATCGAGAACAACATGTACGATACCGCTAAGGTAGAAGCCTTCCTCTGCCCGAAGGGTACCGGTGTGGAATTATATGCGACCACTTTGCACTATGCGCCTTGCGAGGCACATCCGGGTGCAGGTTTCCGCGTCATCATCGTGCTGCCGAAGGGCACCAACACTGAAAAGCCGGAATACGAGCCGAAATGTGATGAGGATACGTTCATGACGGCCCGCAATAAGTGGCTCCTGGCCCATCCGGAATCCAACGAGGCGGCGAACGGCGCCCGCATCGGCCTGGTCGGCATCAATATCGACATCAAAAATATCATTCAATAAAAAGATGTTCTGAAAGGAGAAACTTTTATGAGCAACATTCCTGAAATCAAACTGGGTATCGTCTCTGTCAGCCGTGACTGCTTCCCCATCACCTTAAGTGAGAAGCGCAGAGCTGCGGTCGTCGCCGCATGTAAGGCGAAGGGTATCGATATTTTCGAAGCCCCCACCTGCGTCGAGTCCGAAAACGATATGCTGGAAGCTTCCGCCGAGATCAACGAAGCTGGCGTCAATGCGCTGGTCGTCTTCCTGGGCAACTTCGGTCCGGAAAGCGCTGAGACTATGCTGGCACAGTATTTCCCGGGTCCGACCATGTTCGTCGCCGCTGCTGAAGAGACCGGCGAGGATCTGATCGATGGCCGTGGCGATGCGTACTGCGGTATGCTGAACTGCTCCTACAACCTGGCGCTGCGCAGCATTCCTGCCATCATTCCGGAATATCCGGTAGGTACCGCGGAAGATATCGCTGACATGATCGCTGAATTCATTCCTGTTGCCCGTGCGTACAATGGTCTGCAGGATCTGAAGATCTTTACGTTCGGTCCCCGGCCGCAGGACTTCATGGCTTGCAACGCTCCGATCCAGCCGCTGTTCGATCTGGGTGTTGAGATCCAGGAAAACTCTGAGCTGGATCTGCTGGTCGCTTTCCATAAGCATGAGGGTGACCCGCGTATCGAAGGCGTAGCCAAAGAAATGGCCGAAGAGCTGGGCAGCAACAATCCGTATGCCGGTATCATTCCGAAGTTGGCACAGTATGAGCTGACACTGCTTGACTGGGCAGAAGAGAACAAGGGCTCTCGCGAGTACTTCTGCTTCGCCAACAAGTGCTGGCCTGCATTCCAGACCGAATTCGGTTTCGTTCCCTGCTATGTCAACAGCCGTCTGACGGCCCGTGGCATTCCGGTCAGCTGCGAAGTCGATATCTATGGTGCTCTGTCTGAGTACATCGGCGCTTGCATCACCGGCGACGCTGTTACCCTGCTGGATATCAACAACTCTGTTCCGAAGGATATGTACGAAGCGGAGATCGCTCCGAAGACCGACTATACGCTGAAGGATACCTTCATGGGCTTCCATTGCGGTAATACGCCGATCTGCAAGCTGACCCAGGGCAAGATGAGCTTCCAGCGCATCATGAAGCGTTCTCTGGAGCCGGATTCTGAGCCGAACATCACCCGCGGTACTCTGGAAGGCGACATCGCTCCTGGTGAGATCACCTTCTATCGTCTGCAGGGCAATGCCCGCGGCGAGCTGAAAGCGTACATCGCACAGGGCGAGGTCCTGCCGGTCGCGACTCGTTCCTTCGGTGGCATCGGTGTCTTCGCGATTCCGGAGATGGGTCGTTTCTACCGTCACGTTCTGATCGAGAAGAACTATCCGCATCACGGTGCTGTTGCTTTCGGTCACGTCGGCAAGGCGCTCTTCACACTGTTCCGTTATCTGGGTGTTGAGGATATCGGATTCAACCAGCCGAAGGGCATGCTGTACAAGACGGAAAACCCCTTTGCATAAGCATTTCTTCCTAATATAATAGGTCAGGCATGATCCCAGGATCATGCCTGATTTTTTG
>CADBPG010000136.1 GCA_902796435.1 uncultured Eubacteriales bacterium | reverse complement strand
TGGCGTTTTCCATCTGCGGCGTCCTGTTCCCCATGCCCTATCTCCTGATCAGCCCCTGGTTTACCGTACAGACAAAATGGCTGCTTGCCGCAGGCCTCCTGCCGGTCCTCGTACTGTTCCTGGCCCGGCAGTTCCTGCGCAAAGGCTACTGGTTTTTCCAGCTTTTGTTCGTGGCCGGCCTGTGCTACGTCCTCTGGCGCCTGCGCTATGAATGGGGCGAGCAGTTCTGGCTCATGAACGACAGCTATTTAGGTATCCTGGAAGAGGAAACTCTGCCGGATATCACACTTTTCATCGGCCTTTGCATGGCCACCTGGGCGACACTGGTGATGACCCTGGAAGCCACACTTGTCGGGCACCTGATTCTCTGCGCAGTGATCCTCGGTGTCATGCTGGTCGTGCCGATGATCGACCTGGATCCCGGTTTTCGGGCAGCCATCCTGCCGCTCCTGTTCGCTGTCGGCTTTTGGTGGCTTCATGATCAGAAGCGCCGGACCGCGGCGGCCCGTGCGATCCAGGTGGAACGCCCACAAAAAAAGATCCACGTACTCAGTCTGTGGATCATACTGCTGACCGGGGCGGCCTTTTTGGCAGGCATCGGGATCGTGACGCGCCATGCGGAGCCCTTGTTCGAGACCGCCTTTGATATCGAGGGGCGGATCGACCATTTCCTGGACCGCTATCGGCGGGCATCAGGTACGACCGGCGGCGCCGACATCGGCAGCATCAGCCAGGCCAACAGCTATCCGTCGGATCAGGAATATCTGCAGGTCTACACGGATCGCGAGCCGAAACAGGACCTGTACCTGTACGGTTTCCGCGGCGGCTTTTATGAGGACAGTGCCTGGGACAAGGTCGACGAGACAGAAGTGTTTAAGAAACTGTCCTCCCGCCTGGGCTGGGAAGCCTCCGGTACCCGCCTTACCGACATGTTCGAGAACATGTACTTCATGCAGAACCAGAAGTCCAATAAGAACGAGGAGAAGATCACCCTGGCGGTCAAGAGGATCCGCCAGAAGAACTATTCCTTCCAGCCCTATTTCAGCCACCGGGAAAAGGTCTTCATCAACAAGGATGGCTGGGAGCGGAACCTGGGTGCTAACGTGGATGTGTACAGTTACTATGAAACCCACAAACTCTACCAGGATCTAAACTTTGAAGAAAACTACACCCGTCTGAGCATCTCCCTGCATATGCTGGAAAACCTGTACCTCCAGATGGTCCAGGAGCAATACACCCAGGTGCCCGAAGAACTGGAGCAGCTGCGTACCCTTGTGCAAGAGAACCCGAAGGAGGACCTGCAGGATATCACCTCGTTCATCCTCTATACGCTTAAGTCCAAGACTACGTACAGTCTGACACCTGGCTTACTGCCCTTGCAAAAGGATGCCTGCGAATACTTCCTGTTTGAAAACGGTAAAGGTTTTTGTGAGCATTACGCTTCCACAGCGGCGCTTCTGTACCGCTTATACGGAATCCCTGCCCGCTACGCCTCCGGCTACCGGATCCCCAAGGAATCCTTCGTGGAAGCCATGGGCGGCTACTGGGTCGCCCGAGCGACAGGCCAACAGTCCCATGCCTGGGTCGAGATCTTCCTCCCGGATTATGGGTGGGTGCCTGTAGACGTCACCCCAGGCGACGCAGGCCAGCTCCGCGTGGATTACCCCGGCTACGATCTGCCCACAGCCGAAACGATGCTGGAGCAGGAGCAGAGAAGCCACGATGAGCAGGCCCAGATCACAGAACCCGAGATCCCGGACCTGGAGCAGTATCTGGAGGATCTGCCGGAAACCACACCGCCCACAGAAAGCCAGACGAGCGCCAAGTGGCAGATCCCGCGGTTCATCATCTATATACTGCAGGCACTCCTCACAGTTGGGACCGTCATTCTTTTGCTGGAGGCCATCCGCAAGCTGCGCCTCGCACAGCGCAGAAAGAAAAACTGCCGCAAGCTTTTTGTACAGCTGACCCGTATGCTCTACGCCGCCGGCATGTCCCATAAAGCCGAAGAGACCGAAGAAGACTTTGCCAGGCGCGCAGCCCGTTTCCTGCCCTCCGCGGACCTGATGCACGTTTACGAAATCGCAGAACAAGAAGCCTTCGGCAACCGCCCGACCACAGAACAGGAAAAGGCCCTGGTGCTGCACGCTCTGTATCTCGTTGCAGAAAAGATCCGCGCAGACAACCTCCTGCCCAAACGGCTGTGGTATCGGTGGGGAAAGGCTTACTGGTAAGGTTACCTATCAATATAAGATGTCCGGTCCATATACCCTCATTCGCTAGTTCACCAAAGGCGAAAACCGCTCATGAGGGTATATGGACCGGACATCTATATTCTGACAGGGAAACCAGAAGCCTTCCCCCTATACCACAAGGCGTTGGCACTATATTATCATACGCTAATTCACAAGAGGCGCGAAGCACAAACCTGATCATACCGTAATTCTGGCGATCCGAGTTAAGACATGCTTCATCTGACAGATATATAAAAGGGGTCCTGCTCTATACCCTCCTGAACGATTTTTGCTTTAGCAAACCAAGTGAAGGAGGATATAGAGCAGAACCCCGTATACTATATTTGTCAGATGTTCACATGGGCTGATATATCGATGGATCTTTCAGATACAAAAGGCCCCGGGTATATACCCTCCTGAACGATTTTTCGCTTTGCGAATCAAGTGAAGGAGGCTATATACCCGGGGCCCTGTTTGTATTGAAAGATTATCGATTATACGCCTTGTGCAATGAATGCATTGGCTACCTTCTCAAAACCAGCGATGTTGGCGCCGACGACGTAGTCACCTTCGTGACCGTAGCGCTTGGCGGCATCGTCCAGCTTGCGGAAGATGTTGACCATGATGCCCTTGAGCTTTTCGTCGACTTCTTCGAAGCTCCAGGACAGGCGTTCGCTGTTCTGGCTCATTTCCAGAGCGGAAGTGGCAACACCACCAGCGTTGGCAGCTTTGCCAGGTGCGAAGAGGACGCCGGCAGCCTGCAGAGCCTTGGTGGCTTCCAGGGTGGTGGGCATGTTCGCGCCTTCAGCGACGGCGATGACACCGTTTTCGATGAGTTTCGCAGCATCATCGGCGTTCAGTTCGTTCTGGGTCGCGCAGGGCAGAGCGATGTCGACCTTGACGCACCAGACGTTGCCTTCGGTGGAGTATTCTGCGTTCGGACGATAGTTCTTGTACTCGGCAAGACGTCCGCGGCGGCCTTCCTTGATCTCCTTGACGGCTGCAAGATCGATGCCTTCCGGATCATAGACCCAGCCGGTGGAATCGCTCATGGTGACGACCTTGGCGCCCAGCTGCTGTGCCTTCTCGCAGGCGTAGATGGCGACGTTACCGGAACCGGAGATGGCGACGGTCTTGCCAGCCAGCTCGATGCCGTTGGTCTTCAGCATTTCGTCGGTCAGATAGAGCAGACCATAACCGGTCGCCTGGGTACGGACCAGAGACCCACCGTAATCCAGACCCTTGCCGGTCAGGACGCCTTCGTACAGGCCGGTGATGCGCTTATACTGGCCATACAGGTAGCCGATCTCACGGGCACCGACACCGATGTCACCAGCGGGGACATCCACGTCAGCACCGATATGACGATAGAGTTCGGTCATGAAGCTCTTGCAGAAAGCCATGACTTCGCGGTCAGACTTTCCTTTGGGGTCGAAATCAGAACCACCTTTGCCGCCGCCGATGGGCAGGCCGGTCAGGGAGTTCTTGAAGATCTGCTCGAAGCCCAGGAATTTGATGATGCCCAGGTTGACGTTATCGCGGAAACGCAGGCCTCCCTTGTACGGGCCGATCGCGTTGTTGAACTGTACGCGGAATCCACGGTTGACCTGGATCTTGCCCTGGTCATCGACCCAGGGAACACGGAACATGACGATACGGTCCGGCTCCACGAGGCGCTCCAGCAGGGACTCGTAACGATATTTCTCTTCATTGGCGTCTACGATGGGACGCAGAGACTCTAACACTTCTTTGACCGCCTGCAGAAACTCCGGCTGATCAGGGTTTTTCGCTTCGACGATCGCAATGACTTCATCAACGTAACTCATGGTAAATCCTCCCAACTCATGTGTGTTGAAGCTTTGAACGCATGACTATGCGCTTTGACGCTTTAAACCAATACAATTATATTATGAAATAGATCATAATGCAAGTCGCCGCTGTGAAAAATTCAATTCACAGCGGCGGCTCATTTTGTATAATTTGCACTATTGGTTTAAAGCGGGAAACCAGATCCTCTTATGCTTCAGCAGGAAGCAGCAGATCATCGCCCTCCATATCGTACAGCTGACCCCCATACAAGACGTGGCATTGTCCTGCAAAACCAGTGGCATGAACATGTAAATCGTTGCCCTCGCGGGTGACCTGGACCTCTGCAGGAGCTTCATCCGGATGGTTATAGACCAAGGCGCAGGAGCGCTCGGAAACGTCGCAGATATGGAAGGTGACGTCCCGGGTCAGATCATAGTCGGCGTGCTGTGTCTCGGGGCCGGTCACGAAGACCGCGTCTGCCCGGATCAGCACCGGCAGCGAGAAGTAATCATAGTTCTCGTCATACCAGCGGCCGCCTTCATAGATCTTGTGTTTGAAGATGTGCATCCAACGGCCTTCCGGCAGATAGTATTTGACCTGTCCATCCGGAGAGAAGACCGGTGCGACCAGGACATTGGCACCCAGCATATACTGGCGGTCCAGATAGCGGCAGGTCTCGTCCTCCGGGAACTCCAAGACCATGGGACGTACCATGGGCACGCCGGTCTTGTGGGTCTCGACGGCGGAGGAGAAGAGGTAGGGCATCATGCCCAGTTTGAGCTTGGTGAAGGCGCGGGTCACGTCGACGGCTTCTTCACCGTACAGCCACGGCACCTTATACTGGCCGCTGCCGTGGTACCGGCTATGTGTTGAAAGAAGACCGAACTGGGTCCAACGCTTGTAGATATCCGGCTCACAGCCATCCTCGAAGCCGCCGATATCATGGCTCCAGTATCCGAAACCGGAGAGCATGAAGGAAAGGCCGCCGCGCAGGGATTCCGCCATGGACGGATAGGTGGAGGTGCAGTCCCCGCCCCAATGGACCGGGAACTTCTGACCGCCGGTGGTGGCGGAGCGGGCGAAGAGAACCGCCTCTCCGATGCCGCGTTTTTCCTCCAGCAGGTCGAAGACCACCTGGTTATATAAATAGGTATAGTAGTTGTGCATCTTTTCGGGATCCGCGCCATTGTAGTAGACACAGTCCGTGGGGATGCGCTCGCCGAAGTCTGTCTTGAAGCAGTCGACGCCCATATCCATCAGGGCTTCCAGCTTTCCGCGGTACCAGGCGCAAGCCTCCGGATTGGTGAAGTCCACGATGGCCTGTCCGGCCTGCCAGAGATCCCACTGCCAGACGCTGCCGTCCTTGCGCTTCAGGAAGTAGCCCTTTTCCATGCCCTCATCGAACAGCGGAGATTTCTGACCGATGTAGGAGTTGATCCAGCAGCAGACCTTGATACCACGATCGTGGATCTTGCGGATCATGCCGGCCGGATCCGGGAACATTTCCGGATACCAGTGGAAGTTGCACCATTCAAATTCCTTCATCCAGCCACAGTCGAAGTGGAAGACATCCAGCGGAATGCCGCGCTCCAGCATCCCATCGATGAAGGAGAGGACCGTTTCTTCATTATAAGCTGTGGTGAAGGAGGTGGACAGCCAAAGCCCGAAGGACCATTTCGGTGGAAGAGCGGGGCGGCCGGTCAAAGCCGTGTATAATCCCAAGGCTGCTTTCATAGAGCCACCGGAGATCATGTAGTAGTCCAGGTCCTCGCCCGGCACACTGAACTGCACCCGGGAGACCTTCTCGGAAGCGATCTCATAACTGACGCGGCCCGGATCATTGACGAAGACACCATAGCCACGGCTTGTGACATAAAAAGGAACGTTTTTATAAGCCTGCTCGGAACCGGTGCCGCCATCCTCGTTCCAGATATCGACGATCTGCCCATTCTTGACGAAGGGGGTGAAATGCTCGCCCAGGCCATAGACGGTCTCACCGACGGACAGGGAAAGCTCTTCCTTCATGTAGGTCCGGTCCGGCCCTACGACATACCCTAAGGCTTTCCAGGTGCTTTCCGTAAGAAACGCACCATTGTCGAAGTAGCGGATGCTAAAAGGCCTGAGAGAGATCTGCGCGGTAAGAGAACCGCTGTGGACAGTTAGACGATCTTCTTCTTTGTCAATGACCAGCGGAATGTTGGCGGTTTCCAGAGGGAAAGAAGGCGTAGGGGTGCCCATACCCTTGTGGTGGTATGCGTGTACCCGCAGGATCCCTTCCATAGGAGCACTGATCTCGATCGTGAGCATGCCCAGATTCAGCGTCTGGCCACGGTATTGAACATCGGCAAAGGGGGCAAACAGTGTCAGGACAGTATCAGAGATCTGATAGTCAAAGACCATGCGCGGATCCTGTTCCCGGTATCCATCGCGCGGCATCCAATAACCATTTGTAAACTTCATGGAATATCACGCTTTCTTTAAGAGCTTTGCCTGGAAGGG
>CADBPG010000135.1 GCA_902796435.1 uncultured Eubacteriales bacterium | reverse complement strand
GGTCATCCGGTATGTCCAGATCAATGTGCGGTCCTATGACCAGCGGGCATTTGACCATGCCCTGCACTACATGATGGCCACGGGTTATTTTGCTCTGGAGGACAATACCCTGTCCTTGCATGATATCCGGCTGGATGTCGAATTTGACGAGTATATGCGCGACCTTCTGGAGTATGGCCTGGGCAGATACGATGTCGATTTCAGCGATGCCCGCCAGGATGAGGTTTTCCACCTCTGGGCGAAATACCGCAAGGAGCAGGTGCAGCAGCTCCTGCTGAACAACCCCAAGGACATCATGAAGGGCACCGCCATCTACGACGGCGTCGGCTACGCCTACGTAACCGTCATCAAAGACAACAGCACCAAAGAAGCTCTGAAATACGCCGACGGCTACATCGACCAGGATACCTTCCAGTGGGAGACCGTGGCGAATGTCAGCGACAAAGAGCTTACTGCACTGAAAAACACTTCCCGGATGCACATCTTCGTGCGCAAGGTCGACAACGAGGACGGCATCCAGCTTCCCTTCACCTACATCGGGTCCGGCAAGATGGAGTTCATCGAAGGCTCGAAAAAGGAGAACGGAGCACACCTGTTTAGGATCCCGATGAAAGCCAAGGCACCAGAGGATATATACTTTGACTTCAGGTTGCCAGGGTGAAGTGGGAAGAAATATTGGTTATAGGAACATCTATAGAAGGATACCTAAGATCCCTGTTTTCGACTGGAACCATACTAGAAAGGCAGGTCATAATACCCCATGATGCAATCTCCTTCTTCCTTCATCGAAGACTGCAAATCCTGCTCCTATCGTGAACTTTTGAAGCTCCGTGACGAGCTGGAGGCGGAGGTCCGGGCGTTCGAGGAGCACACCTATGACCCGGAGATGGACCTGATCAAGCCATCGCCGGAGACGATATACCAGTGCAATCTGGAGTATCTGAGCAAGTTATATGCGTTGATCGCGAAGAAGTACAACAAGGAGTTTCACCCATGAAAAAGCTTTACCCCATCATCCTGCTCATCATCCTGGTCTCCACCGCCTGCAGTCGGGGTGGGTCCAACGTGTTCAAGGGGCAGGCGCTGATCCTGCGCAAAACGACAGAGTCTTTCGTTGAATATGATGATGAAGGCGAGGAGGTCTATAAGGATACGGCGGTGTCGAAGTATATCAACACCTATAACGAAAAAGGACTTATGGAAGCCGTCAGCTCCGAGGAGAGAGAAATTCGGCGTTTCACCTATCAATATGATGAGAAAGGCAGTCCCACCTCCATTTCCTTCGGCATGCTTGGTGAAGACATGGCATTCCCGATCCAGAATACCTATGAGGGGAATGTGGTCAAGGAAGTGCAGGTCGATGTAGGACCATTGGCTGCGGAGTTGGGGGAGGATCCGAGTTCCTGGAGTGCTGATACCTGTGCGGCGGTGAACGCTGTGGTCAGTGCGCTGGAGAACTGTGTCAATTATCAGGATGCCAGGATCACGCTAGTGGGCTGTGACGCGTATTGTGTTCGTGCCGGCGGGGTTACTGTCGAAAAGTGCACGCTGCATCCTGGCTACCGCTTGAAATATGAGCTTCATAAAAACGAAGATGGAACCAGCTGGGACCAGACGACCTATAGTGGCAGCATTGATTCATTCACGCGGAATGAGTATGACGCGATGGGCCGGCTCAGCGGATACGAGGTGCCGGGCAACATGGGTCTCCAGAAACTGATGTATACCGAGACGAAGGATGCGGCAAGCGGCCGTACGGTATATCAGGCATCTAGAAACGTGATTGCGGTGCGTTATGAGTTTGAAAAGGACAAGATGGTGCTCATGAACTATGCTTTGACCGATGCGGGCGTCAACCAGACCACCACCTATACGGACGACGGGCAGATCGCCACGTATGAACAGTATTCTGACGGGCATCTGCGTACGCGGGAAACCTACGAATATGGACACAAATGATAAATTACGGCCGTTCCTGATCGCCGAGATCCTTAAGGGAAGGACGGACGAGGAGCACAGCCTGACCACCGCCCAGATCTGCCAGATCCTGAAGGAGGAGTATGGCCTTGAGACCTTCCGGACGACGGTGAAGGCGGATGTGGAGCTGCTGCAGCGGGCCGGGATGAGCATCCAGGTCATCCGGTCGTCGCAGAACCATTATAGTTTTGTGGACCGGGCCTTCGACACGGCCGAGGTCAAGATCCTGATCGACGCGGTGCAGTCGGCCAAGTTCATCAACCAGGCCAGGAGCAACCAACTGTCGGTGAAACTGTATCAGCTGGCCGGGCCCTTCGAGGGGCAGAAGCTTAAGCGCAACCTGATCGTCGATGGACGGTACAAGGGCGTGGGCGAGCAGATCCTGCGCACCATCGACCAGATTAACGAGGCGATCAATTCTGGTTGCAAGCTGCGGTTCCAGATGATGGAGTATTCAGCAGCGAAGGAACAAGTGTTGCACAATGAGGGTGAGTATTACGTGTTTTCACCCTATTCCCTGGTCTGGGATGGAGACTTTTATTACATGGTGGGCTGGTCGGAGAAGTACCGGTCCATCGGCAGCCACCGGGTGGACCGCATGAAGGTGCCCGAGGTCCTGAAGGACCCGGCAGAGCCCATGCCCTTCGGCTTCAACATCAACACCTATATCAACACCATGTTCCGCATGTACGATGCCCCGCGGGCCGATGTGGAGCTTCTGGTGGAGGACGGGCTGATGGACGCCATGATCGACCGGTTCGGCCGCTTCGTGGACACGGAAGGCTATGAGCCCGGCCGGTTCAAACTTAAGGCCACGGTCTCGGTGGGGACGCCCTTCTTCAGCTGGGTGTTCGGCTTCGGCGGCCGGGTGAAGATCCTGACGCCGGCCTGGGTGCAGGAGGAGTATGTGGAGCGGCTGAAGGCGGCGTGGGAGACGCTGGATTAGGTGCTTTTCATGCCTAAACACGATTTGATATACAAAGGGCATGTATGAATGGACTGTTTTTGATTCATCATACATGCCCTGAGGCGAAAAAAAGCCCGGAGGGCGGGTGTTGGATAGAGGCGGGAAGGCGTGGCATGCATGCCTCCTGGCAGTAAAAAAACACAGGGCATGAATTGGCCTCGGTTGGAAGCCCCATCATACATGCCCTGGGGCGAAATAAGTTTCTATAGGCATGATTTAGCCACGGCCATTCTATGCTATGACGAATAAAAAGGAGCAATGACTATGAAGATCATCGGTATAGCCTGCAGTGGGCTGGAGCGCAGTGTCTCTTTGAAAATGATTCAGGCTTTCTTGAAGGGGGCCGCGGAGGCCGGCTGCGAGACTGAATTGTTTGTGATTAACCAGGACTTGCTGGGATGTACGGGCTGCAAGGGCTGCAAGAACAAGGATTCGTTCTGCGTCCGGCAGGACGTGCTGACGCAGTATTTTGCCAAGCTTCCGGAGGCGGACGCCGTCATCCTGGGCTTCGGGATCTACATGGGCTATCCGCAGGGCGAGGCCTGGACCTTCATGAACCGGCATTACTGCCTGCACAAGGGGTTCGTCGGTGGGGCATGTAAGATCGCGCCGGGCAAGAAGTTGTACTGCATGGTGGCGCAAGGCGCGCCGGACAACCCGGAGTATCAGGCCCATTGCGATGCCCTGCTCAAGCCCTTCGATGGCTGGGGCTTCGACCGGCAGCCGGTTTTGGTGGCCAGCGGCGCGACCGCCCAGGAGAAGATTCAGGAAGCGTACGAGCTGGGGCAGAAGGTCTGCGGCTAAGCCAGCATCTCCTTAAGGTTTTCCTCGGTGGGCTCCTTCTGGTAAGGCCAGAGGATAAGGCGCACATCATTGGCGGCGCAGAGATCACTTTTGCGCTGGTCCAGCTCCTGCCGGTGCTGCAGGGCCTCTTCGCCGCCGAAAAACTCGATGGGCAGAAAGTGTTGGATGCCCTGGTACTCGATGGCCGTCTTCAGCGAGGGGATAAATAAGTCCAGGCTCTGGCGGTCCAGCCAGTCCGGCCGGTACTGATACAGGGTGTCCGGATATTTCTGGTGCACCGTCTGGAAGAGGGAGAGTTCGTGCTTCCATTTCGGCCGCAGGACCCCGGTGGCGGTGAGGCGGGTCCGGATACGGGTGCGCTCCAGACGCCAGTTGGTGCGGAAGCCATCCTGCGTCTCGTAGAGGGCCAGGTCCGTGTACCACCACTGGAAAAAAGGCATCAGGACCCTTGTCAGATTCTGGAAGATCTCCAGCTCCGAGGCCATGTAGCCGCATTCCAGGATGTGCTCGATATTGCGGCGGACGTAGACGGTCTTCGCCGGGTCGTGATAATGGGGCAGACTGCCTTGGAAGCGGGCGAGCCGGTCCGGCAGATAGGGCGACCGCAGCACGGTGCCGCCTTCCTGCAGATGGTTCTGATACCAGGGCAGTGCGTAACCATATAACGAATAGCCGCCGAACAAGTCCTCGGTGGCATTTGTGTATAACAGGTGGAACATCAGCAGCACATCGTCCATGTGGCGCTTGTCGAAGACCGCCAGATAGTGGACGGTCTCCTCATCCGGGAAGAGGCTTGCGATGGGGTGAAACATTTCGGCCTTTTTGCACACCTCCGCCAGCACGAAAAAGCGGGAGACGAAGCTTTCCGGGAACACGAAACAGGCCTTGCGGGTGGTGTCGATGTCTTTGAACTGCGTGAGGAATTCTTGAACATAGCGGTTCGGCGTGCAGGGTGGTGCCTGCTCGATGCACATTTTCGCCGCATGGCGGTAGGGCAGGTCCGACCAGGACAGCTGGATCAGGAAGCGCTCGTAGCCCTTGCTGACGTATTCTTCTTTTAAGGCCTCGTCCAGACGCTCCCGGTAGGAGGCGTGCTCCTCTAAAAGCGCCTCCAGCGTGGTGAAGGTCTTGATCTCGTGGTGCTGCGGGTAGCGGTCCCACAGCAGGTCGAGCCGGTCGAAAGTGAAGTTTTCAGCCGGTTTTTCGTGGACCGGCGGGTATTGGGCAAGCATGAATTAAAGGGCTCCTCAGAGTTTTTTGGTTATTGTAGGCTTTGGCAGGTCCGAAAAAGTGGACTTTACTTGCGGGTTCGGGTTTTTGATTGAGGAATGCAAGTAAAATGAAGGAGTCCTACTTGCGCAAGATTTTTTGCGAGGAAGAATGTCAGTAGTTTTTTGAGGATGCTACTTGCGCCAGAGCTGTCGCCTGGCGAAAATGTCAGTAAAACCGGGGCTATTGGCGCGGCTGAGACGCTGGCACTGGCGATTTTGGCTTGATCTTACTGACATTTTGACAATATTAAGTTTTAAAACAAGTACGGTCCTCGCAGAATACTTGCATTGCGAGCGGTGGGGCTGGTTTCTGCAAGTACCAAGGAGAGAAAGATGGATCAAAAGTCTTTTATTTTAGGGATGGTCACGGCGTTTTGTGAGTGTGTGGCCGGTGGATGCAAGCGTTTGGCGCTGTCGCCGCCTTTGACGCATGAAATGTACGACCAGGTAGCCGACGAGGCCTGCGGCCTCATCGAAAAGCATGGTCTTGTGTGGTATCACGAGGAAAACCTGGACCTGCCCGAGGCGGAGCGCTTCGAGTGGATCCTGATCGCCCGGCGGCAGTCGACGTTTGAACAGTACCGGGCCCTGCGGGCCCAGGGGTTGAACCCGGCCAAGGGGCTTGCGCCATTCTCTGAGTTGCTCAGCTATAACCTGGCGGAAAGCGTCCACACTGGCTTTGATGCCTACAAGACTTACTTTCCGGAGGTGCGCGCATGAACCGGCAGATCATTCGTGACATCTTGTTTTTAGGCCAGAAGTCGGAGGAGGCCACCCAGGCAGATCTGCCCGTGGCCCGGGACCTGATGGACACCCTGGCGGCCCATCGGGAGACTTGTGTCGGCCTGGCGGCCAACATGATCGGCGTGCGCAAGCGGATCATCGTGGTGCAGGCGGGGTTGCTGCCGTTGGTGATGATGAATCCCCGGTTCGTGGCAAAGAGCCAGCCTTTTGAGGCCGAGGAGGGCTGCCTGTCCCTGGATGGGACCCGCAAGACGACCCGCTACCAGCAGATCGAGGTGGAGTTTCGGGACATGGGCTGGAAGAAGCACCGGGAGACCTACACTGGCTGGACGGCGCAGATCATCCAGCACGAGGTGGACCACTGCGACGGGGTCGTGATCTAAGAAAGGGAAGAGCAGCGGTCATGGATCAGCGTTGCCAGGTCGCTTTTCATGTTTTCAGGTAATAAAGAAGTGTCGCAGAGCCGGACCAGTTCCGGTTCTTTTTTTAGCAGAAATGTGAGCATGCGCTCTGCGGTTTCTTTTTTGATGCCGCTATGTTCGGCGAAGATCAAAAAATCTTTCCGCCGGATGTTTCTCTTTTTCCCGTTCAGTGTCAGTGCCATCTGCTCTTGGTCCTCTGGCAGGATCAGATTTACGGGCAGTAGATCATAGGCGGGTGACAACACGTATGTACCGGAGCCGACTTCGGTTTCAAGTAGAGAAAAGTTTTTCAGGTGCATATCGGAGTTGCCGGTCAGAAAACAGAACACAAGTCTGAGAAAAAGTTCGGTCTGGTCCAGGGCATTTTGAGAAGAATACTGGGAAACAACTTGAGAGCATCGTTCATAGGAACCCAGGTATTTATCCCGCGTCAGGCGCTGTTCCAACTGGCAGAAATCCTCCATGGCCAGTTTTTCTATTTGCACTTTATGGAACACTCTGTCGACACGTCGTGTGATATAAGAATAGCCATGCTTGCTTTGGATCAGCGCATGCGGCACAGTTTTGATGCCGCAGGCATCGGCCATGCTCATGATCAGATGCTCCGCCTCGGGCATGTTTGGATATTCCTTGACCGGGGGTTTCAGGATGTAACCGGTTGGATAGTCAACAAAGGTAAGACGGGGCTGCTTAGGGTCAGAAAACAAGTGCAGGGACAGTTTCTTCTGGACGCCAGGTACTGTGAGGCCTTTGTGCGCAGAATGCTGAGCGATCTGCTCCAGCGTAGAGTCAGAAAGGTCGATCTCCGGCAGGATCCGGGTTCCGAAGAACCGCTTGATGCAGTTTGCGTGCCAACCGGATTCGGACGGGTTCTTCATAGGTTTTCCACAACAAAGACAATTCATAGTTTTTCCTCCAAAACAGAGACATTGCCAATGCCGTCTCTGCAGGCGACCAGCAGAAGACCAAAACGATCATTATGATCGATCTTCCAGTTGCGGGACACGACTTCAAGAAGCCAGCCCTCGGGGATCAACCCGTCAAAGAAGGGAAATAGAACGCGGGATGTGTAGACTTGCTTTGAAAAAGGCAGTGTCAGAGACACAGAAGAGGCGGTGTCATCTGATAGATAAGCCTGATCATATTGAAAGCGATAGCCTGCTTCATATTCTTCAAGGATTCCGGCAAATTGGTCACGGACGTAGATGTAGGCAGTTCTGAATTCAGCCATCATGCATCATCTCCATGTTTCAGTTTCCCAGGTACGGCTGTCATGCCGAACATCCCCAGCGCAAGATTCACTTTGTCCATGCGCACGGTTTCTTTTCCCTGCTCCAGTTCGCGAACGAAGCGAAGCCCTAAACCGGAACGCAGAGCAAATTCTTTTTGTGTCAAGCCGGCAGCACGACGGCTTGCTTTAATGTATTCAGCAATTTCATTCATTATGTGGACCTCCTTGATAATCGCAATATACACCCAAACGGGTGTAATTTCAAGTATTATTCCTATATATGATCCCGAAAGGGTGTAATTACTCGATAAGCCGATGAGATATACCCGAACGGGTGTAATTTGTGAAAATGATGTGCTGAGCAATGGACCTTTATAATAATAGTATCCATTCAGCGGGACCAGTTTCTGCAAGTACGGCACGAGGCCATGGTACCTGCGGAGCACGAGCAAATCCAAAAAAATGTCAGCACATCTCCTCAAAACACCATTTTTTCGGACTTCAAACCTGCCATAATGGGAGCCATCAAACAGAAACAAGGAGGTAAGCAAGATGGCAAGATACTTTATCATGGATGTGAAGGCAGGCGCCGGTGAGGGCGGGATGGCCTGTGGACCCGTGTCCGGCCCGATCGTGGTGGAAGTGCAGCTCAAGGACGAGGCGGGGCAGGAGTTCTACGTGTCGCTGGCGGACGTCGAGGGCATCGCGAACTTCTTCAAGACGGACATGAGCACCTACGAGGACCAGCTCGACTTCGACATGGACGACGAGATGATCGAGATGCTGGATGAACATTGCCTGGAGGCACACGAATACAAGTACATCTTTCAGAAGAAGGACGCGGAATGGTACGACGTGTACCGCTATCTGATCTACCTGGCCCACTGCTACGAGGACGAGGCAGAGTCCTACATTCAGGCCACGAAGGGCTGCTGGATGGACGAGATCCGCATCCCCGAAAGTGAG
>CADBPG010000134.1 GCA_902796435.1 uncultured Eubacteriales bacterium | reverse complement strand
CTCCGACAGCGCCACGACCTCGGTGCCCGGGATCCTGCGGATCGCTTCAATATGCTGTTTGCCGATAAATCCACCGCCGATGACGGCAATACGCAATGTTTTCATCATGGTATTGTTTTCCCCTCTATAGTTTTATCGTGCTTCTTCATGTCCTGTTAACTGCCAGGCGTCATCCTCGTACTGCATCAGTTCGATGCTGTTGCCATCCGGATCCTCGATCCAGAACTGCCAGGCATGTTCGATCCCCATGTTGGGTTCGTTGAGGATCTTGACCTCAGGTTTCGCTTTCAGTTCCTCATAGGCGGCGTGGATGTCTTCCACTTCCAGCGCCAGATGCAGATAACCGATATGGTTGAACTGGTCGAGCGCCCAGTTGAAATGCTCAGTCGCACCTTCCGGGTAAAACAATTCGATATACTGATGCGGTGCCACTTCCAGATAGGTGATCCAGATCTGGCCCCGGTAGGGCTGCAGAGACTGGTAAAAAGGATCGTTCTCATCCAGGTTCATGAAATCGAGCCATTCATCGTAGGAAATGGTGAATTTCTTCTTCAGCCCCAGTGCGCCGCAGTAGAAAGCCAGTGCTTTGTCCCGGTCCGAAACCCGGTAGCTCGGATGACCGATGTTCTTGATCTTCATAGTATAATGCTCCGTTCTACTCTTACTTAAGCCACCAGGCCTCGTGGATGACACTGGGATCGATGCTCTTTACGTCCTTGGATCCTGTGCGCACCATCAATGCCTTGAGTTCTTTTGTCATCGTTTCGATGGTCTGACGGACGCCTTCGACTCCATCCGTGTTGTACGGTGCAATGAAGGGCTTGCCGATGCTGACCAGGTCCGCGCCAAGGGCCAGGACCTTGAATGCATCGAAACCATCCTCGATGCCGCCGTCCGCGATGAGGATCAGATCATCGCCGACCGCCGCCCGGATGTCCTTCAGCAAGGCGTAGGGCGGGATCGCCCACTTCATCAGGCTGTTGTGATGGCTCAGGATGATGCCGGCCGCGCCGATCTCCCGCGCTGTCAGGGCATCCTGCACACTCAGCGCACCCTTGAAGAAGAAGGGCAGATTGGTGGAAGCAACGTATTCTTTCAGTTCCTCCAGTGTCGGCAGCTTCATGGCATAGGGTCCGACCATGGAATCCGCATCGTCATCAGAATTCACAGAGTGCTCCACGTCCATGCCGACGCCAAAAGCACCGTTGGCCTCTGCAAAGCGGATACGGCTGAGGATCGCTTCCTTGTCCGCATAGGGCTTGATGATCTCGATCACGGAGGCGCCGGTAGCCAGAACCTGCGCCATCTCCGGCTCTTCGCACATGCCAACGGAGGCCAGAGCGCCGGCTGCCTTTGCGCCTTCCGCATATCCGGCCAGACCCGGCTTCAGATGACTGAGGGCCGCTGTCATGATGGGTGTTTCAAACTCTTTGCCCAGGATGGTGACCTGGCTTGTGGGATGTACCGCCCCCAGGATCCGACCTTCTACCACCAGGCTGTCCAGATACTTACGTGCGATCTGGATCGAATTCGCGTTCTTGTTGTCGCTCATAACATTTTCCTCCGTTCCATTTGTTGTTTTCATTATACTATCTGCACTGCCGCAATAATATCATTTTTGTTCTTAATTTATCAAATTTGTTATGTTATCGCATTGACAAAGCCTGATCTCGCAGTGTATGATCATCGTATCAAGCAAAGGAGGTCTGTGCATGTCCCGTCCCGTTACTGAACGAAATCTGCGCTATCAGGAGTATCTCCAGCGTGAAGCCGGGATCCACCACCAAAGCACAGAGGATGATCTGCGCACCTTTGAATATCTTAAAGCAGGAGATCTGCGCTCGGTCAAAGCCATGAATGACGCGATCAACGCAAATCTTGGCGGCAAGACTTCCAAGGACCCGCTGCGCAATGCCAAATATCTTTTTGTGGCCACTGCGACCCTGGCCGGCCGTGCCGCCATGTCCGTGGGGATGGATTCCGAGCGGTCCAACACGGCCAGCGACCTGTTCATCCAGGCTGTGGACGAGATGACCAGCATCGACCAGATCAACGAGATGGCCGTAGAAATGATCCGCTTCTACACGCTGGAGGTGGCGGCGCTGGATAAAACCAAGGTATACTCCCGCAACGTGGTCCGCGCATTCGACTATATTTATAACCATCTGCACGAACCCATCACCGCACAGGATGTGTCCGATCATGTGGGCGTCAGCCGGGCTTATTTCTCTACTCTTTTCAAGCAGGAGACCGGGATGGGCATCGCTTCCTATATCCGGAAAAAGCGCATGGAAGCGGCCTGCAACATGCTGCGCTACTCCGACATTCCCTACGCGGAGATCGCTCAGATCCTGGCCTTCAGCTCCCAAAGCCATTTTATCCAGGTCTTTAAAGCCGACACGGGCATGACCCCGCATGAATACAGGAACAGCGCCTCAGCAGAGTGAGGCGCTTTTTTTATGCTTCCAGAAGCTGGTTGATGCAGTATAAGGCTCCGTAGAGGTTTGCGTCCAGGCAGAGTTCTCCCTTGACGAAATCGACCATAAAGTCATTCATGTCCATGCCGACGCCGGACATCTGGCTCAGATCAAAGCCTTTGAAAGACATGCCTCCCTGCAGGACTTTGGGCATGGCTTCACGGATCTTCTGGATCAGGATCGGCTGCTCCGCCAGGCCGCCGGTAACGATGACCATGTCCGGATCCAGCATCAGGGCATTGTTGAAAATGGTACAGGCCACAGCCTGGCAAAGTTGTCCAGGAGGGCCAGGATCACCGGATCTCCCTGCTCTGCCAGCTCAAAGAAATAGGGACCTGTCATCTGCTCCATGCTCATCTGTTTCACGCCAGCCGCCTGCATCAGCAGGAACATGAACCCGGTCTCGATGCCGGAGATCGCGTAGCCGCTTTCCGTGAGCTGCGAAGGGATCAGCTGTCCAAAGACCATGGAACCATTGCGCTTTACACCGCGCCAGGGTTTGCCGTCTACGATCATGCCGGCACCCATGCCGCTGCCTAAAACGATGGTGATGGATGTGTTCGTACCACGCCCGGCACCAAACTGCCACTCACCGATCGCCGCGGCTTCCCCATCATTCTCCACCGCGACCGGCAGATGCAGGCGGGCTTCCAGTTCCTTCTTGATGTCCACACCCGTCAGATAATCCGCTGTATAGGCTCGGTACGTGTTGCCATCCGGCATCATGCGGCCATTCGTGGAGATACCGATGCCGTCCGCCTGGTCCATGCAGTCCGCGGCCAGGTCCTCGAAGGTTTTCAGATAATCCTCCAGGCCGGTCCAGGGCGTTGGTACTTTCTTTCGCTGCAGGATCTCGCCTTCCGGTGTCATCAGGGCGAATTTGATATTGCTGGCGCCGACGTCAAAAATAATGCGATTCATGAGAATACTCCTTTATAATTGATTTGCGTTACTCTCAATGACTTTCTTGAACCAATCGAAACTCTTCTTTTTGCTGCGCTTTAAGTCGCGCAGGTCCTCGTCTGTACGGTTGACATAGATGAAGCCATAGCGCTTTGCCATCTGACCTTGTGAACTGAGGATGTCGATCGGGCCCCAGGTCAGGAAGGCGCGGACATCAGCACCATCCTCGTCCACGGCCTTTTTCAATTCCCTGATATGATCACGGAAATAGGCGATGCGGTACTCATCATCCACATACCCGTTTTCATCCGCCTCTTCATGGACGCCAAGGCCACACTCGATCACGTAGACCGGCAGGCGCGTCTGTCGGTAGACTTCCGTAACAGCGATACGCAGACCGATGGGATCGATGGTCCAGCCCCACTCACTTTCCGTCAGATACGGGTTCTTCAATGATTTGCCACCGGCCATCGCAGCCAGCATGGAAAGGGGACTGTAATCCCCGGATCCTTCCACCACCGCGGAAACATAATAACTCATCGCGATGAAATCCATGGGGTTCTGGCGGATCAGTTCCAGATCGCCCGGAAGGATCTCCGGCCCATTGCCGCTCTGTGCCCACTCTGCCAGCAGATCCGCTGGATAGACGCCGGTCGCGAAGGTGTCCAGGATCCGACCCTCATAGCTGCGCTGCGCCTTTTTGGCCGCCTGCACGTCTTCCGGTTTGCAGGTGTAGGGATAGAACGTCGTGTAATTGACCATACCGCCCACCTGCGCCTCCGGCGCGTAGGTATGGACCGCCCGTGCGGTGCCGGCACTGGCCAGCATCATGTGATGCAGGATCCGGTTCTGCTTCGCGATGATCTCTTTGGGATCTTTCGGCGCAGTTCCGCCGGAGAAGGCCGGTATGGCAGCGACCAGAGTGGCCGCGTTCTGCTCGTTGCTGGGCAGGAAATATCTGACCCGGCCGGCAAAGTGCCGCACGATGATCTCCGCATACTGGATGAAAGCCTCTGCCATCTCCCGGCTCTCCCAGCCGCCGTACTTCTTGACCAAGGCCAGCGGGGTATCGAAGTGGTACAGACAGACCATCGGCTGGATCCCTTTTTCCAGCATATAATCGACGACCTGGTCATAGAAAGCCAGGCCCTTCTCGTTGACGGCGCCCTCGCCCTCTGGAAGCACACGGCTCCAACTGATGGAAAAACGATAACAGTTGAACCCCATCTCCGCGAAAAGATCGATATCTTCTTTGTAACGATGGTAAAAGTCGATCGCGACCTTCCAGTCCGAGTGTCCCGGACGCACCGGCATGACATCGTAGATGCTCATACCCTTGCCATCCTCATTCCAGGCGCCTTCTGTCTGCATACTGGAGACAGAGCCGCCCCACAGAAAATCATCTCTGAACATAAAACTGCTCCTTCTTTTCCCTTTCCTGCAAATTCCTTGATTCTGTTACGGCGTTTCTGTTGTCTATTATATCAGATTTGTTGATTTTTCCTACTATTATTTTAAATGCCATCACTTTTTTGTAGGAATTGACATTCTTTTTTTGTCCTTTTATAATGAAAACAGTTTAATGCGGTTCTCACTTTACACACGAGGAGGTCTCGATATGAAGCGGCTCGAGCAGGTTTTGCAAGGAAACTCCGGCAATTACATTCTGCCTTTCTTCTGGCAGCATGGGGAAGATGAAGCCACGCTGCGTGATTATATGCGCGCCATCTATGACTCCAACATCCGCGCCGTCTGCGTGGAAAGCCGCCCGCACCCGGATTTCGCCGGTCCCACCTGGTGGCGGGATATGGATATCATTCTGGATGAGGCCGCCAAGCGGGAAATGAAGGTCTGGATCCTGGATGATTCTCACTTTCCCACCGGTTTTGCCAATGGCGCAATGAAAACGGCGCCGCGGGCGCTCAAGCACCAGTACATGGTCAGTCGCACCCTGGAGATGGCCGGTCCCGTATATGGGGCGGAGTTCGATCTAAAAACATATATGCAGCCCGAACCACTGCCGCCATGGCTCCCGCAGCCGCCCAAGGACCCCTCGGATGATTTTTTCGATGACCAGCTGGTCCGCATTCTGGCCTGTCCCATCCTGCCCGGCGAGGTGTTGGGGCAGCCGCTGGACCTGACAGACCAGATCCAGGATGGCATCGTCCGGTTCGATCTGCCGGAAGGGTATTTCCGCATCTATGTCGTCTATCTGACCCGCAACGCCCGCGGCCGGAATGACTACATCAACTTTATGGACCAGGAGTCCTGCCGTCTTTTGATCGACGCGGTCTACGAGCCCCATTATGCCCACTACGCACAGTACTTCGGCAACGTGATCGCCGGTTTCTTCTCTGATGAGCCGCCGCTGGGCAATGTAGAAGGTTATAGCCCGGCCGGTCTGATCGGTACACCTAAGGAAAGTCTGCCCTGGTCCCGCGCCGCGGCCGATCGATTCAGCGAGACCTTCGGCAGCGCCGACTGGTCCCTGTATACACCGTACCTTTGGGCAGATGCAGAAGATACGCGGATGCAGGCCAAGGTCCGCGCCGCCTACATGGACATGGTCACGACTTTGGTCGCCGAGTGCTTCTCTGCCCAGAATGGTGTCTGGTGCGAAGCGCATGGTGTCGAGTATATCGGCCACATGCTGGAAGACTGTGATATGCACGTGGCGATGGGCCCGTCCATGGGGCACTTTTTCCGCGGCCTCTCCGGCCAGCATATGGCCGGCGTGGACAATATCGGCGGACAGGTGACGATCGGCGGACAGAACGTGCCGCGCCATGAGAACGCTCGTACCCCGGACGAAGCCGGTTTCTACCAGTATATGATCGGTAAGATGGCCGCTTCCCATGCAGCCATCGATCCGAAAAAGCAAGGACGTGCCCTGTGTGAGAATTTCGGCGCTTACGGCTGGAGCTCCGGCCCGAAGGAAGAGAAATTCATGCTGGATCATTTCATGGCCCGGGGCGTCAACTACTTTGTTCCGCACGCTTTCACGCCTGCGCCATTCCCGGATCCGGACTGCCCGCCCCATTTCTACGCCCACGGCGAGAACCCGACCTATCGCGCTTTCGGTGTGCTGATGGCCTACACTAACCGGGTCTGCAACCTGATCAATGATGGCACCCCGCACCCGGACGTCGCTCTGCTCTACAATGCGGAAAGCATGTGGGCCGGCGATGGTGACAGCCAGATTCCGGTCTGCCGCGCCCTTGGCGAAGCCCAGATCGACTTTCATATCATTCCTTCGGACGTGTTCGAAAACTCTGCCTACCCCTGTGCTCTGCAGGAAGATGGTCTCCATGTCAATGACACGGTCTACAAAGCGCTGCTGGTCAGCGGCTGCCAGGCCATCGACCCGATCAGCGCCGCTATGATCCTGAAGATGCGCAAGCAAAGCTTTCCTGTCATCTTCATCGACCGCCGGCCGGAGCTGGTGATCGGTGCCGCGGCGGAAGAAGAACTGCGCTGGAATGAACAGTCCAAGGATCTTTCGGTAGTACCTCTGCAGGAACTTGCCTCCCACCTTCAAACCATTCTGCAGCCGGAAAGCCTGCTGCAGCCCCAGGATCCGCTGATGACCACCTATCATTATGAACTGGAAGGTGTGTCGGAATGGCTCGTACTTAACGAACATCCCGCCACAAAGTATACCGGCACCATCTCTTTGAACGGTACCGGTGTGCCGCTGCGCTATGATCCCTGGGAGAACCGGTTGGAGCAGGTCTCTTATACCATAGAAAACGGCCGCACCCTCTGCAGCCTTTCGATGGAACCTCTGGAGCTGGTGATTCTTTTGCTCCTGCCGGATGAAGCCTCCGCGGCCGCTCTTCAGCCGGAGATGCCCCACGGCGCACTGACACCGCTTCGCGAGATCGATCAGTTTTCAGTCGGACGCATCGAGTCCAGGGAATATGATCGAGTAGAAGGGGGTGATTAACCCCCGTCCTCTCACACCACCGTGCGTACCGTTCGGTACACGGCGGTTTCAATAGTTGACGTG
>CADBPG010000133.1 GCA_902796435.1 uncultured Eubacteriales bacterium | reverse complement strand
TTAAGATCGGAACGGGTGTCCAGTAAAAACCGGAATCACTGTCCAGTTCTTACCGGAATGAGTGTCCAGATACGGCCGGAATACGCACATTAGTATCCATCAGTCTCTTGATGTCATGCAGGAACGTTTGCAAGATGGAACATGGTCCCCGCGAGAGTTCGTTATTCAAGAGTATCTGAAAAAGAACGCTCAGCCTCGCAAGGTAATCATTCCATCAGAGTGTCTGAAAGTTATAGATACTATTCGTGAGATTTTGAAGGAAAAGAACATCGAAAGGAATAATCTCTTTCATGTTCAGACGCCCCAGAATCTGGAGATGAAGCTTTATAAGCTGTGTGATGAATTGAAGATTCCTCGCCGTAGTCCAAACAAGCTGCGCAAGACAAATCTTTCGATCCTGTACAACGCGCATGCTCCAGAGGACTTCATTCGTCGGCAAGCAGGTCATCAATCCATTCAAACCAACTGAAATAATTATGTTTTTACGAATAAACGGGACAGTGAAATAGCCCAAAAACTCAACGAAATCTCTACATGAATTTGTACTAAGCTGTACTAATTATGACGGAACAGAAAAAAAGAACGGGAACCCGCTATTTTAGCGGATTCCCGATACAATGATGAGCGGAGAAGGAGGGATTTGAAAGGGCTTTAAGCCCCAAAAACCCTTTATTTATGCGGGGTTCATGACATCATCTTTCTGAAAGTCATCAAAAGTCATCAAAAATGGCTGTTTGGAAACCACTTGGGTTTTGCTCTTAAATGAAGGAGGGAAGACAAGATGTTTTTTGTATTCTAACGTAGCATGCAGCGCATTTCATACATAATTGAAATGAATTGCGCGCAATCTATGCCATCAAAGTGTCATCAAACTGTATATTCCCTTGCGTTTGATACTACACATAATACTTCGCCTGCGCGTTCCATAACTCAAAATACTTCCCATTTTCTTCCTGCAGCAGTTCATCATGCCTGCCTTGCTGCACGATCTGCCCTTCATCGAACACTGCGATCTCATCACAGAACTTGCAGGAGGATAGCCGGTGCGAGATGTAGATGGCTGTACGGTCACCGGAGATCACATCGAACTTCTCGTAGATCTCCGCTTCGGCGATGGGATCCAGAGAGGCCGTAGGCTCGTCCAAAATGATGAATGGGGCATCCTTGTACAAGGCTCGGGCGATAGCGATCTTCTGTGCCTCGCCGCCGGAGATATCCACTCCGTCGTCCGAATAATCATGATACAGGCAGGTGTCGATGCCCTTAGGCATATCCGAGAGTTTCTCATCAAAACCGGCATCCTTCAGAGCGCGATATACGCGCTCTTTATCGTATTCCGCTGAAGCCGCCACATTTTGCCCCAGCGGGAAGGAAAGAAGCTTGTAATCCTGGAAAACAACGGAAAAGATCTGCATATAATCCTGGTAATCATACTTGCGGATATCGATCCCGTTTAAGAGGATCTGGCCCTCTGTCGGATCGTACAGGCGACAGAGCAGCTTGATGAAAGTGGTTTTGCCGGAGCCGTTCTCGCCGACGATCGCCAACCGCTGTCCAACCGAGAACTTCATAGAAACGTGTCGCAGTGCCCATTGGTCCGAGCCGGGATACCGGAAGGAAACGTCCCGGAACTCCACCTCGTAGCGGCGGTCGCTGCGTTTTTCCGTAGTCAGCGAGCCCTGATACATCCGGTTCGGCAGGTCAAGATACTCATACAGCCTGTCCAGATGCTTGGTATTGTGATGCAGGCGGCCGATCTCGTTGAAAAGATCGGACAGGTTCAGCGCCAGCGCGGTGATCGCACCGACGTACTGCGTCACTTCTCCGATGCCAAACGCTCCGCCGAGGGCTTTCAGACAGACGAAAGCATATATAAGAATGACCGCCAGGATCGAGATGAATTCAGCCAGGACTTCCAACAGGCCGCCTTCACCCCAGGAGATTTTTGCGAGCGGCCCACCGGGATCCCAGACAGTATCGTTCTCAATATAATCGCGGCTGATCTTCTGATGCTCATAGATGCGGATGTCCATGGCACATTCTGGCCTCTTGATACAAAAGAGTCTGAAATGAAAGAATACCCGGTTGTCGAACGTGGCAAGCTCCGTCTGGCCATACATCAAATCATAGGATCTAGTCCGAATCATAGGACTTATAGTAACGGTCAGCAGTAAAGCTATTACGACCACAGCCAACGCCAGAGGATGATCCAGAAAACCATACGGAGAGCCGGGCGAGGTTTTCTGCATGAATAAGCTGACAGAAAGGGAGATCGCGCAGATCACGCCGATCAATGCAGTGAGGGCCCCCTCCATAGACCAGACGGCACGGCAGTATCCGCCGCCATTGTACCGGTTATTCTGTATGATCTGAGAATACTGGTCCATGATATGAGGGTCATCCAGATCCTGAAAATCCATGGACAGTCGCTTATCGCTCAGCAGCTTCGTCCAGGCAGACCATTCCAGACTGTCCAGAACATCTCGTTTGCGTTCAAGCCATCGTAAGGCGGCGGTCAGCATGGCATACGAGAGGAGCGCCAGGAAAACATAAATTTCAATCTGCTGCGGACGGCAAGGACCGCTGAGCTCGGAAATGATCCGCGCGGAAAAGAAAATGGTGACATAAGGGATCGATGCGGCCAGTATGCTTTTGCTGATGGTCAAAGGGATCCAGCCTGGAGAGATCTGTCTGGCCAATGAGAATACCCGCAGGTTTTTGCGGAAGCGGGATCGGAAGGATTCAGTCTTCATGATCGTCCTCCTTATAGTAGCGGCTCTGGACTTCAAAAAGCTCAGCATAGGGGCCCTTCGCCTTCATCAACGCTTCATGCGTACCATCCTCTGCGATCCGGCCGTTCTGCAGCATCAGAATTCGATCGCAGAAGCGAGTGGAAGCCAGACGGTGGGAGATGAAAACGCTGGTCCGTCCCCGGGTCATCGCATGGTACTGCTGATAAATGCGGTCCTCTGCGATCGGATCCAGTGCAGCGGTCGGTTCATCCAGGACAAGGATCGGAGCGTTCCGGTATAAAGCCCGGGCCAGGATCAGGCGCTGCATTTCACCACCGGAGAACTCGGTACCATTCTCATACACTTCCCGGCCGAGATGCGTTTTCATCCCGTCCGGCAAGGCCTGAACCTTTTCCAGGAGCCCGGCGTTTTCAAGACATTCTGTGACTCTTTCCGAATCGATCCCGATAGTCCGCATAGCGACGTTTTCTTCGATCGTTCCGTTGATAGTGGCAAACTGTTGGAATACGGCCGTGAACAGATGATAATACTGCCTCCGGTTGAAGCGTCGAATGTCCTCTCCGTTCAGAAGCACGCGGCCTTCTGTCGGGTTCACAAATCCGCAGAGCAACTTGACTAACGTGGTCTTTCCGGCACCGTTCAGGCCAACGATCGCGGCTTTTTCTCCCCCGCGGATCGTCAGATCGATGTCGGTGAGGGTGTTTTCTTCTGATTCGGGATAGCGGAAGCTCACATGCTCCAGCGTCAAGGTATAAGGTTTATCTTCTGGAACGATCGGATCGCCGTCCTCCATGCGGAAGCATTCCTCCCGGCTCAGGAATTCCCGAAGGTTCGTGATCTCTAGGCTCTGACGGTGCAGAGTCGATAGATCTCCCAGAAGCCCGCTCACCCACTGTGTCAGTCCGGAAAAAGCCGTGAAATAGAGGAGGAATTCCGGAACGGAAAGGCTGCCTTGGAGAACCTTCTGGATCAGGTAATAATAAGCGATGCCGTTGCGGAGCACCGTCATCAGGATATCGGCCAAATTACCTAGATAAAGACAGTTTTGCTTGCGGTTCTGAAACGCTTTGTATGCGGCCATCACACTGGTGTGGATGCTTTGCAGCCAGTTCTGGATCCCGAAGATTCGGATATCCTTGCCGAGAGCCGTATCTCCCGATTTATTCCGAAGATAAGCGGCCTTTTTATCGAGCTTGGCCAGTTCTTCCCTATGACTGTATTCCCAACCGTTCACCCTTCGGTTCACTAAAAAAGCGGCGGCAGACGTCAAAAGAACGATAACGATCAATAGAGGCGGGAGCGCAGAGAGTAAGACGACATAAAGAACCAGTCCGAGTCCATCCCGAAGGATATGGCCCAAAACATCCCAAATACCCTCCAGAGCACCAGCATTGCTGTTAAAGGAAGGCATCAAGCGCATCAGATCTTCATAATATTTCGGATCCTCTACGTTGGGATAGGAGGTCGTTGCAAATTTGTTCTCCACCAAAGCAATCAACTGGGAGCGCAGGGCGATCCTTCCATAGAGAGCATTATCATCCGTGTATACTTTGCCCGCATTAGAAACGAATAAAAGTCCGGCGAAGACCAGAATGGTTTTAACCAGATGGCCGGCGGAAGCCTTTTCTTGCACTTGCGCCAGAATCGTCGGCGAAAGGTAGAGCTGTACCACCTGAGCCATCAGTTCAAACAACGCAAACAACACGCACAGCACGATGATCTGCTTATAGCTGTGCCAGGCAGCCTTCACCATAAACCATACATTGGAAAACACAGAATAGGGAGGTTTCGTTTTTTCCATAAAGACGCTCCTCTCACTTTAGATGCTGCAATGATACCACAAATCCCGGAATCGTATGGAGATTCTGTGACCAACAGTCGGTTTGGCGGGATGAACCGTCAATCTGGCTTGATATGTTGAAAAACATACTGCATAATGTTATAATAAAGAAAACTGGAAAAGGGAGGGCTGCATATGAGTGCTGAAAGCATTATCAGTAGAGATGATTTGTTTTCTATTGTTATAGAATTGTTGGAAAAATATCATGCCGAAAGCGCACTTCTATTCGGTTCTTATGCCAGAAATGAAGCTACTCCCAATTCTGATATTGACTTGATCATATTCGGCGGAGCTGTATTTCAATCTACAGATGTTTTTGCCATTGCTGAAGAGCTTCATGAAAGAACCGGCAAAGATGTCGATGTCTATGAGATTCAGGAAATCAACCATAGTAGCGACTTCTATACGCAAATCATGAAAGACGGGGTGATGGTCGCATGAGATATACAGATCAACAGCGCCTTCAAAAAATCTTGACCATCTGTGAACAACTCGAGAACTTTCTATCGGAGAACGAGGTTACAGAAGAAATGGTCGAAAGCAACTATTCGTTGCAATGGACAGTGACGACTCCCTTATATAATATCGGTGAGCAGGTGTATAATCTATCGAAAGAATTCAAAGAGCTTTATCCTGATATACCTTGGATGCGGATCTCAGGAATCCGACATCGATTGGTTCATGATTACGAAGGGACGAATTGGAAGATCATCTGTCAAGTACTATTTACCGATATACCTGCTTTCAAAGAGCAATTAAAAGCAATCCTATAAAACTTTAGCCAGTGATCAGCGGCGGACCGCTTTCACTGGCTTCTTTATTTCTCAACAAACTGCGGCAACAGGATCTCCGTCGTGAAGGCTCCATCCTCGGAATTGCGGCTGATGTAGCCGCAGTTCTTTTCGATGATGACATCGATCCGCACCAGACCGAACCCGTGCCCTTCTCCTTTGGTCGAACGGAAGATCTGCCCGATCTTCTCCATCTTCTTCTCCGCGGTAAAGTTGGTAAAGGAGATGTAGAGCTGTGTGTCTTTCATGTCCATATAGACGCGGATCAGCCGCTTCTCCTCCGGGAGCTTCATGGATGCTTCAATTGCATTGTCGAACAGGTTACCGATAATCACGCAAAGATCCAGTTCCGGTGTAGTCAGCTTCAAGGGGATGTGCGCATCCGCAACGACCGGGATATGCCGGGCTTGTGCCAGCGAGATCTTACTGTTGAGGATCGCGTCACACATAGCATTGCCGGTCTTAATCACCGTGTCCACCGTGTTCAGGTCCGTATCCAGTTTGTCCAGATAGTCCCTGATTGCGTCCATGTCATTCTCGGCCGCGTAGGCTTTCATCGTCTGGATATGGTTGCGATAGTCATGCCGCCATCCGCGGATCTGCTTGTACATGGTCTCGACT
>CADBPG010000132.1 GCA_902796435.1 uncultured Eubacteriales bacterium | reverse complement strand
TGGCCATTTACGGTATGAAATTACAAGGACAGAAGATAGAAGGTAGGGCGTTTGGCTGATTTACCTTCTGTCAGACATACATGCTTCTTGCGGTGCGCCGGGTTTCCTTGTATAATGCCAGTATGTAACTCCAAAAAATGCATAGGGAGAGAAGTATGAAAGAATTACTGGATCTGTTTTTCACCTTCGCCCGCATCGGCGGCCTCACCTTCGGCGGAGGCTACGCCATGCTGCCCATGCTTCAGAAAGAAGTCGTGGAGAAGCGGGGCTGGGCCACGAATGAAGAACTGATGGACTATTACGCGATCGGGCAGTGCACGCCCGGCATCATCGCAGTCAATACCGCCACCTTCATCGGCAATAAGACGCGGGGCGTCCTCGGCGGCATCGTCGCCACCCTGGGCGTCGTGTTCCCGTCACTGATCATCATCACCATCATCGCCGCGTTTATCTCGAACTTCGCGGAGCTCGCCATCGTGAAGCATGCCTTCGCCGGCATCCGCGTGTGCGTCTTCGTCCTGATCCTGAACGCGGTGGTCAAGCTGGGCAAATCCTCGATCAAGGACGCGGTGACCTTAGGCATCTTCCTGGTGGTCCTGGTCGGATCCCTGCTGCTGGACGTTTCGCCCATCGTCTTCGTACTGTTCGCCGCGGTGGTGGGCATCGCCGCCCAGGTGCTGCTGAAGAAGGGAGGGGCCAAGGCATGATCTACCTGCAATTGTTCTTTGAATTCGCGAAGGCCGGCCTGTTCGCCATTGGCGGCGGCCTTGCGACCTTGCCTTTCCTGCAGGATATTTCTCTGCGGACCGCCTGGTACACGTCCGACCAGCTGGCCGACATGATCGCGGTCTCGGAATGCACGCCAGGCCCCATCGGTGTCAACATGTCCACCTACACCGGCTACACGGTGGCCGGCATCCCTGGCGCCATCATTGCCACTTTAGGCCTGATCTTCCCGTCGATCATCGTGATCATCATCGTGGCAAGGATTCTGAAAGCTTTCCAGGACAACCGTTACGTCAAAGCGGCCTTCTATGGCCTGCGTCCGGCTTCCACCGGGCTGATCGCGGCGGCGTGCCTTGGCGTCTGCCAGATCGCCCTGTTCAATGAGGGCGCCTTCAAGAGCCTGAAATCCGCCATCTCCGGCATCCGTTATCCGGCCTTGATCCTGGCCGTGGTCCTGTGGCTTTTGATGAACCTGGGCACCTTCAAGAAGCTGAAGGGCAACAAGGTGTTGGCCAAGATCAGCAAGCTGCACCCGGTGGTATTTTTGGCGGCCTCCGCCGTCATCGGCATCATATTCAAGTTTGGAGCGTGACGTTTATGCCAGATACAAAAGACCAGATCGTACGTATCACCCGTTATGAGGCTATGCTGGACGAGGCAACGCAGCTTCTGTCCACCGATCCGGAAAGTGAAAGACTGCCTGCGCTGATAAAGGATCTGGAAGCCTACTACACCAGCGATGCCTGGAAGCAGGACTATGCGGATGACGAGGCCGGCCGGCTGCCCGCTGATCTCAAGCGCGGCGTGCTTTCAGAAGACGGCATCTATAATGTCCTGACCACGTATCAGGATTTAATGAATACCAGGAGGAACACAATGGAAATCAAAGAACGTAACCAAATCGCGGAGCAGTATAAGTGGGACATCACCACCTTGTTTGCCAATGACGAGGCCTGGGAAGAGGCCCTGGCCGAGATCCCGGAAGCGGCGGAAAAGGTCACCTGCTATCAGGGGAAATTGACCGAGTCGCCAGAGACCCTGCGGGCCTTCCTGGACGCGGAGGAAGCCCTGGACCGCAAGATCGAGAACGTATATTGCTATGCTTCTCTGCGCAGCAGTGAGGATACCCGCGCCGAGGCTGGCCAGATCATGACCTCCAAGGCCATGGGCGTGCTGACCCAGGTCATGGCGGGCTTAAGCTTCGCTCAGCCGGAGATCCTGTCCATGTCAGAGGAGCAGTTCAAGGCTTTCATGGAATCCGAAGCGCTGGCGCCCTACAAGCACACGCTGGATGATCTGCATCGCGAAAAGGCCCACACCTTGTCCGAGAAGGAGGAGAAACTCCTGTCCGGTATGCAGGAGATGCGCCACGCGCCGGGCCAGATCGCGAACATGCTGATGGACGCGGACATGCAGTTTGATCCGGTGGTGCTGGAGGATGGCGAGGAGCTGGCTCTGTCTGCGTCCAACTACATCCTGCTGCAGACCGACACCCGCCGCGAAGTGCGTGAAAAGGCCTTCCACAACTTCTACAAATCTTTCAAAAACCATATCAATACCTTCGCTGCCACCTACAGCAACAGTGTGAAGGCAGATGTCTTCACCGCCCGCACCCGTGGCTACGAGAGCGCCCGGGCCATGTCCATGGCAGGCGAGAATATCCCCGCCGCGGTCTATGATGGCCTGGTGGACACGGTGCACAAGTTCCTGCCGGCCATGTACCGCTACGTGGAACTGCGCAAGAAGATGCTGGGCGTCCCGGAGATCCACTACTACGATGTGTACGCACCGCTGGTGGGCGACCTGTCCATCTCCTACACCTATGAAGAGGCCAAGGAAATGGTGAAAAAGGCTGTCGCACCCCTGGGCGAGGACTATGTCAACACCGTGCAGCGCGGCTTCGACGAGCGCTGGATCGACGTCTACCCCAACGTGGGCAAGAGCGGCGGCGCCTACTCCTCCGGCACCTATGACAGCAACCCCTTCATCATGTGCAACTTCACCGGCACCATCGACTCCGTGAGCACCATCGCCCACGAGATGGGCCACAGCATGCACACCCATCTGGCCAACACCCACCAGCCGGCCCATTACGCAGGCTACACACTGTTCGTCGCCGAGATCGCCTCGACCGTCAACGAGAACCTGCTGATCGAGCAGCTGTTGAAGGAGGAGAAGGACCTGAAGACCCGCATGTACCTGCTGAACCAGTATCTGGAGAACTTCAAGGGCACGGTCTACCGTCAGACCATGTTCGCCGAGTTCGAGCAGAAGGCGCACGAGGTCATCGAGCAGGGCGGCGCCCTTTCCGCGGAGCTGTTGAACCAGATGTACCAGGAGCTGGTCGAACTGTACTTCGGCCCGTCCATGGTCCTGGATGAAGAAGTCCGCTACGAGTGGGCCCGGATCCCGCATTTCTACCGCGCGTACTATGTGTATAAATATGCGACCGGCTATTCTTCCGCCGTCGCCCTGTCCGAGAAGATCCTGAACGAGGGCAAGCCCGCGGTCGAGAAGTACCTGGAGTTCCTGTCCATGGCCGGTTCCGACTATCCGCTGGCCACCCTGCAGCACGGCGGCGTGGACCTCTCCACCCCCGCGCCCATCGAGCAGGCCCTGGCCAAGTTCGAAAGCATCGTGGCAGAGGCCGAGAAGACCTTCGAGGCACTGCAGAAATAATCAAGCATCAATCATACATGGAGGTGTGCTATGGAACGCAGAATATTACGCTGGGGTATGGTCGGCGGCGATCTGAACGCCTTTATCGGAGATGTCCACCGCAAGGCCTGTGCCATGAATGAAAACGCGGTGCTGGTCTGTGGCAGCTTTTCCCGCCGTGCAGACCGCAACCAGGCAGTAGGCATGCATTATGGCCTGGATCCGGAGCGGGTCTACCCCGACTACGAGACCATGGCCGCGCAGGAAGCCGCAAGGGAAGACGGGATTGACTGGGTCAGCATCTGTACGCCGAACGACAGCCACTACCCGATCGCCAAGGCCTTTCTGGAGCGCGGGATCCACGTCTATTGTGAGAAGCCACTGACCTTCACGGTGGAACAGGCAGAGGAACTGAAAGCATTGGCGGAGGAGAAAGGCCTCCTGTTCGGGGTCAACTATTCCCACTCCGGCAATGTGATGGTCCACGAAGCCCGGGAACTGGTCCGGTCCGGCGCCATCGGCGAGCTCATCAATGTGAATTGTGAGTATTTCCAGGAATACCTGGTCGATGACATCGGCAACCAGGACACGGAGATGCTGCAGCTTTCCTCCTGGAGAAAGGATCCTGAGATCTCCGGCGGTTCGAACTGTGTTGGTGATATCTGCTCCCATATCGAGCATACCGTCAGCTTTATCACCGGAATGAAACTGAAAAGGGTCTGCGCCTTGCTGGATACCTACGGCCAGCCGCTGGACTTGAATGCCAACATCCTGGTGGAATTCGAGAATGGCTGCCACGGCGTCTTCGCCTCTTCCCAGGTGTGCATCGGCCATATGAACGGCCTGGTGGTCCGCCTGTTCGGCACCAAAGGCGCGATCGAGTGGGTGCAGGAGGAACCGAACACCTTGAAATTGACGAAGAAAGGCCAGCCGACGCAGATCCTGAATCGCGGCATGGGCTACATCTCGCCGGCAGCGGCCGGGATGGAACGCCTGCCCTTCGGCCATCCGGAAGGGCTGTACGAGGCCTTCGCCAACATGTACCGCGCCTTCACCTATGCAGTGCTCAAGAAGGTCAACGGAGAGGAACTGACCCGCGAGGATCTGGATTTCCCAAACGTGGACGACGGGATCCGGGGCGTCCGCTTCATCACCGCAAGCCTGAAGAGCAGCCGGAACGGTGCAGTCTGGACGGAAGTTTGATGAGAAAATGAAAAAGGGACATTGCGTGTCCCTTTTTTATGTGGGGTTACGGTGTGCTGCGCGGTGGAGCGTAATGCATTGGGGCTAATTACCTTCTGTTTTGACGTGCTTTATTCTTGGAACGTAGGGTATTGGCGCCGATTACGGTCTATTTTAATGAGCATTGATCCTGCAAGGTAACGCATACAGGCCGATTACCTTCTGCCATGGCGGGAACCTGCTGCGGAACGTAATGGGCCGGTGCAGTTACCTTCTGCCATGAGGGATCTCCCATATAGAAGGTAGTGTATCAAGGCCAATTACGGTCTGCCGCGACAGGCATTAGCTAAAGAAGGTAATGCGCTTTGCCCAGCTACCTTCTGCA
>CADBPG010000131.1 GCA_902796435.1 uncultured Eubacteriales bacterium | reverse complement strand
TACTAAAAGAAGAGGATTTGATCCATTTATGATTTTCAGCCGAAAACCAGCAAAACACTATTTCATCGACAGTGAAAATGTGAATGACGTCTGGGTCGAGGGCATCGTACAGAGCCTGGGCCAGAAGGACCACATCTACATTTTCTACAGCGAGAACAGCACACACATGAAGAGCGACAGCGTGCGCCGTCTGATGGAGCTGGGCGCGGACCGGGTGACGTGGATCCGCTGCTACATCGGGACGAACGCGTTGGACTTTCAGCTCGTCACAGTGCTGGGCGCGGTCGCATCCAACGGGCGCAGCGAGGACGAATTCGTCATCGTCTCCAATGATGCCGGCTTTGATGCGGTCGTATCGTTCTGGCAGGACCAGGGCCGTGAGGTCAGCCGCCTGAAGATGGATACCAGCGCAGGCCGTACGAAACGGCATGCCAAGGCCCGCAAGCCGGTGCGCAAGTTCCAGTCTCAGAAACCGGATCTCCGTCCGGAGGCAAGACCGCAGGCGCAGCCGGAAACCAGAACGCAGCAGAATCCAAGGGCCGAACAGCCCAAGAAACAACAGCCCAAGGCAGAGCCTGCGAAAAAGCAGCAGCCGAAGGCCGAACAGCCTAAGAAACAGCAGCCGAAGGCGGAGCAGCAAAAGAAGCAGCAGCCCAAGGCAGAGCAGGCTAAGAAACAACAACAGCAGCCAAAAGCGGAGAAGAAAGCGAAGCAGGAACAGCCGAAACAGCAGAAAACAGTAGTGCAGGAATTGAGCAAGCGGGACCAGGCCATCCTGAAAAGTGTCTGCCGCTCCATTCCTTCCAAGGATGCCGGTCAGCTCCATGACGCGTTGAATACGCTTCTTGGCGCCGAAGACGGCATGCGGATCTACAATTTCCTGAAAAAGAACCAGGAAGAACAGAAACAGCTGGAAGGCGTGCTGCTGCCGGAGTCCGGTGCCCGGGCATCCAACTATGTCCGTCTGATCTACGCGGTCGCCGGTGTGTCGGAAGAGACCGGTCTCACCATCACGGACATCTACAAAACATCGCGCAAGGACGGGTTGCAGGGCATCAACCTGGCCATGGTCAAGAAATTCGGCCAGGACGATGCGAACAAGTACTATCCGGACCTGAAACGTCACTACAGGATCCTGGAAAAAATCAGCAAAAACTAAGCGGACCTTTCAGTGTCCGCCGGAAAAGGAGGGGTTTGTATGCCGTGGGACCTGGACGGCAAACTGGTCGTCGGGATCTCTTCCAGAGCCTTATTCGATCTGGAAGAAGAGAATCGGATCTTCGAGACAGAAGGTCTGGACGCATATCGCAAATATCAGAGAGAACATGAGAATGAGATCCTGCGCCCCGGCACTGCCTTTCCGTTAGTCAAGGCGCTGCATCGTCTGAATTCCAACGATAAGCGCCTGACCGAGATCATCATTATGTCCCGGAATTCCGCGGACACGAGCCTGAGGATCTTTAATTCGATCGCCCATTACGGGCTGGATATCAGCCGCGCCGCTTTGGTGAGCGGTGCCTCGATCTCCAAATATCTGAATGCTTTCAAGACCGACCTGTACCTTTCCTACAACGAGCATGAGGTGCAGGAAGCCATCAACGCCGGCGTGGCAGCCGGCATCATCTGCTCCGGAACGGACCTCTCTATTGATCCCGATCAAGAGGTACCGCAGATCCGGATCGCGTTTGACGGCGATGCCGTGATCTTCTCCGGAGAAGCGGAGCGGATCTATAAAGAACAGGGCCTGAAAGCATTCGAGGATTTCGAACGTGCCAACGCGCAGCAGCTGCTGCCGGAAGGCCCCTTCGCGAAGCTGCTCAAGACCTTGTCCATGGTCCAGAGCCAGTTTCCCGATGGCGAGGGCCCGATCCGGCTGGCACTGGTGACCTCCCGCAACGCACCCGCACACGAACGGGTCGTGCGTACTCTGCGCGCCTGGGACGTCCGCATCGATGAGATCTTTTTCCTGGGCGGCATCCAGAAGAGTGAAGTGCTGGCAGCCTTCGGCGCCAACATCTTCTTCGATGACCAGACCGTACATACCGATCCGGCCTCCCATCTGGTGCCCTCCGCACGCGTGCCTTATCCGCATGGTAAATTGGAGTAATGAATACGATTTCTTACGCGACGACAGTATCGGCAGCCACGGTTTTCCTACAGGGGATCTTAAGCTTCTTTTCCCCTTGCGTGCTGCCGATACTGCCTCTTTATATCGGTTATCTTTCCGGTGGGACGTTGGGACGGGACGAAACGGGTCGTTTGATGTTCGACCGAAAGAAAGTCCTGATCCACACGCTGTGTTTCATCATAGGGGTCAGTGCGGCGCTGTTTTTATTGGGCTTCGGCATGAGCACCCTTGGTGCCTTCGTCAGCCACCGCAAGCGTTTGCTGACTGTGATCGGCGGCATCTTGATCATTCTGATCGGCCTATATCAGCTGGGTGTTTTCGGGTCTTCTGCTTTCCTGGAGCAGGAACGAAAACTGCCATTGCATTTGGAACGCTGGGCGATGACGCCGCTGACCGCGTTGCTGATGGGCTTCGTGTTCAGTTTCTCCTGGACGCCCTGCATCGGGCCGACATTGTCATCAGTGCTGATCATGGCGGCCTCGGTAGGATCCCGTACCGTAGGGTTCCTGCTAATAGGACTGTATACACTGAGCTTTTGTCTTCCGTTCCTTGTGGTGGGGCTGTTTGCCTCCACTCTGCTGGACTGGCTGCGTGCACATCGTGGCGTCGTACGCTATACCGTGATCATTGGCGCTTTGTTGATGATCGTTGTCGGCGTGTTGATGGCGACCGGTTTGATGGACCAGATGAGCCGGCTGGCAGCAGGCGCGCAGGCGCAGATCGAGGAATCTGCAGAGGAAGAGCCTGAGACCGAGGAATCATCGATTGAGGAAGGTTCAGAAGAGTCTTCAGTAGATTCTTCAGAGGACTCTGCTGCCCGGCAGGAAGCACCCAAGGCCGCTGATTTCACGCTGGTGGATCAGTTCGGCGAGACCCACAGCTTGAGCGACTATGCCGGCAAGGTCATCTTCCTGAATTTCTGGGCGACCTGGTGTCCTCCTTGCCGATCGGAGATGCCGGATATCCAGGCACTGTATGAAAAGTACAAAGATAGTGATGAAGTCGCGATCCTGGGCGTGGCGCTGCCGGACCAGGGTGGAGAAGGCTCCGCCGAAGAAATAGCCGCCTACCTCGCGGAAAACGGCTATGACTATCCGGTCGTCATGGATGACGGGGCGTTGACTTACTACTACCAGATCTCAGCTTATCCCACCACCTTCATGATCCAGAAGGACGGCACCGTGTACGGATACATCTCTGGTGCGATCCCGCAGGAGGCCATGGAGGATATCATCGGGCAGACACTTGAGGGAGGAAAATGATCATTACATGGCAAGAATCAATGCCAAGATTCTACAATGTAAAAAACCGAGGCGATCGCCTCGGTTTTTGCTTATATTTCTTAGAATACCATCAATTTATAGATCTTTTCCACATCCTTCTGATCCAGAGTCGTGAAGCCGTGCAGCTTGCCGTCGGCGTTTTCGGTGCCGTAGCAGGCGGTGTGGGCCAGGAATTCGATGTCTTCTTCCTTGGCGCCCAGTTCTGCGAAGTTCTTCGGCATGCCGATGGAGATCAGGAAGCGGCGCAGGGCTTCAATGCCTTCCTTCGCGGTGCGCTCAGGATCATCGAAGTCCATCTGGCAGCCCCAGACGCGGACAGCGATCTTGGCGAAGCGCAGCACATCGTGGTGCAGGGTGTAGGTGAAGACAGCGGGCATCGCCACGGCCAGACCGGCGCCATGGGCGCAGTCATACAGGGCGGAGAGCTCGTGCTCCACATTATGGCTGGTCCAGTCCTGGGTACGGCCGACGCCGCATGAATTGTTGTGTGCCATCATGCCGGCCCACATGATATTCGCCCGGGCTTCATAATTGTTCGGATCCTCGATGACACGGGGGCCTTCGTGGACCATGGTCAGGATCAGCGCCTCGATCAGGCGGTCGGTGACCTCGACCTCTTTGGTGTTGGTCAGGTAGCGCTCGTACAGATGGGCGATGATGTCGGTGATACCGGCGGCCGTCTGGTAGGGCGGCAGGGTCTGGGTCAGGGCCGGGTTCAGAATGGAGAACTTGGGACGATAGGCTTCGCCGGAGGCACCGCGCTTGATCATGCCCTCTTCTTTAGTGATGACGGAGTCCGGAGAGCCTTCGCTGCCGGCCGCGGCGATCGTCAGGATCGTGCCGATGGGCAGGGCTTTTTCCACGGGCTTTCCTTCGTAGAAATCCCAGAAGTCGCCATCATAAACGGTACCTGCCGCGATGGCTTTGGCGGAGTCGATGGTGCTGCCGCCGCCGACGGCCAGGACGAAGTCCACGCCTTCCTTGCGGCACAGTTCGATGCCTTCATAGACCAGACCGCTGCGGGGGTTAGGCTTGACGCCGCCCAGTTCCACATAGGCCAGACCTTCCGCCTCCAGAGAGGCTTTGACAGTATCCAGCAGGCCGGAGCGGACCACGGAGCCGCTGCCGAAGTGGACCAGGACCTTGGTGCCGCCAAAACGCTTGACAAGGGCGCCGGCCTGGTTCTGTGTATCTTTTCCAAACGCAAAATAGGTGGGTGCGTAGAATGTGAAATTGTTCATCTGAAACCTCCATTAAGTTTTGTGATGAAGACCATTATACTGGGGCGCCCGGCCACGGTCAAGGCGAACAGTCCGTTTATTGGTGATAGTGCAGGTCTTCCGGGAATATTTCAAACAAAGCCCGCAGATACGCGTTGCTGATGTTCTCGCGGACGGCACGGATGCCTTCTGCTTCCACCCGGTCGAAGAAGTGGGCAACAGCCTCCGGACGAGCCGGATCTTCCTTCTGCATTGTGGCCATGCGGACGTACTGGGGTCCCAAAGCAACGCGCTCCACACGGGCCAGCAGGACCGGATCATCCTCGACCACACTGCGGGCTTCGGCCACAAGGGCCTCCGCGGCGTCCAGCACGTCAGAGGACCAGCAGGGGCTCGTCGGCGGGTCGTAGATGCCCAAATGGATGTGCTCATCGGTCATCTTGTTTTTCAAAAGCTCGATATAACGATACAGCGGGTCTGCGGCAGCGCCGTAGAAGGCCTCCAGGAATTCATGGATCAGATCCTCGGTCTCCAGATCCGGGTTCCACAACAGCCGCGCGATCACGTAGGCGCGGAGCTCTTCAAAATCCCCGTAGGGCGACTCGCCATTGCCCTGTTCGAAGATGCCGATGGCATGATTCTTGATGAAGAAGTTGATGTTGGGCTTGAGCACCTGGAAGTTGGGGAAGGGCATCAGATAGTGCATGAAATCCACGGTATAATCCCAGATCTGGATATTGTCGCAGATGCGGGACCACCCTTCCAGATCCTCCGCGAAGGTGGTGGCGCCAGGAAGGGTGCGCTTCTTGAAGCTGGCCACTTCCTGACATTCTTCCAGAGAATGGGAGAAGCAGCATTCGATGGAGCAAAGCCGGATCAGCACGTTGGGATGAGGCTTGAGGGTCTTCGGCGGCTTGCGGGTATACTGGTAGGCCAGCACGCCCAGTTTCTTTTCAGGATACTCCTGGGCCACGGCCTCCGCGATCTGGTTGACGAAGGTCAGCAGGGTGCCGGAATGGGACCCCTCCCGCTCATCGATGGCGCGGCAGGCAGGGCAGGTGCAGGGGTTGTACCAGTCATTCTGGGCCACGGCGATGAGCTCCGCCTCCGGATCCTTCCGGATCCATTCCAGGACCCGTTTCTGGGAGATCTCCACCACCTCCGGGTTGGTCAGGCAGAGCTGGGTGTGATCCTTGATGCGGACCCCATCGACTTCGGAGAAATATTCTGGATGGGTGTCAAAATATTCTTCAACAGGGACCAACAGGTCGAAGGAGTGGGCGCCACCGGAATAAGTGTTGTAACGGTCGGTGCCGCCATGTTTGGTCTCCAGCCGGTGGGATGGACCGTTCAGCCGGTTGCGGCTGGCCCAGTCCGGATCGAAGGCGCAGAAGTTATAGTCCTCGCGATAGGTGAGAGCAGGAGTCTTATGGATGGAAAGGAAAGGGATCTCCAGCACGTC
>CADBPG010000130.1 GCA_902796435.1 uncultured Eubacteriales bacterium | reverse complement strand
CGGTACCGGATCTTGACCTTCGCACCGCAGACCGGACAACGTTTTCCTGTATATGTCATCCCGCAGACCGGGCATTCGATCGTTTCCATAGTTCCATCTCCCCTCGTTTATTGCACTGCATTGGATCAAAGCGTGTGTGATGGTATCTTCGTATAGTGTAACATCACTTCGTGGATGCGGTACACGTCCAGGCATTCCTGGTATTCTGTCTCATTCTCGTCGATCAGCTGGTCCAGGGCCTGGTATGCCTGATCCAGCGCTTCCAGATCATCCTGCATCCGGGCGAGCATCGCCTTCAGATACATTTCCGCATACCGGTTGTGGTACTCCAGGATCTTGAGGAACCGGGCTTCCACCGGGTCTTCCGAGCGCATCTTCTGGATCTCGGGCCGCATGCGCAGGACTTCCTCCAACGCCGCCGTATAGTCCGGCACCAGATCCGGCCGCTTCCGGGGCCCTTTACCATTGAACCAGTCTGGATGGGTCCTGCGGGACAGGGTCTCCAGATAGGTCATGACCTCCTTCGCGTAGGGGCCGTAGGCCGCCATGAAATATTCATCCTCCAGGTCGCCAAAGGAAAAGGCGGGCTCGGTCAATGTCATGCCCAGCACATAGTCCGGAAGAAAATGCGGGAAACCGGCTCTAAGCTCCTGGCAGGTCATCAGACCAGCCAGTCCTAAGCTCTGCATCTGGTAGACGTCCTCGTTCAGAAGGCGGCTGATCCGCATATAGCCCAGGTCTCCATAATGGGCCCGGCCCAGGTGATAATCATAGGCGAAACCCTGGGGCATGGCGGAGCCCAAGGCCTTTTGCCAGGCCTTCAGGAACGCGATGTTCTCATCCACACCCACCGGCAGCTTGATCTGGTTGCGCACATAGGGCGGGATCTTCCGGGTCCGGTCCGCGGTACGATACCCGCTTTCAAAACTGCGGCTGATCGGCGCGAACATGAACACGAAGCGCTCCGGATGGTGCAGGGTCTCGGTCTGGGGCGGCCACAAAAGCTCCAGATACTGCAGGAAAACGATCCGCGTGGGCAGACCTTCCTGGGTCAAAACTGCATCGATCCGGTTCAGGATCTGCAGATAAAAGTCCGTGGGAATGCGGGTCTGACAGGCCTGGCAGGTGCAATGGTTGTTGCAGTCATCCGCCAGCCAGACGTGCAGCAGATCCACCTCCGGGTGGTCCTTGGCATACTGTAAGACCTCCTGGGCAAACTGCTCCTGCACCTGTGGATCAGACATGCAAAGGTTGGTATTCAGCGGCACACCGCCGAAATAGTCCCGCTTCCCGTCGATGAGGGCCGCGTATGCCGCCCGCTCCTCGGAAAGCGGCGTGATCTCCTGCTCCCAGCCAGCCGCAGAAGCACCCAGGACCGCACCGGTCCATCCATGGCCGACACGGTGGTGGTGCAGATGCCGAATTCGGATCGCCTCGGTGACCTCCTGGTCGATCTGACCAAGGTCAAAGGGTTCCGGTGCCAGAAGCGGGTTGTTTTCATGTGCGTACCAACGCTTCAGGAAGGTATACGGGTCCTTGAACTGGATGAAGAAACTGTTCAGTCCGATCTTCGGCATCCAGTCGATCATATCCAGAATGTTTTCCCGGCTGTCCGCCCCTTCGATGCATACGCCGCGGATCGGCAGGGGCCGGATCATCACATCCTGCTCCAGGGTGCGCGGATCGATGGAAGCCGGGTACTTCTCGTACTTGCGGCCAGGGCCCAGATACCGGACCCCCAGGGAATAGAAGAACCGGTAGACGCCCTGCAGCAGCATCCCCTCGTCCGAGGCTGTGATCGTACACGCTGCCCTGTTGCTGCGGATCTGGTAGTATTCTTTCTCCTGGGGACATAAAGAGAAGCGGATCTGATACGTATCCGCAAGTCTTGTCATCTTCCGCAGGCGCAGCCACTCCTCTTCGTAAAACTTCATAGTAAGTACCTTCGAATCGCTTCCGCGCAGCCATCGTGATCATTGTCTGCCACCACCACGGCCGCCGTCCGCTTTACGTTTTCATTCGCGTTGCCCATGGCCACGGCCAGGCCGCAGCACTTGAGCATGGCCAGATCATTGTCCGCATCACCGACGGCGATGGTCTGCTCCACCGGGACCCCCAACAGGCCCGCAAGCTCGATCAGCGCTGTGCCCTTCGAAACACCCTTCGGACTGAATTCGATGGAGGTGATCTCGGAATATACCAGTTCCAGCGGCAGATCCTTGCCGCGGTCGAGGGTCCGTTTTCTTGCCTCGGTATCGGTGTGATAGAGGTTGATCTTATCGACAGTAAGTGTTCCGTTCTGCGTGCCTTCCCGAAGCCAGGCCCGGATATCATCGATCAAAAGCGCCGTGGTGCTGAATAGGGGATAGAAATAAGCCAGCTGATAATGGGCCATATTGTCCAGATCCTTGGTCTGGATATAGACCTTGCCGCCGGCCATGACCTGGATCATCACATCTTCCTGCTCAGACAGTTCCAGGATCTTCTGCACATATTCCGGCGCGATGGGTTTGCAGGACAGGATCCTGCGCTCATGGAAATCATAGAGCAGGCCGCCGCTTTCCAGGATCCCATAGCGCACGTCCGCAAGAGCTGAGCGGTAAGCAGCCAGCTCCGCATCCGTGCGGCCGGTGGACAGCACGATCTGCTTGCCCGCCTGGACCGCTTCCTGCATGGCCCGGGTGGTTTCCGGTGCGATCTTCTTATCGGTCGTCAGCAGGGTCCCGTCCATATCGAAGGCGATCAACTGATACTGGTTCTTCATAAAGCAGCTCCCAACTCATTCAGCAGCAGACGGGTCAGCCGCGTCGTACCTGCATCCGTCAACTGATACATCAGTAAAAATGTCATCTTGTCCTCTGGGGCATTGCAGAAATAGGGGCCTAGCCAACCGTCCCAGCCGTACTCACCAGAAAACGCCATGTGCACGGCCTTGCCCGGATCCACCAGCACCCGCAGCAGATTGCCGTAACTGTAGCCGGCCAGTCCTTCCCAGGAGGCCTCCATATATACCTGCTGCTCCGCAGTCAGATGATGGGTCGTCATGAAACGGACTGTCGCTTCCGAAAGGATCCGCTGACCCTTATAGGTGCCCCCGTTCAGCAGCATCTCGGCAAAACGGGCATAATCCGTGATCGTGGAGACCAGACCGGCCCCGCCGGATTCGAAGCAGGGTTCCTGCTCCATGGTGTTCTGGATCGCCAGATGAGGGAAGGTATAGACCTGGTCCGCCAGTCCGTTGACGTAGACTTTGGAAAGGCGCCCCTGTTTGGCCTTGGGCACGTAGAAACCGGTATCCTCCATCCCCAGCGGGTCGAAGATACGCTCCTTCAGGAAGGTGCCGAAGCGTTGGCCGCTCACGATCTCTACGATCGCACCCAGGATATCCGCGGAAGTCCCGTACATGAACTGGGTGCCCGGCTGGAACATGAGCGGGCAGGCGCCCAGGCGCTCCGCCATCTCCACCGTTCCGATCTCCTCCGGGGTCCCCAGCTTCGCGATGGCCTCATCGAAGACCTTCTGTGCCTCCTGTTCCGGCACCGTAGGACCACCGCCATAGACCAGACCGCTGGTCATCGACAGAAGGTCCCGGATCTCCACCGGACGCTCCACGGGCACAAGGCCCTCCTCTGTCCAGACGCTCTGCTCCTGGAAACTCTTGATATACAAAGAAACCGGGTCCATCAGGTCGATCTTACCCTCTTCCATCAGCAGCATGACTGCCGCTGAAGTGACCGGTTTGCTCATGGAATACAAGCGGAAGATCGTATTCCGCTCGATGGGTGTCTTCGCATCACGGTCCGCGTAACCGGCCGCACAATAGAACTGTTCTTTTCCATCCTTAAGGACCATCAGGTTCCCACCGGCGATGAAACCCTCTGCCACCGCCTGCTGGAGCGTCTGCTCCATCTGCTGTCCGTTCATTTTTACCTCCTGCTCATAACCTGAGCGAGCCGACCAGTAAGACCTTGCCCAGGAAGCGGCATCCTTTAAGCGGTACACCGACCAGATCGTCCGGGTGGATATATACGTCCAGGCCGCTGCCCATCACATCCAGCTGCAGATGCCAGACCCATTCCTCCGTCTCCGGGTTCAGGATCTTGTCCGCGTCCAGAATGGTGCCCAGGGTCGAATAGACGCCCGCGAACAGGTCCTCCACGGGCATGAAGAAGCCTTCCAGCACCGTGAAGATATCCTCGTGCTGCATGCGGGCCTCGATCTCCTGGTCCTGATAGGCCATTTCTTCTTCCATGGCCTTCATGGCTTCCTGGTCACCGTTGCGCAGCTTGTTCAGCATTTCCTGGCGCCAGCGGTCCTCTTCCTCGTAGACCTTTTCATCTTCTTCCGTGCGCAGCATCCCCAGGATGATCTTGCCCTCTATGGAAAGGCCTGCGTAGTGCAGGGATCCGTTCTCGCCTCCCTTGGGGATCGGCAGGTTCATCATCTTGCCGGTCTCCTCCATGCGCACCACCAGTGGGTTGCCGTTCACCTCGTCCTCACCGAAGACGACCAAGTGGGTATCCTCCAGGCCCAGCTCCCAGCCTGCCAGGCGGGAGATCGTGCCGGGGCGGGCACTGGGCAGGGCGGAATATACGTGCATCACGCCGCCCGGTTCCGGATAGGCTTTCAGCACAAGGCGGAAGGGCCCCATTTCATGCCGGAATTCCAATTGCGTCTCATCGCTGCCCGGCCAGGAAAAGGGTGTCGGCCGTTCCTTATGACTGTCCAGATACCTCTTGGTCCAGGAGCTGATTGCCTTGGTCCCTGTATATCGGCTCATGCCGATGGCTGATAAATATCGTAACAATAGAATACTCCTGTCCGATCATTGATCTTTGACCACGATATAAGCGGAGGCCAAAAGCCCGCCCGCCTGTGCGGTCACTTCAAAGACGCCCGGACGGTCCGGAGCGGTATACATTCCGTACCCGTTGATCGTACCTGCATCTTCCCCAACCACGTTCCACGTGACAGACTCCTCCAGATCCTCCGGACGATGGCACATGAACATGAACTTCTGTCCCTTAAAGATCTGCCCCGGGACTGATTCGATATAAAACTCCTCAGAGTGCTGCGGCTCTTCCTTAGGCTCTTCTTCCTGCGGGATGGCACTTTCTTCAGCTTCCTCTTCCGGCGTTTCCTTGAAAACAGGGCTTACACTGCGCTCTGCCATCTGGTTCTTCTTCCCCTTGCAGAAGGCGCGCCAGAAGACCTTGACCTCGTTTTCGTCCGTATCCTCCAGCAGGCGCAGGCCGATGCGGAAGGCATTCTGCTCTTTGTTCAAAAGGATGCCTACCTCTGCCAGCACCGCCATGCCCAGATACTCACTTTCCGCAAAAACAGACGCGTCTCCGTACAGGATCTCGCCCTTCGGCTGCTGCACAGCTGCCTCGATCCAAAGCTTGCCGTCCTTACCGCGGAGCGCTTTATCTAACGAAATCTCCCTGGAATAATAACACCAGCCGGCCGCACCGCCAGGGATCAGCCGGATAGTGGTCTCTCCTCTTTGTTCCATGGATCCAACCTCTCTTTCTTTATGCAGACCTATTGTAACTTTTTTCCCGCATGAATGCAAGTTACGGCATGAAACACGCCATAAAAAAGCTGCTGCAAGTAGATGCAGCAGCCTTTTCAGCCTTCAGATAGGTGCACGGCGGGTTCCGCCGCGGAGCTCTCGGAAAGCATGCTTTGCTCGATCGCCTGGCAGAATTCCGGCATCTCGCGCTTCATGCGGACGAACCTGCCGTCCCGGTCCACGAAAAAATGTTCCGACCGTGCCGTGCAGACCACTGTCCCCTCCTGGTTCACCATCTCGTACTGGATCGTCATACGGAGCCCGGTGAAGGATTCCACCCAGATCCGGATCTCGATCTCATCATCAAAGGTGCTGGTATGTTTGTAATCGCAGAAGACGGACTTGACCGGACAAAGGACGCCCTGCTGCTCCATCGCGGCATAGGGAAAGCCCAACTGCTCCAGGAAATCGATTCGGGCTTCTTCCATCCAGTGGATATAATTGGCATGATGCGTCACGCCCATCATGTCGGTTTCGTAGTACTGTACCTTGTGCTTAAACGGTCTCATAGCAAACTCCTGCGTCCGATCAAAGTATGGAATGAGTATATCATAGAAAACAGAAAAAATATACAGTCTCTATGATGTTTTTCTCTCTTTACTTGAGTCCAGTTCGTGTTATAATAAAAATAATCAAGATCATCAGTACATGATTCAGGAGGCTGCCATGAAAGATTTTACCATCGTCCGTAAAGGATTTGACACCACGGAAGTTGATACTTATATCGTTGATCTGGAAAACGAACTGCAGAAAAAGGATCAGCTGATCGAGGAATACCGCAACCGGGAAAACGCCATCAACAAGGCCGTGATCGAAGCCCAGCTCACCGCGGATTCCATCATTGCCAAAGCCCGGGAAGATGCCGCGCATCTGCGTTCGGACGTCGTCGCCGAGATGGACAGTCTGCGCAGCGAAGCTCTGAAGCTGCGCTCCAACCTGGTCGAGTTCCAGGAGTCCTATAACCGCCTGCTGCGCCGCTATCTCTACAACAGCCACTGTGAAGATATGAACCAGATCTTCGACCGTCTGGAGCAGGTCCTGTCCGAGTCCGGTGTCGATCTGGAAAGCCTCAGCCCCCTGCCGGAGGTGCAGGGTGAGCCGAACGAAGCCCAGAAGACCCACATCGTCAACGATCTCAGCCAGACCACCCGTGTCGGTACCGAGACCGATGCCCATTTCAACCTGGACGAGATCAGCAACGCGCTGATCGATTCCAAGATCTGATTCTAAAAAACTATGAAGGGAAGGTTGACCCCTTGATCCTGTTTACGGTCATCACCAGCGTCATTTTTATGTTCATGCTGGTACGCAACATCAACTCGTCCATCGAGATGAACGAGTATAAAAAGGGCAAGCGCGGCGAGGTCCTCTACGTCATGGAGGACAGCCGGACCAGCATCAAGATCCTGCGGATCGTGTGTGTACTGTTGATCATCTCCGTTGTGGTCCTGTTCATCCTGGATGTCACCAAGTTCGAAACCATGCGTGACATAGATGCTTTATTGCCCGCCTCTCTTGTCATAGGCCTGCTCATTTTCGTGGTGGCTCCTTTCTCCACGAGCCGCTGGGTCATGACGCAGGACGGTATCTATGTATACAACAGCAATCTGTTCGTCCCCTGGTCTCAGATGATCACCTCCGGCGTCAGCACGCGGGGTAAAAACACCTATATCACGGTGCAGATCAAAAAAGAGAAAAGCGAGTTCCTGAAGCAGGCGTTCCAGCTGTTGATGGTCAAACCGGAGGATGCGGACCGCCTCAGCGAGACGATCCGGGCCTTTATCCACGCGTTGGACAAAATGAAGATGCTCAAACGCCGCAAGGATGAAAAGGCGGAAGCTGTAAAAAAGAAGAAAACCTGGTATTGATCGGGAGTGCTTATGTCCAAAGAAAACCTAAAGACAAAGATGCGGGAACTGTTCCCCTATTTTCTCTGGCTGTTCATCGTCATCGCCGGCGCCATCCTGTTCTATAATTACATCCGGAAGGCGGAATTTAAGGGTCTGTGGGGCATTCTTGCTGTAATGAAGCCCATCGTATACGGCCTGGTCATCACCTTTTTTGTAGCGCCTGCCGTATCCAGTCTGGAAAAGAATTTCAAGGTTTTCCAGACGAAGATCCGTACGTCGAAAAAGCGTTTGCCGATCCCCAAGTGCTGGCGCAGGAGCACCAAATCCAACGTCGGCCTGATCCGTTTCTTCGCGATGCTCGACTGCTACGTCATCATCCTGGGCATACTGGTCCTGACCTTCGTATATGTCATCCCGCAGTTGATCAACTCCTTGTCCACGATCGTCAATCTGGCGACCGAGGCCATCACTGGGCTGATCGGCAAGGTGGACAAGCTGGCCGACCGTTGGAACAACCTGCCAGTCGCCAGTTATATCGATTCTGATGAACTGGTCAACGTTTTGAACGGGCAGCTGGGCAACCTGACCTCCGGCATCCAGAAGTTCTTAAGCAATCTGGTACCGCAGGTCTATACGATCTTCATGCAGTTTGCCAACAGCGTCATCAACCTGGTCATCGGTCTGATCGTTTCCATCTACATCATCGCGGATCGGGAGCGGATGTTGGCCGGTGTCAAGAAGATCATCTACGCCATGTTCCGTAAGGATCACGCTATGCTGATCCTGAACGTGGGCAACGAGACCGCCAATATCTTCAAATTTTTCTTCCTGGGCAAGATCATCGATTCGTTGATCATCGGCATCATCTGCTACATCATGATGCTGATCCTGCGGCTGGATTACCCGCTGCTGATCGCTACGCTGGTCGGCGTGACCAACGTCATCCCCTATTTCGGCCCGGTCTTCGGTGCAGTTCCCTCCGCAATGATCCTTTTCTTGAGTTCCCCCATGCAGGCCTTTGTGTTCGTCATCATGGTGCTGATCCTGCAGCAGTTCGATGGCAACATCCTGGGACCGTACATCCTGGGCGGTACGCTGGGCATCAAGCCCTTCTGGATCATCTTCTCCGTAACCGTGGGCGGCAGCCTGTTCGGCGTCGCCGGCATGCTGTTCGGTGTTCCCTTCTTCACGGTCCTGTATACGCTGATCAAGCGTTACATCGATTACCGTCTGGAAAAGAAGGAGCTGAACACCAAGGATCTGTCCCAGCTGGAAAAGGAACGGGAGACCTTCTCCCATCCGGTCTTCTCCGGGATGACCCGCAGCGGCCCGCAGCGAGAGCTGCCATCCTTCCTGAAGAAGCTCTTCGCCCTGTTCCACAAAAAAGAAAAATAGCAGGCCCGGGCCTTCGCCCGTACCTGCTTTTGTTTTCAGTTCTTACTTACAGTAAAGCCTGGAATTTCGCTTCGATCTGTGCCTTCGGCAGCGCACCGATGATCTGATCCTGGACCTCACCGTTCTTGAAGAACATGATGGCCGGGATGCTCATGATCCGGTACTTGGAAGCCAGTTCCATGTTTTCGTCAACATTGACCTTGCCGACCTTGATCTTGCCGGCATAAGCCTCTGCCAGCTGCTCGATGACCGGTCCGATCATCTTGCAGGGGCCGCACCAATCTGCGTAAAAATCGACCACAACAGGGAGTTCAGAATTCAGGACTTCCTGCTGAAAATTGCTGTCTGTAAAAATATTTGCCATTTCAGATTCCTTTCATCATATTAAGTAATGCCTGGTTTATATACCGTACTGATTATATCATGCACAGCAAAGGATTGCAAGTTATGAGAGTTCTGCCCCGTCCCAATATCTTTTTCTTTTCGGTCCTGGTCTGCTTCATCGCAGGCGCTTTCGTACTGCAGCTGCTCTATCAGGCGCTGGGTGTCCTGCCGCCCTACTGGCTCAGGTCGGTGCTGCACTATGGACTTTGGTTCGGTCTGCCGATCCTGTGGTGGATGCGCAGGCTGGGCCTGCAGCGTGCAGACGCTGGTTTCTGCCGCCCCAAACGAGCCCTGCTTTCCTTAGGCATCGCCACGGTGACAGCTTTCTTGATCCAGCCGCCTCTGCTGCTGGTATCGGCGATCAGCGAAATGTTGTTCCCCAATCCAGTCACGGCGGCTATGGACCGGATCCTGGCGGACCCTCTGCCCCTGGCGCTTTTGTCCACCGCCCTGCTGCCCGCTTTCTTTGAAGAATGGGCCTGCCGCGGCGTGTACCTGACCGAATCCCGCAGCCTTGGGATGTGGCCGGCCGTCTGTCTGAGCGCTCTGGTCTTCGGGATCCTGCACATGAACCTGCAGCAGCTGCCCTATGCCTTCTGCTTCGGTCTGGCTGCCGCCATTCTGACCTGGTGCAGCGGCTCCATCTGGCCGGGCATCCTCATGCATTTTCTGATCAATGCCTCCCAGGTCCTGATGGCCAAGTACGAGATCGTCCTTTTGGCTTCCTGGAATACGCTCCTGCCGGCGGCCATGGCCGGCGCCTTGCTTTCGTTCCTTCTGCTGCGGCTGCTTTACAATACCTTATCGTCTGATCCGGCGTAGACTGCTGTCAGCTTGTGGATCTTCTTGCCCGCCGCAGAGAACTGGATCTCATACTCGGTCATGACATCGTCCTTCTGCTCCGGGCAGGCGTGCCAGTCATCCGTCTGGAACAGGATCTTCCAGCCATTCGCAAGCAGTGATTCCACCGACCAGGGAAACAGGCCATCGTTGTCGGTCTTGAAATGCAGCTCGCCCCCGGGCTTCAGCCAGCGGGCATAGAGCGGCAGGAACCGGTCGGAGGTCAGGCGGCGCTTGGCGTGCCGGTCCTTGGGCCAGGGATCACTGAAGTTCAGGTAGAGCCGGTCCAGCTCCCCATCGGCGAAGGCTTCATCCAGGTCCAGCGCGTCGCTGCGGATCAGCCGCAAGTTCTGCGGCAGCTCCTCTTCCGCCTCATTGTTCATGATACTGCGCGCCAGGATCGTGGAGAATTTCTCCACCCCCAGGTACAAGGTGTCCGGATCCTTCCGTGCCATCTCGCCGATGAAGCGCCCTTTGCCGCAGCCGATCTCCATGGCAAGGCTTTTAGCCTGTGGGCACAGAGTGCGCCACTGGCCCCGCATCTGCTCCGGATCCCGGACCAGCAGCCGGGAGGCCTCCAGTATTTCTTCCGTGTTGCTCAAATAGCGAATTCGCATTGCATTTCTCCCTGATCTATGGTATAAAGTTTATTATTAATTT
>CADBPG010000129.1 GCA_902796435.1 uncultured Eubacteriales bacterium | reverse complement strand
TTCAGGGTCATGCCGCCGATACCGGCGATCAGGATGACAGAAGCGGTGAACAGGTTGCGGTTGTCGTTCAGGTCAACAGGCTGCAGCATCTTCAGACCGGAGACGGCGATGAAACCGTACAGAGTGATGCAGACACCGCCCATGACGCAGGCAGGGATCGTGGACAGGAAGGTGACCAGCGGGCCGAAGAAGGAGGCCAGGATCGCCAGGACCGCGGTCGCCAGGATGGTGACGATGGAAGCGTTTCCGGTGATCGCGACGCAGCCGACGGACTCACCGTAGGTGGTGTTCGGGCAGCCGCCGAAGAAGGCGCCGACCATGGAACCAACACCGTCACCCAGCAGGGTGCGATGCAGACCCGGCTCGCTCAGCAGGTCTTTTTCAATAATGGAGGAAAGGTTTTTGTGGTCCGCGATATGCTCCGCGAAAACAACGAAGGCAACAGGCACATAGGCAACTGCGATGGTGGCAATATATTTGCCGGTGACGGAACCCATGCCCTTGAAGGCCTTGATGAAGGTGAAGTCAGGCACCCACTGCATGTTCTGGAACTTGCTGAAGTCAATGACCTTCAGAGCTTCGTTGCCGGAAGCATTGCCGATCAGGGTGAATACCAGAGCGACCAGGTAACCGGCCAGGATACCGATGATGAAGGGGATGAGCTTGGCCATCTTCTTGCCATAGACAGAGCAGAGGATGACGACCAGCAGAGTGACCAGAGCGCAGATCAGGCAGACCCAGACGTGGGCGGTCATGATATAGGCACCAGCATCAGCATCGAGGGCACCAGCCAGAGAATCACCAATGGCGTTGCCAGCCAGAGAAAGTCCGATGATGGCAACAGTCGGTCCGATAACGACAGGAGGCATCAGCTTATCGATCCACTTGACACCAGCAAACTTGACGACCAGAGCGATCACTACGTAGACCAGACCGGCCAGGATCGCACCGATCAGCAGACCGGCATAACCGACTTCAACAGAAGCGGCGCCACCGAAGGCAGCGAACATGGAGCCCAGGAAGGCAAAAGAAGAACCGAGGAAAACAGGACTGCTGAATTTCGTGAACAGCAGGTAGATGATGGTACCGCAGCCGGCGCCGAACAGGGCGGCAGACTGGCTCATACCATTACCGACGATAGTAGGCACGGCGATCGTCGCAGCCAGGATTGCAAGGAGCTGCTGGAACGCGAATACGATCAGCTGACCAAACTTCGGTTTGTCTTTGATGTTAAAAACCATTTTCATTGAACTTTTCCTCCATTGAATTAGTTTTATCACTCAGCGGAAGGTTCCGCAGATGCACTTTTTTCACAGATGAATACACCATCTGTTCCATCGACTTCGGTCATCAGGACCCGGATGTGTTCTTCATGTGACGTGGGAACATTCTTTCCGACATAATCGGGTTTGATGGGCAGTTCGCGATGGCCTCGGTCCACCAGGACGGCCAGCTGCAGACGCTTGGGGCGTCCCTCGCGGAATATAGCCTCGATGGCCGCGCGTGCGGTGCGTCCGGTGTAGATCACATCATCCACCAGGACAACGGTCTTACCGTTGACATCGATCGGGAACTGACTGCCGGCAGATTCCGGAAGCTCCGTAACTTCGGTCATATCATCCCGATACAGGGAGATGTCCACATATCCGACCGGGATCTGCACGTTCTCAAACCGGTAAGCAGTCTCCGCAAGGCGCCAGGCCAGGGGAATGCCGCGCCGCTTGATACCAACAAAGCAGATGTCCTCAAGGCCCTTGTTCTTTTCAATGATTTCATGTGTGATGCGCGTGATGGATCTTGCCATCTGTGCGCTGTCCATGAGCTGGGTTTTGATCTCCATGCTTTTCCTCTCTGTTTTGGCCTTTTGGCAAAAATAAAAGGCCTTTCCGCGGTGGAAAGACCTGATTAAGCACACTAATGCATACTCTTGAACAGAGTTGTACTATAAATCTTGCCGGCCTCTCTGAACCGCTTAAAAATTTATCGTGTGTAATTATAATATGAGAATACGTTTTTGTAAATATCAAAAATGCACAAATCATAGAAAAATGTCATAAGTATGATACCATTTTTCGATAAAGGTCCGTTGACAAGGCTTTTTCCATTCGATACAATTAGGCATATAAAACTTAATTTCGGGAGGCAGTAGTATGATCAGACAAACCTTTAATGATGGCTGGCGGCTTTCCATGGCCGGCGGCGGATTGATGGAAATGATCGGTGGCGCTGGTGCGGCCGAGATCCCGGTGCAGATCCCGCATGACGCGATGATCTGGGAAAAGCCGGATGCGAACGATGTGAGCGGTTCTCAGACTGGCTTCTATCCCGGCGGACAGTATACCTATTTAAAGAACTTCGATGTTCCGGCCGAGTGGGAAGGCAAGGATGTTTTCCTCGAATTCGAAGGCGTCTATATGACTGCCATGGTATATATCAACGGTTCCCATGCGGCCACCAATCTCCACGGATATGCGGGCTTCTATGTCCAGGCGAAGGATCTGCTGCATTACGGTGCTACCAACGAGATCAAGGTAATCGCCAACAATCCCACGCCGAACAGCCGCTGGTATTCCGGCAGCGGCATCTACCGCAGCGTCAACCTTCTGGTGGGCGATGACGTACATTTCCTGAACGATGGTGTCCGTGCCACCACGAAACTGGCCACGGCGGAGGAAGCCATCGTCGAGATCGAAAGCAAACTGGTCAACCTGACCCGTACCAAGCAGAAGATCGCGGTCAAGACGATGCTTTGCTTCGATGGTTCTGTAGTAAAAGAAGATACCGTAACACTGACCTTGTTCGCGGAGGACAAGGAAACGGTGCGCCAGAATCTGCGCATTGCAGCGCCGGCACTCTGGAATATCGATACCCCGAACCTGTACGATCTTAAGGTCGAGATCCTGTCCGGCGATACGGTGCTGGATACCTTCTGCGACAAGATCGGTCTGCGCACCCTTACCCTGGATGCAGAGCAGGGCCTGCGCATCAACGGTGTGGTGATCAAACAGAAGGGTACCTGCATCCATCACGATAATGGTGTCATCGGCGCGGCCACCTTTGCCGACGCGGAAGAACGCAGAGCCCGTCAGATGAAGGAAGCCGGATTCAATGCTGTCCGCAGCGCCCATCATCCCATGAGCCCGGAAATGCTCCGTGCCTGTGATAAGTACGGTCTGGTCGTCATGGACGAACTGTCCGACGTCTGGTACGAGCATAAGAACCGTAATGATTTCGCCACCTATTTCGATCTGCTCTGGGAGCAGGAGATCGAGCGCATCGTCGCGAAGGATTACAACCATCCCTGCGTCATCCTGTATTCCACCGGTAACGAGATACTGGATCTGGGCCGGGAGATCGGCGGACGCATGAACCGCAAGCTGTGCAATAAATTCCATGAGCTGGACAACACCCGTTTCACCACAACGGCCATCAATGGTATGCTCAATGCCATGACCTCCGGCAAAATGCCGCTGATCATTGGTGATATCCTGCAGAAGATGGGCATCGACCCGACGGCACCGCAGGAAGGCGGAGCAGATGGTATCGGCGGTATGAACATGATGATGAGCCTGATGAACTCCGATGATTTCACCAATCATCCGCTGATGACCGAGGCGCTGGAAGAATCCGCACAGGCGGCGGATGTTGCTGGCTTCAACTACCTGACAGGCCGTCATGG
>CADBPG010000128.1 GCA_902796435.1 uncultured Eubacteriales bacterium | reverse complement strand
CGCCACCGCCATGCCCAGGAAATAGGTCAGGAACGTGGCAAAGAACGCCCATATCAACGTCCAGCCCAGGACGCTGAAGAAGGTGGAGCCGAAGCTTCCTTCTCCGTTCAGGGATACGATGTTCTTGAAGTTTTCCAGCCCGACCCAAGAGAACAGGTTGGCCGGCGGCTGGTGGGTACTGTCATAATTGGTAAACGCCACGCCGATCATGAACAGGATCGGCAGGACGGTAAATATGAAGATACCGGTCACCGGAAGCGCCAGCAGCGTGCGGTCGAAACGCTCGTGCAGCAGGGAATGCAGATCTTCCCGATTCGTCGGAAGGTGCTTTCCTTCTTCCAGCGCCCGCTGGCCGTCCCGGTTCTGACGGACGTTCATCCGCCATAGCAGGACCAGCAGCAGGATCGCGATGATCGTAAGTATGCCGAAAAGCAGGATAAAGAAACTGTTGTCTCCATAGGTGACGGTGCCGTTCGGATTGACGATCCGGCCGACCGTTCCGAGCGTGGGAAGCTTGCTGACGTACTGGCCGCCGAATCCGATGATGAAGAACAGCAACAGGACCTCCAGGCCGAGGAAGGTGACGCCCCGGACGATCTGGCCGCGCATCAGCTGACCAAACCCCATGACTATGTAGGAAACGCGGGTCTTCCAGTCGCCCTTCGCGAAGGTTGTGCCGATATCCTTGATATCAGCACCCAGCACGCGGAACCCGGTCCCGATGCGGCTGAATACTTTTTTCGCCATAATGTGCCTCGCTTTTTTAAAAACGGGCAGAGCTTTAACGATGGCTCCGCCCGTTCAGAGTTTGATCGGAATTATTTGCTGACGTAGGAAGCGCAGGTATCCTGGAATGTCGTCAGAACGCTCATAAGTTCTTCGTCCGTGGCATTGTCATAGTCGCCCGCGATGACGGAGTCGCCCAGAGAAGTGGCAAGACCCCAGTAGTCGCCCGGGTACTGACCCTGCGGGATATCGAAAGGCAACTGCTCACGCAGTGCGGACAGCGCTTCATCGGCCTTGACAGCGTCGTTTTCCTGAGCTTTCTTGTTGGACGGACCCCAGCCGACTTCGTTGTAACGGTCGATCTGGACTTCTTCACTGGTCAGGTAGGCAGCCAGCGCATTGCAGACAGCCAGTTTGCCGGCTTCTTCCTGCGGCTTGACACCCATCAGCTTGTAGCCGCTGAAGCCGCCCAGCTGATACTCCTTGCCGTCTACCGTGATCTTCGGCAGTTTGGCGCAGGCATAGTTTTCACCGAACAGATCCTTGGCAGCGCCGGAATCCCAGGTACCATCGACGATGGCGGCCACGTTGGCAGCGTTGCTGATGCTGGAACCGTTGTTGAATACCGGAGACTTGTGCAGCGCGATCATGGCCTTCAGAGCAGCCACACCATTCTCGCTGGCATAGTCCGCGTTGCAGGCGGTGAAAGCACCGGCCGTGTCAGTTTCATAGGTCAGGGTGCAGCCAGTTCCGAAGAAGAAGGCCGTCTGATACCAACCGCTGTTGATCTCGAAGTAGAAGCCCTTGCCGGCCGCTTCGCAGTCCTTAAGGATCGCGTCTACGGAAGTCGGATCGGTAACGACGCTCTTGTCGTAGTACAGGAAGTAACCGTTATCGGAAGTGGTCGGATAGCAGTACAGGACATCACCGATGGTGGCAGCCGCTACAGACTGCTCATCGTTCTCGCTGCTGACGGTAGAAGCGATATCCGCCGGAACCGGAGCGATGGCGCCGGCCGCTACCAGACGGGCCAGCTGATCCTGTGCGAAACCGTAGATATCAGCACCGGCCTGAACGTCGGTGATCATGTTGGAGGCTGCATCGCCTTCACCAACAGCTTCGACCTTGATAGTATAACCGGAGAACTTCTCATTGTCCTTGATGAACTGTTCTGCCTTGGCTTTCGTAAAATCAGCTACATTTTCAGCAACCCAGATCTTGATCTCGCTGCTGCCGTAATCCGTGATCTCCTCTTCAGCCGCAGCGCCAGAGTTATCCGCTTTCTTACCGCAGCCTGCCAGCATGGTCACGACCATGGTGCAGACAAGAAGCAACATAAGCAAGCTTTTCTTCATTTTATTTTCCTCCTTGGTTTGATGCGCAAGCGTTTGTTCTATTATTGGCGTTTATGCGCAACCGTTTGCTTTGTGCATACTATACTACCAGAAGAATTATTTGTCAATTTGTTTTATTCGACAAAAATGTATTATCTATTTTGTTGATTTTTACCAGTTTGTCGGCGCACACATTGCGCAACTTATGCGCAACTCACTTACCATCATCTCTGAATCATAAAGAAAAGCCCTGATTGAATGAACAGAACCAGTTGCGCATACAGCATGATCTGGTTCCTTTCATTCTATCAGGGTTTCGACGGGTTTAACCGGCACATTTTGTCCTATAAGTCTTTTGTTTGCGCTTCATTCTTCTGGGAGGACGATCCCTTTACAGCTGTTGAACCGGGCCAGGCGCTTGATGCTCATTTCCATGGCATGTTCCAGGCGCTTGGTCCTACGGACGTCCGGTTCCAGCCAGATGTTCTTTACGACCAGTGTATCGTCTTTTCTGTCCGCCGCGGCTTCGATCCGACCGACAAAGTTCTGTCCATACAGTATCGGCAGGACATAATACCCGTATTTCCGCTTGGCTGCCGGTGTGTAGATCTCCCAGGAATACTGGAAGCCCCACAGCGTCTCCACCAATTTACGGTCCCACAGCATGGGATCCAGCGGTGCCAGAAACTCCATGCGCGGCTGGGTGTCCACTGTGCTGGAAAGGACCTCCTCCAAAAGCGGCATGTCCTCTGCCAGTAGATACATGGGACCGCGGATGCCTTCGACCTGTACAGCCTGGATCCTGCCCTGCGCCTGCAAAAGCTGAAAAGCTTCTCTGCGCTGCTCCGTCGTCATCCGGATGCCCAGCCAGGCGGAAGATCCCCGGTCCCACAGTAACCCGACCGCACCGATCCGGCGCAGCATCCGCCACTGCAGAAAAGACTGCTCGTCCGGACAGGGGTTCTGGGCCTTCAGCAGTTCCTGATCAAAATACTTATCTGCCAGATCGTAGTACTTGCGTGACCCACTTTTATGGTGGATCAGCAGGACCCCGTCCGTGTACAGCTGCTCCAGCACCGACCGGGCTGCCTGGGATTCCTTTTCCCAGTTCCCGCTCCAGTGCATGGAGGAATGCCAGAAGATCTTTCCCTCGATGGGCAGTGTGTCGCTGCTGACCGGGCCATGCGCCCGAATATAGGCGATGGCCTGGTCCTCCAGTTCTTGCAATCCGGCAAAGGTCTGTCCATGGGCCTGACTGCGGTTTCGATAGTCTGCGAAATAAGGCCAGTCCTCCCGCGGCCAGATGGCCAGTTCTTTATCTACATAATCGACCAGTAGACGGTCCTTGTACAACAGTTCTTCCAGGTGCTTTTTTGTAAATCCGCGCACCCGGGACTGCATGGTCAACTCCGCGTTCTTGCCGCAGACATCCACCGGATCATACTGGATACAGCCGGCCTGCCGCACATATTGGCTGGCCCCTTCCTTCCCGATGAACCGATGTTTGCCCAAGAGCCCCTGCTTACGCAGGATAAAGCACCTGGCCTGCTCTTTTGTGATCAACATCATTTTGCGTGGATCTCTGTACCCACCGGGATCGGAAGTTCCTTACCGTTCCACTGCAGCACGCCGCCCGGCACATCCGTAGATACGGTGACCGCACCGTCCGCATACTGTACGCTGACCGTCCCGCAGCCGATAGGCACCACCGCTTCGAAGTGGGCATAGCGGCCGGGATTCGGAGCGACCACGAAGGACCGGGTGGCCACAGAATTAGGCCGGACGCCGGCGCAGTAGCGGCCCAGCAGGTAGATGGGACCGCTGCCCCAGGCATGGCACAGGGAGCAGCCATATTTATCCCCATACATCTCGTAATGCTCGATGCCCTGGCGGTCCGGGATATATTCTTCCCAGGCGCTGGTGGCACCGTTGGCGATCATGCCGCCCCAATAGCTGTCGATATATTCCTGCACGGCTTCGATCTGGCCCAGCTGGCCCAGCGCCATCAGCTCGAACAGTTTGAAATACGGTGTGGTGATCTGCGGGATCGCATCGTTCAGCAATACCCGGTGCAGGATCTGCTGCTGTTTTCCTGCGTCCACAAAGTCATAGAGGACGGCGAAGATATTCGCGTGCCGGGTCACTTGGCGTTTGCCGGAGGTATAACTGTCGATGAAAGCACCTTGGGTCTCATCCCAGAAATCCTTCAGGATCCGCTCTTTTAGCGCCGCGGCTCTTGCGGCATAGTCCCCACTCTCGCCCATCAGCGCGGACAGGACTTCCATGGCGCGGTAGACCTCATGCAGGAGGATCTGCTCGGCGCACAAAGGCCCTACCAGATCGAACCGGTGCCAGTCGATGAAGACCCAGTCTCCGGGACGGGCCACCACATAACCGGTCTCCTCGTCCAGACGTTCCGTGATGAACTTGTACAGTTCTTTGAGCAGCGGCCATACGTAGGCAACAAAGGCCTGGTCGCCCGTGGCGAAATACTGCTCGTAGACCGCAAGGAACATATAAGCGGAATAGTCGTTGATCGTATTGATATGGCGCTTGTAAGGTGCCCGGTCCAGCAAGGCGCGGATGGTCCGCTTGGTGATGCCCGGCTCCATGTACAGATAACGGTTGATCATGTAGGACTGGTAGGCATCGCCAGACCAGACCCAGCGGTCCCGTTTGACACCGTCCAGATAGAATTCCCGTGAATTCAGGTGGAAGGCGCGATCGCAGATCTCCCAGATCTTCGGCAGGGCCTCGTCATCGCAGGTGAAGGAGGCTTTGTCCTCGATCGGCAGGTATTCCAGCTGGGCCCGGATCTGTGGTGTACCCTGCTCCGCCGTCACGTAGATATAGCGGAAAGCCCGGGCCGGGGCCGTGTAGGTCTCATCAGCGGCGGCAACCTTTTCCCGGATCAGCGTCCACTCGGTATCCAGAGCTTCTTCCCTGGATTCCCCGTAATACAGGCCGATCTTGCCCATATCTTCTGTATGGCAGACCGTGACCGGGCCGAAGGATTCCACACCGAAATCGTACAGGATACCGTTTGCCTGGGGTTCCTCAGCTACGGGTTCCAGATTCTTGTAAGCAAAGGGGAAGACCGCGGGATCCGCCTCCAAGGTATAGAAGCCCGGCTCCCAGCCCACAGGCTTCGGATCCACATCGCACAGGTCCGCCACCCAGGTCTCGTCGGTCAGAAGTTCAGGTACATCGCAGTAGATGGCCGGGAAAGTCTCGATATTGAGCACCGCCACCTCCACCTCGTACTGGCCGGCGGGGAAGGTCACGATCTGGTTGACGCCGCCCAGGAATTTCCGTTCGACGCGGACAAAGCCCTTGCCCCGGGCATGGATCATCACCTCGAGAGGCTCTTTCAGGTCTACCTGCTTCAGGAACCGGACCGAATATTCCGGCCGGCTGATGTGCCACATGGCCGGATAGTCATGGTCGTACTCTGTACGGCGGCTGTGCAGCAGCATGCTGTGGTACAGTTCAAAATCTCCCGGATACCAGATCCAACGTGCATTCATTATTTATTGCTCCTTTCCGAAGATATCCTGCAGGAAATAATCTGCCAGGGTCAGCCAAAGATCAAAACTGGGATAATCATCCCCATAGATGGAGGCGCCCGCCTTACCGTGGGGTACACCCGCGAAGGTGTGCACCTCCACTGGAACCCCATGGGCCAGCAGATCCGGATAGACATAGTGCAGATTGTTCATAGCACTGTCCTCCCGGCCGACCGCGAAGAAGGTGGGCGGATAGACCACACCGTCCCAGTTGAAGGCAGCACCGTCGAAACGGGGTCCATAGATGCACAGGAACGCGTCCGGTGCTCCATAATAAGCGTCCAGTTCATCCGGCACATAGTCCGGGAAATAGTCGGTCACTTTCTTTTCGCCGGAATAGTTCTCGATGACCGCTTCCCCTGTCAGACCTCCATTCGAAAAGCCGGCAAAGGCTATGCTGTCCGGACGGACGCGGTACTTTTCCGCGTGGGCCCGCACGTACCGGATCGCCCGGGCACCGTCGGCGCCGCACTCATGCCCGTTCCAGGGGCTATGGTTGGTCCGGTTCAGAAGCAGGAAGCACTGGTAGCCCAAGGCGTTCAGGTCCTTGGAGGTCTGGTAGCCCTCGTGCAGCACCGCATCTCCATGGTCACCGCCGGCGCAGACCACAATGGCACCCTTGGGCGTCACATCCTCCGGCACCAGCATCTCGAACATATAGGGGATGAAATCCGGATCATGATTGTACCGGTAGTTGCTGTTGTCGGTATACTCTGTCTCCGCAGGCAGCACACCCTCCGGCCACAAATAGATCTTCTCCGGCGGATTCTCTCTAAGCTCCACCTGGTCCCGCAGGCGGGCAAACTCTTCGATCAATGTCGGGCGTTCCTCGTCGGTGCAGCCAAACTGGATCTTTTGTGCGAGCTTGGCAAGTGCGACCACCTGCGCCTCGTTGTACCGTGGGATGCTTTCCCAAAGCTCCACCGCTTTCAGCTTTTCCGGACCGAACTGCTGCGTGATCTTAGCCATTCTCGCCATAAAGGCGTCCATATCTTCCCATGCCATGGTGCTTTCCTCCTTATATTTATCCCAGAGTCACATCCAGGATCATCATCAGTACAAAACCCAGTGCAAAGGCGATGGTGCCCACAAAGGGGATCAGGATGCCGATCAGAATCTCTGTATTCATCATGAAACCATCCCTTCTGATTCATTTAAACAAAGACCGGCATAGCTCTGAACATGAGTTATGCCGGCAAAGATCAGTCTTTGACTTCCACCAGTTCGATGGTAAAGTTCAGTTCCTTACCCGCCATTTCATGGTTGGCATCGAAGGTGATGGTGGTCTCGTCCTTCGCCGTTACCACGACCGGGAAGGGCTGTCCGATGGCGTTCTGCAGATAGACCCGCTGGCCGGCTTCCAGTTCCTCGGCTCCGGGAAGATCGGACAGATTGACGGTGAAGATCGCGTTCGGATCCGCTTCGCCATAGGCTTCTGCAGGCATCAGGTGCACTTCTTTGATCTCACCGACTTCCATTTCCGCGACAGCCGCGTCATATCCGGGGATCATCATGCCGGCGCCGCAGACGAATTCCAACGGCTCGCCACGGTCGTAGGAAGAATCGAACTGGGTCCCGTCGTTGAAGGTGCCGCGATAGTGGGTGCGTACAGTCTTGCCCATGTTCTTGCCGGTAGGCTTGTCCTCCTTGTGGCAGTCACCCGCGCAGTCGTGTTCGCCATGATGATGGCCCTCGCCGTGATGGTCACAATTGGCACCGGTGTTCTCCAGCTCACCCTTGAGATATGCTTCTACCGCCGCGTCTGCACTGCCGGAAGCGCCGGCCATGAGTTCTACCCCCTGCTGCTCCAGAGCCCGCACAGCGCCACCGCCGATGCCGCCGCAGATCAGCACATCGATCTTCTTGTCGGAAAGCAGTACGGCCAGCGCTTCATGGCCGGTCCCACCCGTGCTTAAGATCTCGGAAGATATGATCTTGCCATCTTCCACATCGTAGACCTTGAAGGCCTCGGTATGTCCAAAGTGCTGAAATACATTACCATTTTCATATGTTACAGCGATCTTCATAAAATATATAACCTTTCTTTGCTCCAATATTGCTCTAATTATAGCACACAAACGCCTGCCTGAACAGAGAAAAAAGGCGTGCAAAACGATTCTTGCACAGCCTTTCTTGGATTCTATAGTTTTGTTCAGTTTCAGGCCTGGAAGCTGTCCAGCACCTTCGTGAGTTTTTCCTTCATCTCGTCGATGCCTTCTTTTTCCATGACCAGCGGCGGCAGCAGACGCAGGACATCCTTGCCCGCGGACAAGACGATCAGCCCCTCTTCCAGAGCCTTTGCCACCACCGGGCCCACGGGGATGGTCAGGACTAAGCCACGCATGAAGCCCATGCCGCGCTGCGCCGTGACGCAGTCATACTTGTCCACGAAATACTGCAGGGTCTCCACCAGATAGGGAGTCATCTCCTGCACGTGTTTGGGGATCTGCCGCTGTTCCATCAGTTCGACGGATTTGGCTACCGCCGCGCAGACCAGGGGATTGCCGCCATAGGTCGTGCCATGATCGCCCGGTACCAGAGAGGCATCCGCCACTTTCTGGGTGACCGCGAAGGCGCCCACCGGGACACCCAGACCCAGGGCCTTGGCCGTGGTCAGGATATCCGGCTTGACATTGTACTGCTGGAAAGCGTACATGGAGCCGGAACGGCCCATGCCGCACTGGATCTCATCCAGGATCAGCAGCGCATCGTACTGGTCGCAGAGGGCACGCAGACCTTCCAGGAAGGCCGGCTCGGCGGGATAGATACCACCCTCGCCCTGTACGGTCTCCACCAGGATCGCGCAGACGTTTTCATTCATCAAAGCCTTGACGGAGTCCAGATCATTGAAGTTGGCGAACTTGACACCGCCCATCAGCGGATAGAAGGGTTCGCGGTAATGGTCTGTACCGGTGACGGACAGCGCGCCGACGGTACGGCCGTGGAAGGACTGCTGCATGGCGATCACTTCATGACCGGCATGGCCGTCCCGACGGGAAGCATACTTCTTCGCCGTCTTGATGGCGCCTTCGATGGCCTCCGCTCCAGAGTTGGTGAAGAAGACCTTGTCCATTCCGGACACCCGGCAGACCGCCTCACCGGCAGCCGCGACCTGCGGCGTATAGTACAGGTTCGAGGTATGCAGCAGACGGCCGACCTGCTCCTGCACAGCCGCCGTATATTCCGGATCACTGTAGCCTAACGCCATGACGCCGATACCGGAGGCAAAGTCCAGATACTGCTTGCCATCGGTATCGTACAGGTAGACGCCTTCTCCATGGTCGAAGACCACCGGAAAACGATTATATACATGGAACAGATGGGCTTCCGCCTGATCGATATATGCTTGCTTATTCATGGTAAAAACGCTCCTGATCGTTCGCGATGATGGCCGTGCCGATACCGCGGTTCGTAAAGATCTCCAACAACAGGCAATGGGCGATACGGCCGTCCAGGATATGGACCCGGCTGACGCCGTTCTCGATGGCGTCGATGCAGTTGCCCAGCTTGGGCAGCATACCGCCGCCGATCACGCCATCATGGATCAGGCCTTCGGCCTCAGACACCGACAGTTCGGAGATCAGGGTGGAACGGTCGGAAGGATCCTTGTAGACGCCCTCGATATCGGTCAGGAAGGCCAGCTTCTCAGCATTGACCGCCTTCGCGATGGCGCAGGCCGCGTCATCCGCGTTGATATTGTAGGTGTCGAAATTGTCATCGTAACCGATGGGGCAGACGATTGGCAGGAAGTCCTTTTCCAGCAGGTCAAACAGGATCTTCGGATTGACCTGCTCCACCTCACCAACGAAGCCGATGTCCTCGCCGCCGGAGTACTTCTTCTTGACCTTGAGCAGGCCGCCGTCCTTGCCGCTGATACCGGCCGCCAGGACGCCCAGCTTCTCCACCTTCTGCACCAGAGACTTGTTGACCCGGTTCAGGACCATCTCGGCGATCTCCATGGTGGGCTCGTCCGTGACACGCAGACCGTTGACGAACCGGGGCTCCATGCCGCTCTTCTTGACCCACGCACTGATGTCCTTGCCGCCGCCATGGACGATGATGGGTTTGAAGCCGACCAGCTTCAGCAGTGTCACGTCCTCGATGACCTGGTTCTTCAGTTCCTCGTCCAGCATGGCCGAACCGCCGTACTTGACAACGATGATCCGACGGTTGAACCGGCGGATATAGGGCAGGGCCTCGATCAGGACCTGCGCCTTATCGATGAAGTTCTGCATCTCATTGCTGTTCATTACAGAATCTCTCATTATCATTTGCTCTCCTTCTTATGACCGGTAATCCGCGTTGATCGTCACATATTCATGGGTCAGATCACAGCCCCAGGCAGTGGCTTCCGCCGTGCCCTGCTTCATATCGCAGACCACGGTAAAGTGCTCTGTGGTCATGATTTCAGCCGCTTTTTCTTCGCTATATTGCAGGATGACACCGTTTGCCGCCACCTGCAGGGTGCCATGCTCACTTTGGAACCACATGTCCACCTGATCAGGGTCGAAGTCCACACCGGAATAACCCAAGGCGCAGAGGAAACGTCCGCAGTTCGCGTCATGGCCATAGACCGCCGCCTTGGACAGGCTGGAGGTGACGACCGACTTACTTAAGGTCCTGGCATCTTCTCTGTTGGCCGCGTTCTTCACGATGACTTCGAACAGGGCCGTGGCGCCTTCGCCGTCCCCAGCGATCTTCATGGCCAGTGCCTTGTTGACCGCCATCAGGCCTTCCTTAAAGGCTTCGTAGGCAGCACCCTCTTCAGCGATCGGCGCATTGCCAGCCAGGCCGTTGGCCAGGATCAGGCAGGTGTCGTTGGTGGAGGTATCACCATCGACGGAGACCATGTTGTAGGTCTCATCCACCGTTTCCGACAGGGCTTTCTGCAGCAATGCTTTCTCGATCACCACATCGGTGGTGATGAAGCAGAGCATGGTGCCCATGTTCGGATGGATCATGCCGGAGCCCTTGCACATGCCGCCGATGGTGACCGTGACGCCATCGATCTCGACAGCGACGCAGGCTTCCTTCGGCAGGGTATCCGTGGTCATGATGGCCCGGGCAGCTGTATGTCCGGCTTCCCGGGAAGCGTCCAGCTGTGGGACCATGGCCTGTACGCCCTTCGTCAGTTTTTCCACCGGCAGCTGTGCGCCGATGACACCGGTGGAGGCTACGAAGACCTGCTCCGGTGCAAAGCCACAGATCTCCTGCACCGCGGCTGCCGTTTTCCGGCAGGCATCGAAGCCTTCCTCGCCGGTGCAGGCATTGGCGATACCCGCGTTGATGACCACCGCCTGCGCTGGGCCCGCGTTTTCTACGATCGCCCGATCCCACAGGACCGGCGCCGCCTTGACCAGGTTGCGGGTGAAGGTACCGGCGGTGACACAGGGCTGCTCACTGACCAGCATGGCCATGTCGGTCCGATCCTTATACTTGATGCCCGCGGCCGTGCAGGCCGCTTTAAAACCTTTTGCGGATGTCACTCCACCATCGATGATTTTCATAAGGATACCTCTTCATTGAATGTCGATATATTCTTGTCGTTCAAAACAAACTCGTACACATTGACGTCTTCCCGGATCTTCCAGCCCACGTGCTGCCAGAACCGGTTGCCGACCTCATTCTTCCGGAAGGCCACCAGGGTGATCTTGTTGACGTGCTCCTCGTTCAAGGCCCGCATGGCCGCCGTGACCATGGCGGTCCCGATCCCCATGTTCCGCCGGTCCTTGCGGACACAGACGTGATAGAAGCTGGCCTGCCGGCCATCATGCCCTGCCAGGATCGTTCCGACGATCTCGCCTTCCATCTCTGCCACGATGCTGGTGGTGGGATTACGGTGGATGAACCGCAGCACGCCCTCTTCCGAATCGTCCAGCGTCCGCATGGCGAAACCGGAGATCTGCTTCCACAGTTTGTGGACCTCCTGGTAATCCTCGTCCCGCATGACGCGGATCTGATATGTATGTTCTGTCATTTTTTCTTCTTTTCTATTTTTTAGTTTTCAATTGATTATAATACTGTATTTATTCAATTTAGTAAAGAGGAAAAACCAACAAATTTCCCGCAAATCTGCATAATTATTCATATAAATGCCCATATTATTCTCTTTCTATGCATCGTCATGCAGGATTTTTGGGATTTTTACCAATTGACTCAGGAACCTATGAAACGTATAGTATGCTTGAAGTATATATTCTGCCAGAAAGGTTTGACAAAAGCACGATGCAAAACAGATTCCAGGCATTTCTGAAACGTAAAGATATCGAGATCTCGCTGAAGCGGTACGGGATCGATGCGTTGGGCGCCATGGCTCAGGGTCTCTTCTGCTCCCTGCTGATCGGCACCATCATCAACACCATCGGGACCCAGTTCCAGCTTTCATTTTTGACACAGCCGGTCGCCACGATCGGTGAAAGCTCTTATACGGTCGGCGGGATCGCCTCCGCCATGAGCGGACCGGCCATGGCTACCGCCATCGGCTTCGCCCTCAAGTGCCCGCCGCTGGTCCTGTTCTCCATGATCTCTGTCGGTTTCGCCGCGAACGCACTGGGCGGTGCCGGCGGCCCCTTGGCCGTCCTCATCATCGCGATCATCGCCGCGGAATGCGGCAAGGCGGTCTCCAAGGAGACCAAGGTCGACATCCTGGTGACGCCTCTGGTCACCATCGGCGTCGGCATCTTCCTTTCCTGGCTGATCGCTCCGCCCATCGGCCAGGCGGCCCAGTGGTTTGGCGGGCTGATCATGTGGGCAACGGAACTGCAGCCCTTCCTGATGGGCATCCTGGTATCTGTGCTGGTGGGCATGGCGCTGACACTGCCCATCTCCTCCGCGGCGATCTGCGCGGCTCTGGGACTGACCGGTCTTGCCGGCGGTGCCGCCGTAGCCGGCTGCTGTGCACAGATGATCGGTTTCGCAGTCATTTCCTTCAAAGAGAACCGCTGGGGCGGTCTGGTCTCCCAGGGCATCGGCACCTCCATGCTGCAGATGGGCAATATCGTCAAGAACCCCCGCATATGGATCGCACCGACCCTGGCCTCCGCCATCACCGGTCCCCTGGCCACCTGCCTGTTCAAACTGCAGATGAACGGCGCTCCAGTCTCCTCCGGCATGGGCACCTGCGGTCTGGTGGGCCAGATCGGCGTATACACCGGCTGGGTGAACGATGTGGCTGCCGGCACCAAGGCCGCCATCACCGCCTTCGACTGGATCGGCCTGATCCTGATCTCCTTTGTACTGCCGGCCATCTTCTCCCTGCTCTTCCATATGCTCGCAAAGAACCTGGGCTGGGTCAAAGAGGGAGATATGAAGCTCTGATTTCCAACAAATACCCCAAAGGGGCATGTATGGTACAGCTGATGTAAGCTGCTCCACACATGCCCCTTTTTATGATTCTTTTACTCCACATCAAATGTCTGTACGAAACCGTCTGCGCTGCTGCAGGGTTTCCACTCCGGCAGACCTGCGCCGTTGGGATCCCCATTGCGCATGAAGTTGCACCAGTAATCCAGCATCTGGTCGGACAAGGCGTAGTCCTCCGGTGTGAAGGGACGCCAGCAACGGCTCAGCGTGCCCATCATGTACCAAAGCTCTGCGGAATGCCAGGCGCCCTGCTCGTCTCCCGGCAGGTTGCGCTGGAAATAATATACATAGGCGGGTTTGCGGCCCAGCTCCTCCAGCTTTTTGGAGAAGGCAAGGCAGCCCCGATGCAGCGGAGATTCCGTCGGATCCTTGGGATCGCCCTCGACCGTGATATCGTTCTTGGTGCTGCCCAGCATATACGGAATGTCCTTGATCTTGCCCTGATCGATCGCGGCATAATATCCGTCCGTGAGCAGGATGCCATCGATATTGGGCGTCAGGAACAGGCCGCGTGCCTGTGGCATGGCCTTGGCCATGAAAGCATCGGTGGCGGCGAAGATCTCCTCTGCAGGCATCGCACGCAAAGCCGCAAGATCCTCCGCCTGCATCATTTCCGAGAACATCAGGCCATACTGCTCCGCCTCGGCCAGGGTCATATCCCGGTGCAGGCCTTCCCCGTAGGAGCCGCCGCTCTGCAGGATTGCCCGCTTGATGCGGTCCCCGGTCAGCGGAGAAGAGATCAGCGTCTGGACGCTCATGGCGCCGGCACTCTGTCCGAAGATGGTGATATTTTCAGGATCTCCACCAAAAGCAGCAATATTGTCATAGACCCAGTTGATGGCTGCGATCTGGTCCAGAATACCGTAGTTGCCAGAGGTGCCGGCTTCCGCGGTCAGCCAGGGATGGGCCAGGAATCCAAGGACGCCCAGACGGTACTGGATGCTCACGAAGATGACACCGCGCTTGGCGTATGCCGCACCATCGAATTCTTTCTCACTGGAGAAGCCGCCCAAGAAGGCACCCCCATGGATCCAGATGGCCACAGGGCAGTTCTCGGCATCCTTCGGTGTCCAGATGTTCAGGTACAGGCAATCCTCCGATGAAGGACGCTCGAAGGCCGGATCATCATAAAAGTCCTTGTCCCATGGCGGAGAAGAACCTTCTCTCTGCATGGATTTGGCCTTGAACTGGTCCGCGTAATAGGTACCTTCCCAAGATTCCGGTGCTACAGGCGCCTTCCAGCGCAGTTCGCCCACCGGGGCCTTGGCAAAGGGAATGCCACGGAATTCCATCCAGGACTCCTGCTCGATACCGGCAATACGACCATACTTCGTGACCACTTCTCGACTCATGTTACTCCTCCTTTAGTTTACGGGAACAGCGGTACCAGGTCCAGGCCTGCCGTTTCCGAAAGTCCGAACATCAGATTCATATTCTGCACTGCCTGACCGGCCGCGCCCTTGACCAGGTTATCGATGGCGCCCATCAGGATCGCACGGTTCGTACGTTTGTCGACCAGCACATTGATATCGACATAATTGCTGCCTTCCACCCAGCGGGTCTCCGGGCAGACGCCCTTCGGCAGGATGCGGATGAAGGGCTCGTTCTGATACTGTTTTTCCAGCGCGTCGCGCAGATCCTGCTCCGTCACACCTTCTTTCAAGGAAGCATAGGCGGTAACCAGGATGCCGCGGTTCATGGGCACCAGATGGGGCGTGAAACTTAAGGTCAGCGGACGGCCGGCGGCCAGGGACAGCTGCTCCTCGATCTCCGGCGTATGCCGATGGGTGGTCACACCATAGGCCTTGATGCTCTCGTTGACTTCGCTGAACAGGTTCGCCGTCTTCGCGCTGCGGCCCGCGCCGGAAACACCGGATTTCGCATCGATGATAAGGGTGTCCGCATCGATCAGGCCTTCCTTGACCAGCGGCCAGGCGGTGAGGATGGAACAGGTGGTATAGCAGCCGGGGTTCGCCACAAGACGGGCTTTTTTGATGTCCTCCCGGTGGATCTCGCACAGGCCGTAGACCGCTTCCTCCAGGAACTGGGGGGATTTATGCTCGATCTTGTACCACTGCTCATACACCTGGACGTCTTTCAGGCGGTAGTCCGCGGACAGGTCGATGAACTTGACCTGACCCAACAGTTCCTCCGTCATCACACTGGCCAGATATCCCTGGGGTGTGGCGGTGAAGATGACATCTGCCTCCTTGGCCAGCTGCGGCAGATCATCGTCGAAACAGTCTGCCTCCACTAATTTGAAAAAGTTTCTATATACGTCAGCGTAGGGCTGATCCACATAGCTGCGGGACCCATACCAGACGATCTCCACGTCCGGATGCCGCAGCAGGATACGTACCAGTTCCTCTCCGGCATAGCCGGTCGCTCCAATGATGCCTGCTTTGATCATGATTCCATAGCATCCTTTCTAATACTGTACTTCTTTGTATGATAACCTGTTTTCTCGGATTCGTAAAGGGATTTTCAGTTGACGCTGACTTTTTATTTTGCTACTATAGTTCTAGTGTTTTTAATCTAAAGATAAAAAAGGCGGATCCTCTGATGAAACTCCTCAAAGGAAAATACTTATTGGTCCTGATCGCGATCTGCGGTATGGCAGCCGCTTCCATGGGCATGCTGACCAACGTCTCCGGCTTGTTCTTCTCTCCGATCGCAGAGGAACTGGGCGTCGGACGCGGCAGCGTCAGTATGACACTCACGATCAGCAATCTGGTTTTCGCGGTCGGCGGCATGTGGGCCGCCAAGTACCTGCGCTCCACGAACTTCCGCAAACTGATGATCATCGGCGCTGTTGTCTTTGCCGGCTGCACCATGCTGCTGGCCATCTGCAGTTCCCTGATCCCGCTGTACCTGTTCAACGCCCTCCGCGGCTTCGCAGCCGGCGTTGTGGGCAATGTGGCCGTCACGATGATCATCACCAACTGGTATTATTCCAGCACCGGACTGATCACCAGTATCGCCATGGGCTGCAGCGGAATTGCCGGAGCGGTGTTCTCTCCCGTGCTTTCCGCCATTATCGAAAAAGCCGGCTGGCGGCTGGCCTACGTAGTGGACGGTGCCATCATTCTGGCAATGTATCTGCCGGCCATTCTGCTGCCCATCGCCTTCCGCGCGGAAGACCTGGATCTGGAACTCATGGGCTACACCAAGGCCGAGACCACAGATACACAGGCAACACAAAACCAGGAGGCCTCCGGTATCAACAAGACCATCCTGCTGCTGGCCTTCGGTTACGCCGTCCTGGTCGCCTTCATCTCCTCCTTCCCGCCGCACATGCCCAGCGTGGCCACCTCCTTCGGGTTCGCCGCTGCCATCGGCTCCGGCATGCTTTCCGCCTGTCTGGTAGCCAATACCTGCGGCAAACTCCTGTTCGGCGCACTGGCCGACAAGATCGGTGCGAAACGTACCATCATCCTGTACTGCATCATCTTCACTACTGCGGCGCTGCTGCTTTTGACCGTGCATGTTGCCGGCCTGATGATCCCCTTCGCGGTCCTGTTCGGCGTCGTCTATACCCTGCCCACCGTCAGTCTGGTCCTGCTTTGCCGGGATGCCTTCGGCACCGCACAGTACTCCGCCACCTATCCGAAGGTCTCCATGGTCATGTCCATCGTCAACGCCTTTGGCACCAGCATCATCGGTTATATTTATGACTGGAGCGGCGGATATACGATCTCCCTCATCATCTGCGCTGTCATCGGCGTGCTGGCCATGCTGACCGCCGTCACCATCTACCAGAAGAAAAAGTAAGAACTCTTTTCCATAGAAAATGACTTGCAAGCGGATAAATGTGCTTGCAAGTTTTTTTGACCTTATAGGACTTATTTTTGTCGGACACTCTTTCAAATTGGATCTAATCCTGCATTTTCCATTTTTATATCCACACTTTCTTCTTAACACTTTGCTGCCCATTGGATATAAAATAAAAAAAATCGATTCTGATCCATCAATTGGATCAGAATCAAGCATTTCAAAAATTATATCCATGAATCTCATGGATTTTTAAGGCACCGCCAGCATTTGCCCAGTCATAGCAATGGATATAAATCAAAGAATCTTTCAAGATGATCCATTTTGTGGATCATCTTCCATATTTTTCATTTTTATATCCACACCCTACAATCAGATTCTGAATGACCGGTGGATATAAAAATCAAAATCTACTCTTCTGATCCATTTCGTGGATCAAAACCCAGCTTTTTAATTTTTGTATCCACTACCCCAGTGCAAATTCCAGCAACCCGCCGCTCATCCAGTACCTGCTATCAGCCCCATGAGTTAAGAAAGGATCCTGGTCCGTATAATGGATCAGGATCCTTTTTTATTATTCGTTGCTATTGCCCATCGTCAGTGTGTAGGCTTTCAGGCGATCATAGCTCTTTTCCGCCAGCGGACTCTCACGGAGGGCAAGGAACTCATCCTCCAGACCCATTTCATGTATGAAGGTCTGTACACTAGACCAATCTGCATAGGCGTTGTCCGCTATACTGACCGCATCCATGAATACTCTGTCGAAGGCCTGCTGCTCATCCTTGCTCAAAGACTCCCAGGCCGCAAGCAGCTGATCTCTGAACTCTGCACCTGGTGCGTTCCACAGTTCATTCTGGTCGGCAAAGCGCAGCACCACCAGAGCCGCACTCGCGGGGGTCTGGTCGCTGTTCAAAGCACGGAAATACTCATCCGCGATCACATCGACTGCGGGGATCTCCGGCTGATAGGCCGCATATTCGAACTCCATGTCCGCGCCGGCATTATCGATCAGGTCTTCCCAGACGATATTGCCGTTGTCATTGAGGCGGATGGTGACCAGCTGGTCCGTGGTGTGTTCTTCACTTTCGATCGACCCGTCTTCCTGGAAGACCCGTCCGACCATCTCGCCGGTACCGTTCAGGCAGCCCTCGGCCTCATCATATTCCAGAACATAATTCCAGTACGTTGCGGTATCCGCTGCGCTGCCCCAGATGACCTGAGCCTTGTACTGTTCACCGAGCTTGGCGATCTCCATGGAAGCGCGGCCGCAGGCCCACTTACCTTCAAAAGGATCCTCCGCAAGGACTTCCTCCGGATCTGCTGTCTTAGACTCGGGCTGGGGGTCCAGGACGGCTTCCGTCAGAAGGCCTGCATTATCTGCCACAAAGGTCTCCGGGACGCTGTTGGCCCAGGCGATCAGTTCTGTCCAAAGATCCTGATCCGCGTCCATCTCTTCCGGGGTGGATCGGTAGAAACGTACGTCGGTAGGGAAGCGGAAGACATAGTAGATACCATTCTGATCCACCGCGAAGACACGGTTGCCGGGCACGTCCTCATTGACCAGGCCCTGTGCTTCTTCCTCGCTGACAGCCGCAATGCTGAACAGATAGCCAGAACCATCGTCCTCACTGTTGCCGTCCGCCACAGCCGCTTCCTTAGAAGCGATCTCGGTTACTTTGAACAAGGTATTCGGATCCGGATCTCCGTACACGACTTCGACCAGGTCCACATAGGCACTCGGTATATTCAGCACGAAATCATCATAGATATATGCCGTGTCTTCAGTTTCCGGTTCCGGTTCCTCTTCTGGCTCCTCGCTTTCACTGCTCTCGGAGGATTCCGGTACACTTTCTTCTACCGAAGACTCTTCCTTTGTTTCGGAAGAAGCTTCCGACGTGGGCTCTTCCACCGGTTTTTCCTTACAGCCGACCAGGGACAGCACTAAAAGTGCCGCCAGGATCATGCATAAGATAGATCTTGCTCTTTTCATATTCTTTCCCCTTTCAGATAACCTTCGAAATCGCCGAAGGCGATTTGTCACGTGCCTCAAGTATTATGTTTTTACAGTCTTATGATGGCACGTGTTCTCCTTTCAATGTATCTGCGCATTCTTTCAACTGATCGACGATCTTGATATGCTGTGGACATGCCTGTTCGCACTGACCGCAGGCGATGCAGGCATCCGCCCCGGCGCCGCGGGCCAGGATCTTCTGATAGTCCGCCGCCGCTTCCTCGATCCGTCCACTGACCAGCCGCTTGTTCATCGTACTGAAGATATCCGGGATCGGGATCTGCATGGGGCAGCCTTCTGTGCAGTAACGGCAGGCGGTACATGGGATAGCCTTGGACCGGCCCAGGATCTCCTGCGCTTTGCGGATGATCTGCTGCTCTTCTTCATTGAGCGGCTCGAAATCCCGCATGTAGGACACATTGTCCCGCATCTGGGCTTCATTGGACATACCGGACAGCACCGTCAGGACACCGTCCAGGGACGCGGCGAAGCGGATGGCCCAGGAGGCCGGTGAACGGTCCGGCGCATAGTCATGGAACAGTTTCTGGATCTCCGGGTTGGGTTTTGCCAGACTGCCGCCCTTGACCGGCTCCATGATCGTGATGTATTTGCCATACTTCCGGGCGACCTCGTAGTTGGCCCGGGCTGTGACGGAAGGATTCTCCCAGTCCGCGTAGTTGATCTGCAGCTGGACGAATTCCACCTCCGGATGGGCCTTCAGGATCTGCTCCAGCAGTTCCGGTCCGTCATGGAAGGAAAAACCGATGTGGCGGATCAGGCCCTTTTCCTTCTGCTCATTGACGAAGTCCCACAGATGGAAACGCTCATACTTCTGATAATTGTTTTTCATCAGTGAATGCAGCAGGTAATAATCGAAATAGCCGGCGCCGGTCCGTTTCAGGCTGGTCTGGAACTGTTTACGCGCCGCTTCTTCCGTGAGCGCTGAAGGGGCGTACAGTTTCGTGGCCAGGGTGAAACTTTCCCTGGGATGGCGCTCGACCAGAGCCTTTTTGGCCGCTTCCTCCGAACCCAGGTACACATGCGCGGTATCAAAATATGTAAAGCCCGCATCCATGAACATGTCTACCATGCGCGACGTCTGCTGTACGTCGATCTTCAGGCCCTTCTTGGGCAGCCGCATCAGGCCGAAGCCCAGCTTGCCTGTATTTTCCATTGCGATGCTCATACTTCTTATTCCTCACTTCATGGAGTTGGCACACCGCAAAACATTTTTCGCTGTGCGCTTTTACTCGTACATTTTATATTCGTGATGCCACTCTGTCAATCTCCTTTCAGATTTCTTAATACAATGAAAGGAGCCGGCCCCTCAGTTATAGCTGAGGAACCAGCTCCTTTTGCATAGGCAACTTAAAGCTTATCCGTAGATCTCCCTGGCCAGCCGCATGCTTTCCAGAGGATCCAGCAGGGGCTTATATTCCAGACCACAATAACCGTTGTACCCGGCTTTCTCCACCGCCTGGAAGATGACCTTGTAATCATTCTCTCCGAACTGCAGCTCGTTGCGGCCGGGATGGCCTGCCGCGTGCAGATGGGCGATGCAGTCCAGATTATTCGTGATATTGGGGATGATATTGCCTTCCATGATCTGCTGATGGTAGATATCGAAGACGATCTTGACCAGCGGATGGTCCACCGTCCGGATGATATCAAAGGCCTCCGCGGAGGAAGTCAGATAGTATCCGGGATGGTTCACATAGGTGTTCAAGGGCTCCAGCATGATCGTGACACCGTAGCGTTCCAGGATCTTACGGGCTTCCAGAAGCGTATCCACGATGGCGGCATGCTGGTCCTTGCGCGGGGCACCGGTGTCCGGACCCACCTGGGTGATCAGCCGGGAGACCCGCATCTGGACCGCGGCCTGGCAGCTCTCCTCCAGCCCTTCCAGCCACTCCTGGCGGAATGCGGGATCGGTCATGCGGAACTCCGATGTACACATGCTCAGGAATTCGATGCCGGTCTCGTCCAGCACATCCTGCACTTCTGCCGGATCCAGATCCTTCCAGTTATAGGTCTCGATCGCATCGTATCCGCACTGGCGCACGGTACGGACCGCTTCAGCAAAGGGCACGCCCCGGAAAAAACAGGGCAAGGGAATATCCAGTCTCATAGGCACCTCCCTCTCATCCATGAACGGTACTTCTGTTATACTCCATATTGATATCTCTGAGCTCCTTCAAGCCCTCGATATACGGCTCATACATGCGCTCCACACTGCCACCGCCCAGATTATCACAGCCGTTGCAGCCCTCACATTCGGTTCCACAGGCTGCAAGGCCTTGATTGACGATCCGGATCCGCTCCTCGCGCGTTGTATCCTTTATCAATATTGATTGCACAAGAATACGCCTCCCTTGCTCAAAACTTTTCGTGCTCCGCACTTCGTCCTCATGTCTTTAGTCGCGTCCTATGCAAGAACAAGCCCTGTTGCTAGCAACGGGCTTGTTCTTTGCGCATGACGCGGGACTTATTCGGCTAACTCTACCGCAAGTACGTTTACATAAGGTGTCGGCATTTCTTCCGGCAGTTTGGCCGTCAGGACGCCGAATTCCTGTGCGAACGGGACTTCGCCCACACCGAGCAGACGCACGGACTTGATCTTGTCTTCCGGCGTAAAGCTCTTGACCACGGCGACACGGTTTTCAGGCGCACGCATCATGTGGACGTACACCGTGTTGTCCTTCTTTACGAAGCGATAGTCGGAGCTGGTCCATTCAACGGCATCTTCCTTGAAGCGGTCGATGACGACCTTGCTGTCGCCTTCGCTGCAGACACGCCACGGACGTGTGCTGTAGACTGCTTCAGCATTGATGTCGAACCACTTTGCCAGTTCTTCCAGGATGTAGATGGCTTCTTTATCCAGGGAGCCATCCGGACGCTGCAGGATGTTCAGCAGCATGACACCATTCTTGGAGATGATGTCGACCAGCATTTCGATGATGTGGCCGGGCTTCTTGAAGTCCTGACGTACATCATAGAACCAGTTGCCGATGCAGGTATCAGTCTGCCATACGTTCTCCTGAATGCCGGGCAGCTGAGACTTCTCGATATCCAGAACGCCGATGGTATAGACCTGCGGACGGCGGTCTTTCTGGTTGTAGACGGCACGGTTCTCACCGTACTTCTCGATGGACTTGTTGTACAGATAGGCGACCGCTTCCAGACCTGCTTCATAGGCCGGATCATCATCCTGCGCACCCTGCATGGTATGGGGATCCGCGGTGGCAAACGGCAGACCGCCATCAGAATACAGCAGATCCGGCTCGTACTTGTCGATGATCTCCTTCATGACGCTCAGCCAGTACTCGTGGTACTTCTTGTTCGGCGTATACCACGGGGTCGTCGGGAAGATGTCACTGGTTCCATCGACGTGCTCATAGTTGTCGAAGTAGAAATCACGGTATTCCGGATCATTGCCATCATAAGGAACGCCGGCATAGGGGCCTTCTTTATCGCAGCCCTTGTTGACCTTCCACCAGGTGAAGCTGGCGCCCATGTGCTCGGTCAGACCGAAGGGCAGGCCGAACTTGTCCGCGGCGGCCTTCCACATGCCGATGATGTCCTTCATCGGGCCGACCTTGGTGGCGCAGAAACGGTTCAGGTCAGAATCGAAATTGAAGAAATGGTCATGATGCATCGCCTGGCCTACGAAATACCGTGCGCCGGCCTTGTAGTACATCTCCATCAGCTTTTCAGGCTCGAATTTCTCCGCCTTCCACAGCTTGACCAGATCCTTGTAACCGAATTCGGAGGGATGTCCGTAATGACGCAGATGGTATTTGTACTGCGGGCTGCCCTCGATATACATGTTGCGGGCATACCAGTCACCGTACATAGGCACACTCTGCGGGCCCCAATGACTCCAGATACCAAACTTCGCATCCTGGAACCAATCCGGTACTTCATACTGTCTGAGGGATTCAAACGTAGGCTCGAAATGTGTAGTTTTTGCCATGATCGTCTTGTACCTTTCCTTAGATTTACATAGTTTTTACGGATTCTCCCGCGACCAGTTCCGCCTGCATGCGGATGATCTGCGGGTCTTTGGGAGCTGTCCCCTCGATCCTTTCGATCAGGAGCTCCGCGGCCTTATGTGCCAGTTTTTCCATCGGCTGCATGACCATCGTCAACCGCGGCCGGATGACCCGGGCCAGCGGCAGATTGTCGAAACCGATCATGGAGATCTCGTCCGGGATGCGGATGCCCATCTCGTTCAGAGCCATCATCGCGCCAAAGGTGATCTCGTAGTTTGCGCAGAACAGCGCCGTGGGCTTATGCCAAAGTGACATGATCATCTTCGTGTTCTGATAGCCGCCGTCGATGGTCATCGGACCGTCGATCATCCATTCCTGACGGATCGGGATCTTGTGCGCTGCCAACGTTTCCTGGAAGCCGCGCATACGTTCCTGCATGGTAAACAGACTGCCCGGTCCATTGATGATGGCGATCTCCTTATGTCCGTTCTGGATGAATGTCTCGGCTGCCGTGCGGGCGGCGTCCGCGTTTTCCAGGATGACCGCATCGGTCTCGAAATCCGTGGGAAGACGGTCCAGTACCACCACGGGCACCCCGCGGGCACGGGCCGCTTCCAGATGCTGTCCGCTCTTATCGTAGGGAATGGTGATGATCCCGTCGACCATGCGGCCCAGCAGGAAGTCCAGTGCTTCTTTTTCACTGTCCTGATCCAGCCGGCTGTCGCAGATGATCAGGCCATAACCCCGCTGGCGCAGGTACTCTTCCACGTCCGCCATCATGCGGGTGTTGAAGGTCGAGTCCAGTTCCGGGATCAGACCACCGATCAGCTTTGACCTTTTACTTTTCAGGCTGCGCGCGTAGGCGTTGACGTGGAAGTCCAGCTGCCGGATGGCTTCTTCGATGGCCTGCCGGTTTTCCTCCCGGACAGCGCCGCCGTTGAAGTATTTGGATATCGTCGCGAGTGAAAGGCCTGTCAGACGCTGGATATCCTTATATGTGGCGGCCATCAGGCCTTACCCACAGAACCACAGACCTTCATTCTTTCCTCGACCAGGGCTTTGACAGCTGCCCGCCCTTCTTTTCCATAGGCCTTCGGATCAAAGGTCTCCGGTTTTTCAGTCAACAATTTCTGCACAGCCTTCGTGTAGGCCTGGCGCAGTTCCGTCGCGAAATTGACTTTGCAGATACCGCGGCGGATGCACTCACGCACCGCTTCATCACTCAGGCCGGAGGCACCGTGCAGTACCAGGGGCACGTCCACCTGGGCACGGATCTCGGACAGGCGCTCGACATTGAGGACCGGTGTCGTCTTGTAGACACCGTGGGCCGTGCCGATGCCGACTGCCAGAGAGGTAACACCGGTACGCTCGACGAATTCCTTGGCTTCTAACGGATCCGTGTAGGCGTCTCCCTCAGCCTCCACATCGTCTTCCTTACCGCCGACCTTGCCCAGTTCACCCTCGCAGGGGATGCCCATGGCCTTGCAGACATCCGCCACCTCTTTGGTCACGCGGATGTTGTCTTCATATTCTTCATGTGATCCGTCGATCATGATGGAGGTGTAGCCGGCCCGGAGGCACTTCATGGAAATGTCAAAGTCCTTGCCGTGATCCAGATGGATGCAGACCGGCACAGAGGCGGCTTCCGCTGCTGCTTTAGCATTGGCGAAATACAGTTCCGGGGAAGCATACTTCAAGGTGGAGGAGGTCGTCTGCAGCATGACAGGGCTCCCCAGCTCCTCAGCCGCGGCCACGACCGCCTGGACCATCTCCATATTCTCGACGTTGAAGGCGCCGACGGCATAGCCGCCCTGCTGCGCCTTCAACAACATTTCCTGACTGGTGACCAGCATTAGTTGAACTTCCTTTCATAACCGTTCCAGCCCGGGATGGTTCCATCCACATCCCACAGATCCAGCCAGTCATTGGCGCCTTTCCACAGGAAAACCTGGCCCTTGATCAGACGGCAGTAACGTTCTACACTCTTCAGGTCCTCGATCTCCTGGATCGTCAGCGGATCTTCCGTCGCGCAGCGCAGGTTGCTGACGTACTCGTTGTGATGGATGGAGAACGGGATCGGCACCTGGCCACGCTGTACCGCCCACTTGATGCAGATGACGGCTGGATGGACGCCATGGGCCTTCGCGATGCGCACTACGATGGGCTGCTCGATGTCTGCCAGATCATCCGGAGTCATGTCGCGGTCGGGACGGGTCGGAGAACCGATCGGGCAGAAGCCGACGGGCTGGATGCCGTTGTCGACACAGTACTGGTACAGTTCACCCTGCTGGAAGCACGGATGCAGTTCCATCTCGTTGATGGCCGGCTTGATCTTCGCGTCGCGCAGGATCATGGACAGCTTCGGAATGGTCACGTTGGAGGTACCGATGTGCTTGACCAGCCCCTGCTCCACCAGAGATTCCATGGCACGCCAGGTGGCCATGAACTCTTCATGGATGTAGGGACGGGCGTCGGCGCTGCGGGAATCTACAGATACGCCCGGTGCATGGTAGTTCGGGAAGGGCCAGTGGACCAGATAGCAGTCCAGATAGTCCAGCTGCAGATCTTCCAGCGTCTGCTTGCAGGAAGCGATGACATCCTCCGGAGCGTGCTTGTCATTCCACAGTTTGGACATGACGAAGACTTCTTCCCGGGGCAGGCCTTCCTCTTCAAAGACTTTGTGGAAGACTTCACCGATATTCTTTTCATTGCCATAGCAGGCAGCGCAGTCGACGAAGCGATAGCCACTGTGGAGCGCATCATAGACGGCGGCCGCGATGTCCTCGTTGGAGAAGCGGTCGGAACCGAAGGTACCGATACCGACGGCCGGCATGGTCGCGCCGGTGTACAGGGTCTTTTGCGGGACGCTCTTCGGATCGACTGCGTCCTGGTTCATAATGAATTGTGCCATAGTAGATCTCCTTTCAAGAGTTTCATTATTTATTTTGAAGAATCACGACATCATAGGGGGATACGGCAAGCTCGCCGGAAACCGTCTCACCGGTCAGCACGTTGACCATCTCCTGCTCCAGGCAGATCTTCGCCGGCTGGAAAGCGGTCTCGCAGAGGATCAGACCCTCACCGCGCGGAATGACCAGCAGGGATCCTTCCGTCTTGTAGGGCTGGACGCCCGCCTCGGACAGGGCGAAGCGGATGAGGTGGCTGAGGCCGATCTCGGAGGGCATGGTGCCCAGCACGATGACTTTGCCCTTGCCATAGGCGATCTCACTGATGACGGCCTCGTCCTTCAGGGCGCTGTGCCCTTCTGCGATCTTGACGATGACCTTGGCGTCCTCCGGCACGGTATAGCACTCGACCCAGGGACCCAGATCCGCGGGACGTCCGTCCGGATGGTCCGCCTTCAGGTACAGGCCGTTGTTCGGGATCTGGTAATCCTGGCGGATGCCCAGCATCTCCTCCAACAGACCCATGGCCTTGTCGGTATAGTGGGCGCCGATATCATTGCGGATGTCGGTCATGGGACCGGCCACCCAGACACCGCCGTTCTCGACGAAGCGGCGCATCTTTTCTTTTAAGTCACGGTCTTCCAGGGTCATGACCAGCGGTGAGAAGACCACCTTGTAGGCTTCAGGATCCTTGGTGGAATCGATAACGTCCGGCAGGACACCCTCTTTGAAGATGGCGTGGTGGAAGTTGCGCACCTGCGCCAGATAATCATTGTCCGCGTAGAGCTTCTGCTGCCGGAACAGGTTCCAGCTGCGGGAGGTGAAATGCATGGCCACCGGCGTCTTGATCTTGTTGTTCTTCAGGAACTCGGCCGCCTTGTCATATTCCGCGGAGGTCTGCTGGATCTCGCCGAAGGTATGCACTGGACGTCCCTCCGGTGTCAGGACGGAGCCATGGACCAGCTCGTGTCCGGCCCAGTGCTGGCGGAACAGCCAGTACATGTTGGACTCTCCACCCAGGGCGATGGGCAGCCAGGAGTTGAGGCGGCAATAGCCTTCCGGCTTCAGGAACTGGCTGATGGCCGTGCTGCCGTTCCAGATCGTCGCCGTCTCTGTGTTCCAGAAGGGACGCTCTTTCAACGGACGCAGGAAGTTGAACCAGAAGATCTCGTCGTTCAGGTTCTCAGGCACGTTGTAATGGTTGAACATGACCACATCCAGAGGCTCTGTCATTTCTTCATAGCCCATGCCGTTCAGAGGCATCATGTCCGTGCCGATGGGCGCCTTCGTATACTTTTTCAGGATGGCAGCCTGGCGGTGCATGAACTCGATGTTGGCGATGTGATGGGCCATCTCCCACTCATACTTCATGTGCGGGTTGTGCCAGGCATTGACTGCCGGCGGCACTTCGTTGAAGGAATCATAAGCCTGGCTGAACAGGTTCAGGTTCCAACGGGCATTGAGGTTCTCGACGGTGCCGTAGGTATCCTTCAGATGCTTGTGGAACCGGTCCATGCAGTGCGGACAGACGCAGCCATCATTGCCGGTGTAGATCTCGTTGTCCAGCTGCCAGCCGATGATGTAGGGATCCTCGCCGAATTCCCGGCCCATCGCCTCGACGATGGCATCGCTGGCTTCCAGGTAATGCGGGTTGTTGGAGCAGCAATGACGGCGGCCGCCGTGCTCGACCCGGGTCCCGTCCGCGTTGCGGTTCAGTACGTCGGGATACTCGCGGGACAGCCAGATCGGCGGTGTCGCGGTGGGCGTACCCATGACGACGTAGATCCCGGCCTCACCCAGGGCATTGACTACTTTATGCAGCCAGGTGAAATCGTAGACGCCGCGTTTCGGCTCCATCTTGCGCCAGGCAAATTCTCCGATACGTGCGCAGCGGATGCCGGCCTCCTTCATTTTCTGAATGTCATAGGGGATCTGCTCTTCCGGCCAGTCCTCCGGATAGTAGGCACATCCCAGGAAAGGTGCTTTGATTTCCATAGGTGGTACTGTTCCTTACAGTTCGTGCATCAGGTCGCGCGTCTGCTCATACAGTGCGCGGTAGATGCGGTAGTACTTTTGATAAGCCTCATGACGTTCCGGATCCGGCGTATGGGTGCGCAGGATCTGCACGTTTCTTTCCACTGCCTCCTGGTAGCTCTTGTACGCGCCAGTCGCGATACCGGCCAGGATCGAGGCGCCCAGGGTGGTCGCCGTGTCCGTGGCGGGCACATGGATGGTCTTGCCGGTGATATCGCTCTTCAGCTGCGTCCAGACCAGGCTGTTGGCCGCGCCGCCCATGGCGTACATCTCTCCCACCGGCGCGCCGGCCTTCGCCGCCACTTCCAGGTTGTGCTGCAGAGAAAACGCCACACCTTCCATGACGGAACGGTACATATGGGCCCGGGTCTTATCGAACCCCAGGCCGAAGAAAACGCCCTTTGCCTGTGCATCCCAAAGGGGGGACCGTTCGCCAGACAGGTAGGGGAGGAAGACCAACCCATCTGAGCCGGGCTGTATGGTTTCTGCCAGTTCGCTGACTCGTTCGAACTTGCCCCGTCCGTTGGCGGCCGCCCACTGCTCTTCAGCCGCTCCGATCTCACGGACGATCCAGTTCAGACTGGCTCCACCCCCGGCAGTCCCTCCTTGTAGGATCCACAGACCAGGTACAACGTGATGACTCATGATCAAGGAAGGATCGCCTCTATAGGAAGAGGTGCAGATGCTCATGCCGCCGGCCTGGCCGCCTTGTTCCTGGGTCTGCCCTTCCCGGTAGACCCCGGCGCCCAGCGTTCCGCAGGCTGCATCCAGACCACCGGCGATGACCGGTGTTCCTTCCTTCAGGCCGGTCAAAGCCGCTGCCTGCGCAGAGACTCCACCGACGATGGCATCGCAGTCCAGATTCTTTTCCGGCAGTTTTTCCAGGTCGACCCCTAAAAGATCTGCCAGTTCCGGATCATAAGCACCGGTCTCCATGCTGACGACATGCAGGCCGTAACTCATGCAGACATCCTGCGATACGATGCCTGTCAGACGATATTCGATAAAGCTGTTGCATTGCAAAAACTTATAGGTGTTCTTGTAGACCTCCGGCTTTTCTTCTTTGAACCAGAGGATCTTCGGCGTGGTATAGCTGGGTTTGAAGGGATTCTGTCCGGTCTGGAATGCCCGTTCCGACAGCCCCTGCTCCTCCGCCCTGCGGCAGATCTCATCCGCACGCGTATCGATCCAGATGGGGGTCTTATGCAGTACACGCCCCTGCCGATCGATGGGGATGCAGGACCAGCTTTGTCCATCCACCGCCAGTCCGGCCACGTCTGCCGGATCCACCTTTTCCTCTGTCCACAGACGGTTCAGACTGCGGACCGCGGCGTTCCACCAGATGTCCGGATCCTGTTCCGCCCAGCCGGGATGGGGGTAATCCACCGGGTAGTCTTCTGAGACTGCGGCGACCAGGCCTGTCTCCGGCGAGAAGACCGCTGTCTTCAATCCGGACGTGCCGATATCGATTCCAATGAGTAGATTTTTCATGGGTTTCTCCACTTTTCGATATTCGAAAAACGAAACGTTTCGCTTTTGGCTTGATTATACTGATTTGCACTGTTTCTGTCAACAGGTTTTTAGAATTTTGTTGGAATTGTACAAATTAATGTTAGCTTTTTCTGACTTAGTCATTTTGAGACTGATCATCGTTCAACAAAAACAGGGGCTGACCTGCAATTATTTAGATCTGGGATGATCTACAGGTACACGAAGCTATCAGGATCAAGCGTTTCGTAAAATCTACAGGTACATGAAGCTATCAGAATCGACCACTTCATAAATCCTACATGTACGCTTGGCCGCTTTTCGCGCAAATTGTACATGTAGGACAAAGATATAATGCGATTCTGCAAGCCCGGTGTACCTGTAGAGTAAGGGTATAAAGCGATTCTACAAGCCCGGTGTACCTGTAGAGTAAGGGTATAAAGCGATCCTGCAAGCCCGCTGTACCTGTAGCATCGATGATATCTCGATTCCTGATAGTCAATGGGGCAGGACAAGTCGATCCTCGGTATTTCATGGCCTCTCTTTTTTATGCTTTCACCTTGTCAGATCCTTTATTTTTGAGTATGATACATCTGTAACTCACAGAAACAAAGAAAGACAATACCTATGACAAAAATCGATCTGATCACCGGCTTTCTTGGCGCCGGTAAAACTACTTTTATCACACAATATGTACGCCTGCTCATGGAACAGGGGCTTCGGGTCTGCATCCTGGAGAACGACTTTGGTGCTGTGAACATCGACCGCATGCTGGTCGAGCAACTGGGCTGCGATATCGAAATGGTGGCGGGTGGCTGCGATTATGACTGCCACCGCAGGCGCTTCCGCACCAAGCTGATCGCCATGGGGATGCTGGGGTATGACCGTGTGATCGTCGAACCCTCCGGCATCTATGACGTGGATGAATTCTACGATGCGCTGCAGGAGGAGCCATTGGACCGCTGGTACACCATCGGCAGCGTGATCGCCCTGGTGGATGCGCGTCTGCCGGAGGTACTGTCTCCGGAATCGGAATATCTGCTGGCTTCGGAGGCCGCCACTGCCGGCGCCATCGTCTTCAGCCATTGTTCTGCAGTGCCCACCAATGTACTGGAGCACTTGAACAGGGCCTGTGCCGGGATCCGCTGCCGCAGACGTTTTACGGAGGCTGAAGCCCGCACCTTCGATGGCGGACCCCTCTCTCCTGAAGATCTCTCGTTCCTTACCAGCTGTGATTACCGGCCAGAGGCCTATGAAAAGCAGCAGCTCATGGACGAGAATGGCTATGATACCCTGTACCTGATGCAGCGTACGATGACACCTGAACTCCTGAAAGAACGCGTCGCCCGGTTGTTCGCGGACCCTGCCTATGGGCATGTGATCCGTGTCAAAGGTTTCCTGAAGACCGATGAAGGCTGGCTGGAACTCAATGCCACCCAGGAGCAGATGGATCTTCGGCCGTCCGCGGCGGGACAGGAAGTCCTGATCGTCATCGGCGAAGAACTGCAAGAACCCGCTGTTACAGCACTATTTCCTTGATATAAAGGAGGATCCCCATGTTTGAGACCTATCAAGCCTTATGGACACCCGCGGAAGATCATGTCATCCGGCCGAGCAAGTCATTGACCGTGGAGCTTGGCGCCCTGCCAAAGGACACCTGCCAGCTCTTTTTCACTGGCGAGACTGTGACCTTCTATCAGTGGAAGAATGAGCCGGATGAGCCCCAGTTCTACCGCCGCCTCGATGATGCGCTGGACGCGGCCGAGGCGGAAAAAGAGGCCTATGCCCTCCATTTTGAAGGGACGGATGCGGACTACCCTCTCCGTGCCTGCACCAAGGTGCTCTGGCCCCCTGTCCTGTCCTATCTGGCCCTCAGCGGCTTCTCCGAGGATTGGACCTGCGGGATCCGTGCGAAGGCGAAAAATGTAAAAATCAACGCTGGCGGCTACCTGCGCCTGCGCTTTGAGGTCCGGTATAAGAAGCCCGGTCTCTCCCGCCGCCGGGGCTATGGCCCGGCAGACGTGGTGGCGCAGATTGATTTTGCCGAGGGCACCTATGACTGGCAGGACCTGGTGCGGCAGATCACCATCCCCACCCAGGATACCGCCAACGTCTTTGTCTGCCTGGAAGGCCGCCATTTCACCGGTGATATCTGGTTCGAGGCGCCGTTTTTGACCTCCTCCAACGGTTACAATACCGTCCCCTCCTTCGGGATCTTCACCGAGGACCGGCCCCAGTTCAACTGGCTGGGGCAGAACCTGTCCAAGAAAGAATGGCCCTCATTTGCGGTCACCCTGAACGGTACCGAGATCCTGCACGGTCCTGTCTTTGAACGCTGCCACCGCTACTCCGAATGGCAGATCCGCCTGCCGGAAGGCCTGATCGCTGAAAACAATACGCTGACCATCACCCGTCTGGACGAGGGTCGGAATCCCCTGCCCTACCGTCTGCACGAGATCGGCGCTGTCTCCATTCCGGATGCCTACGCGCCCTTCCGCATCGTTGCCGTGCCGGAGCAGGTACCAGTAGGTGTGGAATTCGGTATCCTGGTCAAGGCCAAGGAGGCCATGCCGGTGCTGTGGGCATCGGATACGATCCGCCTAGTCGGCCCGAAAACTGTGGAAGCCGGACTGCAGGTCCTGCGCTGCCGTGTCGATGATCCGGGCACGCACCTTACGTTCAAGGTCAATGGTGTGGATGGAGAGATCCTGCGCGCGGTCATCAAGGAAGAGGACGGCGTGAGCACCGGCACCGGCGACCTGATCTACGTGGACCAAACCCCGGCGGATTTTGAAGAATACTTAAGCTGGTATCTGGCGGAAGGCGTCGGCAACCTGCTGACCATCCGGCCCACCTATCGATGGAGCGGCTGCCGGCAGATCGACCCCCAGGTCTGGGAGATGCTGGTCCGTGTATTGAATGGCATGAACGTAAAATATGCCCACATGATCGATGGCCGCGAGCTGCCCGGTGTCAACACCAACCCTGCCCGCGCTCTGCTGGAGAGCCCCGCTTTCCTGGGGCGGCAGAACCATGAGCGGGACGGTGCCCAGTGCTACTGGGGCTACAATGAGCACACGGACAAGCCCAACATGCAGCTCTACTATGATATGATGATCCGGATGCTGGAAGAGTTCCCGGAGGAATCCAACGCCTTCCTCTGCCCGGAAAACATCATTTCCATCGGCAACGGTGGGGATTTCGAGGATCCGCGGATCAATAACGCGGACGGAAAGGAGCATTTAGGGCTCTACCGCAATGTCTACCTGCCGGCGGACATGAAGGTGATGGCGGACCATTTCGTGGAGCAGCTGGCAAAGACCCGCTACACGGCGACCCGGCACACGGGGCCTTCCTCCCTGTTCAAGTATTTCTACCAGGCCGGCTACAGCTGGACCGGTGCGGAGACCATGTACGGTCCGATGGAACTGGTCTGCTCCGCCCTGCGCGGCGCTTCCCAGGCCTATGGCCACCCCATCGTCGGTGCTCATCACGCGGTCCAGTGGTCCACCACGCCCCATGATATCGAGCCCCGGTACCGGCGCTACCGTCTGGCACTGTATGTTTCCTACATGCAGGGCGTCCACGAGATCAACACCGAAGAAGGCCTGTGGCACATGGAAGAATACTACCATGCCCATGACCGTTTCGGTGCTGCCTGCACCAACCACCGGAAGCAGCAGCAGGACTTCTACCGTTTCGTTGCCACCCACAGCCGTACCGGCAGCTTCTACACGCCGGTCGCCTTTCTGCAGGGCCGCTATGACGGCTGGCGCGTCTTCGGACGCAATGGTGTCTGGGGGCATCCGGATCTGCCCTGCGCCGCCCCGGAAGAAAGCTGGGACCTGATCAACTATTATTATCCCCTGAGCCTGCAGGATGCCATCTACCGCCATCCCTGCATTGAGGGGCCAGTCGGCTTCCATACCGGCACGCCCCACGGCAACATCGACATCATCCCGGTGGAAGCCGCATCCTACGCGCCTTACAAACTGATCGCCATGGTGGGCTACAACTGTGCCGCGCCAGAGGATCTGGACAAGCTGACGGCTGCAGCGGAGGCAGGTGCCACCGTGCTGATCGGTTGGCCACAATTGTCGGTGACCACCGACCGGGCGGATGTCCTGGCGCTGAACCACCAGTATCTG
>CADBPG010000127.1 GCA_902796435.1 uncultured Eubacteriales bacterium | reverse complement strand
TTCTTACACTTGATGATGTTCGTCAACCGCTTGGGCAGCGTCAGATCCCGCTTCTCCACGATGACCCCGTCCTTGATGATGTTGACGGTGATGTTGTGATCGATGAAGCCCAGGATGTCCAGATCCACCAGGTCGATCCCGCCCTCGATCTTGATGATGTCCTTGCGGCCCATCTTGTTGCTGCGGGCGTTTTTGATGATCGCCACGCAGGAATCCAGCTTGTGCAGCCCCAGGTCATGATAGATGGACATGGCGCGTCCAGCCTGGATATGATCCAGTACGACGCCGTTTTCCAGTGCGCCTACATTTAACATATCGCATCTTCCTCCTTCAGGCCCAGCAGGGTCATGATCAATGCCATGCGGGCATATACGCCGAAATGTGCCTGTTTGAAATACACCGCCCGCGGATCATCATCGACCTCGGTCGCGATCTCGTTGACGCGGGGCAGCGGGTGCATGACCAGGCAGTCCGGCCCGGCCAGCTTCATCTTTTCTGCGTCCAGGATGTAGCTGTCCTTCAGGCGGATGTACTCGTCCTCACTGAAGAAACGTTCCTTCTGGATGCGGGTCATGTAGAGGATGTCCAGTTCACCGATCACGTCCTCCAGCCGCTCCACTTCCTTGTACGGGATGTTCTTGGTCTTCAGACCCAGATTGCGGACAGAATCCGGGATCTTCAGCTGCTCCGGAGAGATCAGCACGAAGCGGATGCCCGTGTACCGGGACAGGGCGTAGATCAAAGAATGGACCGTGCGGCCGAACTTCAGGTCGCCGCACAGGCCGATGGTCATGTCGGACAGACGGCCCTTCAGGGTGCGGATCGTGAACAGGTCGGTCAAGGTCTGGGTCGGATGCTGATGGCCGCCATCGCCCGCGTTGATGACCGGGATCCAGGACTTCTGCGCCGCTACCAGAGGCGCACCTTCCTTGGGATGCCGGATAGCGGCGATGTCCGCGTAGCCGGAGATGATGCGGATGGTGTCCGCCACGCTCTCTCCCTTGGCGGCAGAGCTGGAATCAGCTGAAGAAAAGCCCAATACGCTGCCACCGAGATTCAGCATCGCTGCTTCGAAACTGAGACGGGTGCGGGTACTGGGCTCATAGAATAACGTCGCGATCTTTTTGCCTTTGCAGACGTCACGGAACCGGGCCGGATCCTGACGGATGTGCTCCGCCAGGTCCAGCACCTGGTCTAATTCATCGACAGAGAAATCGAGTGGGTTCAAAAAATGGCGCATGATGCTCTCCTTTGTGTTCTTTCTTTACATTGATTATACGAGACCTTCCGTGGGATTGCAAGACTTTTACCGGAAGATGACGTAGAACCAGATGGCCTGACTCTCGTCCATATAGTACCAGACCAGGTCAAAAGAAAAGGCATAATAGTTGGCCGCGTAGTCGATGTAGCTCTGCGTGTTGTCCAGGAAATCCCGGTACATGGAGGTTTCCTGGATCTGGAACGCGAAGGAGCCCTCCGACCCGCTGGTCCAGACCTGATACATCAGATCATCGAACAATTCCTGGACTGATTCATCCGGCAGGACGTAGGTCCAGTTCCGGAAATGATAGGAGCCCTCCATCGTTTCGCATCCCGGCAGATTTAACGACTCGTAGGCTTTGCGGATATTGTACTGCCCCCGGATCATATACTGGTCCACGTTGACCAGTCCATAAATGTACAGTTCCGGGTATTCCGGCGCATCGATGTCATCGTGGGTGATGTCCAGGTCGTACCAGTTCCCATCGATCTGCACCACGTTCCAGGCATGGCCGTCGGAACCATCCAACAGGTCGCCTGTCAGGATATAGTTCGGGACACCTGCCCGGTCCATCAGCCACTTGAAGGTCAGCGCGATGCCATCGCACTTGGCCCGGTTCTCGATCAGCAGACCGTAGGAATTCTCACAATTCTCCGTTGTGCGGTCATAGGTGTTGTTGGCGATCACATACCGGTAGATGTACAGTTCCTTTTCATAGGGCGACAGGCCCTCCATGGAAGCTTCCATCTCCGCCAGCACCGCTTCCACCTGGCCGCGTTTGTCCTCATAAGAGGCCTGGTCCATGGTATATTCGATGGTCCGGGAGGTGACCAGGCCATCGCCATTGGTATAATAAGTATAGGTGGCTTCCCGGTTATACTGCATCAGCTCCGGGCATTCGTAGACCAGAAGCTGGGCCAGCATATCGTTCTGCTGTGTCGTGATGGGATAGGGGTATTTGCACTGCTCCTCAAACCGGGTGGTGGCCAGGTACAGGACCTTGAAGTCCTCCATTTCTTCTTCAGAAAGCTGCCCCAGCAGGAACCGGTTCGAGAGATAGGGGATGTCCACGTCCACGGTTTGGGCAGGCTCTTCTTCGAACTCATCCTCCTCTGCCCAGACTTCAGCCTTAGGCTCGGGGGCCGGGGCCAGTCCGCCGTCACGCTCTTTGTTTTCCCCCTCATGCCCGGAACCGGAATCAGAGTCCGCTCCGGCTTCAGAAGTGGGCGTCTGGCTGAAGAACTGGCCCACCGGATTTCTGGCACCGCAGCCCGTGAGCAGCAAAGCCAGGATCAGCACGCAGCTGATTCTTTGTATATGTTTCAATTAGTTATCCTCCTCGGAAGCAGGTATATCGTAAAAGTGCCACTGCCCTTCGTATTCCGCGGCCAGCACCTCTGTCTCGTAGACCGGGGCGATCCGCCCCTCGCTGAGGGCGGTGACCCGCTTGGTGAACTGGTCCTGTTCCTCCAGCGGGACCAGCACCTTCATTTCGACCTGGTCCGTATAGATCGTATCTTCAATAGCGTATCCATCCTGCATCAGACCGTACTGCATCTTGCCCAGGGCGGTGTATTCCATGCGCAGGGACGCCCGCAGGTAGGAGCACTTTTCGATGATGCCCGCCTGGTCCAGGGCGATGCGTCCAGCATGACCGTAGGCGCGGACCAGGCCGCCGGTGCCCAGCAGGGTTCCCCCGAAATACCGGACCACCACCAGCATTGTATTGTGCAGATCCTCACCCTGCAGCAGGTTCAGAAGGGGCATGCCCGCCGTATGGACCGGCTCGCCGTCATCGGAAAAACGGCGCACTTCCTTACGTATGCCGATACTGTAGGCGTAGACGCCATTGTGGGTCGCGTTCCAGTATTCTTTGCGCAATCGTTCCAGGATGGACAGGATCTCCTCTTCTGTTTCCACAGGAAAAGCCATCCCGATAAAGCGGGATTTTTTCTCGACAAACTCGTTCGAAGCCGCCTGAAATACCGTTTTGAACCGCATGATGACACTTCCTTAATACTAATTTCATTTTTATATTATAACACAAGACTTCACAATTGTATATTTTTTTGATATAATGTATGATGTACTTTTGTTTATGAAAATACCGTCCATCGGGTTTTGAAAGGAAAAAACATGGATTTCAGTAAAGCTTACAACCGCACCAAACGGCTGGGCCGCTTCCATCATGCGGAAAAATTATACTCCCGCGTCTGGCTGTACGCCCTGCGGATCGCCTGCATCGGCATCCTCGTGGTAGGATTCTCCGCCGCCGGTATGATCCTGGGTGCGTTCATGGGCATCATCAACCGGGCTCCGGCCATGTCCATGTCCAATTTTGACATCAACACCAGTACCTCGTACATATACAACAGCGAAGGAAAGGAACTGGTGCAGCTGCGTACCGAGATCAACCGTGTCTATGTTGACGCGGCCCACATCTCCCCGCATCTGATGCATGCTGTCGTCGCCGTCGAAGACGACCGTTTCTATCAGCACAATGGTATCGACATCCAGGCCATCCTGCGTGCCGGTGTCCAGCAGCTGAAGGGCGGCAATGAAGGTGGTAGTACCATCACCCAGCAGCTGATCAAGAACATGGTCCTCACCTCCGAGCAGACCCTGACCCGTAAATTCCAGGAATGGTACCTGGCTTTGAACCTCGAGCACGAGCTGACCGAGAAATACGGCAAGGAGCGCTGCAAGGAGCTGATCCTGGAAACCTACGTCAACTACGTCAACTATGGTAACTCCACCTATGGTCCGGAGGCTGCCGCCCAGCGCTATTTCAACAAGAGCGCGGCGGATCTGACCATTTCTGAAGCAGCCCTTCTGGCAGGCGTCATCAACGCGCCCTCCCGGTACGACCCCATCGAAAATTACGACAACATGAGCCGTGAGCGTCAGGAGCTGGTCCTCATGCGTATGCACGACCAGGGCTACATCACGGACGAGGAATACCAGGAAGCGCTGGAGGACGATGTCTTCGAGCGGATCCAGAAGAACAACAAAAAGTATAAGAAAAAGCAGAACAACGAAGTCTATTCTTATTATATGGACGCGGCCATCAACCAGGTCATCAATGATCTGTCCGAGCAGTATGGCTACACCTATTCCGAAGCTTCCCATCTGCTGTACTACGGAGGCCTGAAGGTCTACCTGGCACAGGATGAGGCCAAGCAGGAGGTCCTGGACCGCATCTACGCGGACGACACTAACTTCGAATCTGCCCACTGGTACCAGCTCACCTACTACCTGACCATCTTCGATGAGAAGGACCCGAACGATATGTCCCTGGCCCAGAACCTGTACTTCGTCGGTCTGTACGCCAGTGAGGACGAGATGCAGTGGGCCATCGATGACTTCAAGTCCCAGCATCTGAAATCCGGCATGGAAGCCGGCAAGGACTACGTCGAAAGTCAGGATGTTTACGAGGAACCGCAGTCCACTGCCGTGCTGATGGATCAGAAGACCGGTGTGGTCCTGGCCATCGTCGGCGGCCGTGGTGAGAAGACGCAGAGCCGTTCTTTGAACCGCGCTACCGATACAGCCCGTCAGCCGGGTTCCACCTTCAAGGTCATCGCTTCCTTCACCGGTGCCATCGACTCCGGCCATTGCACACCGGCCTCCGTCTACGACGACGTGCCCTTCACCTATGGTGACTGGACGGTCCACAACTGGTGGGGCGATTCCTACAAGGGTCTGTGCACGCTGCGTGAGGCCACGGCCAACTCCCAGAACATCATCGCCGTCAAGTGCATGATCGATTATGGTGTCGAGAACAACTTCGAATATGTCAAGAGCTATGGTTTCACCACCCTGCGTGAAGAACCGGACGAAAACGGCAACACCGACGTCGTTCCGTCTCTGTGCCTGGGTTCCGGCAGTGTCACCAACCTGGAGCTGACGGCCGCCTACGCTACCATCGCCAACGGCGGTGTCTACCACGAGCCCATCTTCTACACCCGTGTCGAGGACTCCGAAGGCAACATCGTCATCGATAAGCAGCCTGAGACACACCGTGTCATCAAGGAGACCACCGCGTACCTGCTGACCAGCATGATGGAAGACTGTGTCAGCGGCGCCAACGGCGGTACCGGTACTTACGCGGACTTCGATACCAGCATGGGCATCGCCGGCAAGACCGGTACGACTTCTGATGAGCACGACCTGTGGTTCGTCGGTTATACCCCCTATTACACTCTGGGCATCTGGACCGGTTACGATTATTACACCTATCAAAATGTGGACGATTCCGTCGCCCGCGTGACCGGTTTCTATCATATCATGCTGTTCGACACGATCATGTCTGAACTGCACGAAGGCCTGGAGCGCAAACAGTTCAGCATTCCGGACGGGATCACCACCAAGCTGGTCTGTACCGAATCCGGCCAGCTGGCCACCAACCTCTGCAGTGCCGATCCGCGCCATTGCGTATATACTGAATACTTCGATATCAACAATGTACCGACGGAGTACTGCAAGGTCCACGTGGGCGGTACCGTGTGTTCCGAGACCGGCATGGCGCCCACCAAGTATTGCCCGAGCACCCGCAGCGGTGTCTTCATCCAGCGTACCGAAGAACAGTTGAAGGCCATCGACCGGTCGCAGACCGGCAAGATCGCCGACTGGCGCTACGAAGCTCCTTCCAATTTCAGTTCTTCCGGCGCGACCTGCAACGTCCACACCGAAGAGTGGTACAAGGCGGAACAGAAAAAGAAAGCGGAAGAAGAAGCCGCAAAGAAGAAAAAGAAGAAGAAATCCAGTTCTTCCGAAACGTCGGAGAATTCTGGATCCAGTGATGCCGCAGATGAGGGCGGCAGCGACGATGATGAATGATCATCCCAAGGAACCTTCTACGGAAGGTTCCTTTTTTTGCAAGATTGTCCATCTTTTTCTAAATCTGTATATCCACAGTCGCCCCGCTTCGATGTATAATCAGGGTAGATCGACTTTCAGGAGGTAACCTATGCTCAATGATCTTTCCGGTCTCTGGACCGTAACATTGTCCGATGGTTCTGTGCATCAGGCACAGTTCCCCGGCACCTTGGATGAAAACAGTATCGGCCATCCGGACGCAGAACGCATCGCCACGCGTCTGACCCGTGTCTGCACCTATGAGGGGCCGGCCGCCTGCATCCGCACCTGGGACCTTCCGGTGCCGGAAGGCCGCCTGTTCATCGAGGTCGAGCGCTCCCGCGCCCTGTCCCTTGCCATCGATGGAACTGCAGTTGCGCCGCAGGATCCGCAGACCATCAGCACCCCCACCGTTTTCGAGGTGACTGGTCTGCTGAAAGAAGGCTCCGAGATCCGGCTGACCTGTGATAATTCCTATCCGGGCATGCCCCATGACAATATCGTCTACTCCTCCGCCGCCACAGACGAGACCCAGACCAACTGGAACGGTCTTTTGGGTTTCCTGCGGCTGCGCACAGAGGCGGACTGCTTCATCGAAGGCATCCGCGTCTACCCCCATGTGACAGATACTGCAAAAACACTGGACGTATATATCGATGTAAATGCACTGCAGGCCTGCAGCAAAGAACTGACCCTGGTCTGCCCGGCCCTGGCTCAGGCGCCGACGTGCGGCGCGCAGGAGCTTATCTCCGGCCGCCAGACGTTTTGCTTCAAGGATCTGCCCGTGCGTCCGGACGCCCTGCTCTGGGACGAATATGAGGGCAACCTCTACACCATGGAGGCCACCCTGGGGGATTCTTTCCGTGCTGCTTCCTTTGGTCTGCGCACCTTCTGCGGAAACAAGGATGGCCGCTTCACCCTGAACGGGCGTGTCATCTTCATCCGCAGCGAGGCGAACTGCTGCGAGTTCCCCGAGACCGGCCACGCGCCTATGACCGTGCCGGAATGGGTCGATGTGCTCAAGACCTATAAATCCTATGGTATCAACTGCATGCGCTTCCACTCCCACTGTCCGCCGGAGGCCGCCTTTACCGCGGCGGACCAGCTGGGCATGCTGATGCAGCCGGAACTGTCTCACTGGAACCCGCGCAATGCCTTTGAAAGCCCCTTCAGCCGCGACTATTACTTTGCCGAGGCCCAGGGGATCGTCCGGGCGCTGGCCAACCACCCCTCCTTCGTCATGCTGACCTTCGGCAACGAATTGTGGGCCGGACCAGAAGGCCATGAGATCATGCATGAATTACTGCATCTGCTGCAGGCCCAGGATGGTACCCGTCTCTACGCCGATGGTTCCAACGTGCACTACGGGCAGATCGGCTGCGACTCCGAAAGTGATTTCTACGCTTCCCAGAAATTTTTCAAGATGGATCTGCGCGGCACCTTCGCCAACATGGAGGGTTTCATCAACCACGAGTACCCCTCCGGCACCCACAACTACAACGAAACGATGGCCGAGCTGCGCAAGGTCTATGACAAGCCCGTCTTCAGCTTTGAAGTCGGCCAGTTCGAGGTCCTGCCGGACTTTGACGAACTGGCCCAGTTCCAGGGTGTGCGCCGTCCCGTCAACCTGGAGATCATTAAAGAAAAGGTAGAGGAAAAGGGCCTGCTGCCCGTCTGGAAATCCTACGTGGAAGCCACAGGCGAGCTTTCCCTGCTGGGCTACCGGGCCGAGATCGAAGCAGTCCTCAGGACACCGGGCATGAGTGGGATCTCCCTGCTAGGCCTGCAGGACTTCACCGGCCAGGGCACGGCGCTGGTAGGTATGCTGAACAGCCACCTGGAGTCCAAGCCCTTCTCCTTCGCGGACCCTGCCCGGTTCCACAGCTTCTTCAATGACGTGGTCATTCTGGAAGAGGTGCCGCGCTACACCTTCACGACTGACGAGACCATCACTGTGCCACTGACGCTGGCCAACTATGGCAAGAAGGATCTAGCCGGCCAGGCATACTACAGCCTGTCGCTGGATGGCCGGATTCTAGAGACCGGTACGCTGGACACAGTGGTCTGCCCCACCGGCGGACTGACCTCTCTGGGCACCCTGTCCCTGCAGCCGGGCAAGAGCGGCCGTTATGACCTGCGCGTCATCTTCGGATCCTATGAGGCTACCTGTCCGCTCTGGATCTACGAGGATCAACCCATTACGGCTCCGGAGGGCGTGACGATCGCGGCCACTTTAGAGGAAGCATTGGCAGCTCTGGAACAGGGCGGCCGTGTCCTTCTGAGCCCGTCGGCGGAAAAGGATGTCCTGCCCCACGCGGTCCGCGGCCAGTTCACGACCGACTTCTGGTCTGTGGGCACCTTCAAGGACCAGGAGGGCGGCATGGGATTCCTAATCGACAAGGACCATCCGGCACTTTCCACCTTCCCGACCGAGGCCCACACCAACTATCAGTGGTGGCCCATGGCGCATGGTCTGGGCGTACCGGTTCCGGACACCCTGTCTTCCATCATCACCTTGATGGATTCCTACGCTTATCTGCGGCCCATGACCTGCCTGTTCGAGGCAAAAGTCGGCGCCGGCCGTCTGATGTTCTCATCCCTGGGGCTGCTGGAGCGTACCCAGTATCCGGAGGCGCGGGCTCTGCTGGCTTCCCTTTTGAGTTACATGAGCGGTGATGATTTCCAACCGGCACAGGAACTGGACAAAGAGGTCCTTTCGGGTTTCTTTCATTGAAACTTGACAAAACCGGCTCCTTTAGTCTATCATGCAGATATGAATAAAAAAGCTCTCATTGCCATGAGCGGCGGCGTGGATTCCAGCGTCGCCGCCTATCTTATGAAGGAAAAAGGGTTCGAATGTATCGGTGCCACGATGAAACTCTATGATAACGAGGATGTAGGCCTGAGCCGATCCAATACCTGTTGTTCTCTGGATGATATCAACGATGCGCGCAACATCGCCTTTTCTCTGGGCATGCCCTACTACGTGTTCAATTTCACCGATGCCTTCAAGGAGGAGGTGATCGGCCGCTTCATCGATGACTATGAGCATGGCCGCACGCCCAACCCCTGCATCGCCTGCAACCGGTACATGAAATTCGAAAAACTGTACCACCGCATGCTGGAGATGGAATACGACTACGTGGTCACCGGGCATTATGCCCGCATCCGCCAGGATGAGGCCGGCCGCTTCCACCTGTACAAGGCCGTGGATGCCTCCAAGGACCAGAGCTACGTCCTGTATTCATTAACGCAGGAGCAGCTGGCGCATACGTATTTTCCACTGGGAGGATTCACCAAGGACCAGGTGCGCGCCATCGCCCAGGAGCACGGCTTCATCAACGCCCGGAAACACGACAGCCAGGACATCTGCTTCGTGGTCAACGGCACCTACGCGGAATTCATCGAACGCTACACCGGCAAGACCTATCCGCCGGGCCCCTTCATCGGGCCGGACGGCATGGTGGCGGGGGAGCACAAGGGCATCATCCGCTACACGATCGGGCAGCGCAAGGGGCTGGGCCTGGCCTTCGGCGAACCTGTATATGTTACGGAGGTCGACCCCGAGAGCAACACTGTCCGTCTGGGTTCGAACGAGGACCTGTTCACCACCACCCTCGAGGCGGATTCCGTGAACCTGATCCCATTTGACCATCTGCCGGGGTCCATGCGGCTTACCGCATCGATCCGCTATCAGGCGGTCCCTAAGCCCGCCACAGTCACTGAAACGCCAGAAGGCCGGCTGCGTCTGGTCTTCGATACCCCGCAGCGCGCCATCACCTTGGGCCAGGCCGTCGTGCTCTACGATGGGGACGAGGTCATCGGCGGTGGTACGATCTGCAAAAAAGAAGTATAAAGCATCATGGACACTCTGCATCAAAAGTATCAACATCTGAAAGACTATATTCGCGGTCTGGGTTCCCTGGCCGTGGGATTCTCCTCCGGCGTGGACTCCACCCTCATGCTGAAGGCCGCTCATGACGTTCTGGGCGACAAGGCCCTGGCCGTCACCGCGGTGGCCTGCTGGTTCCCCGCCCGTGAGCGGAAGGAAGCCATCGAATTCTGCCAGAAGGAAGGGATCCACCACATCGTGGTGCCCGTCACGCCCGACGAGATCGAAGGATTCCGCGACAACCCGCCAAACCGCTGCTATCTCTGCAAAAAGGCCCTCTTCACCCGCATGGGCGAGATCGCCAAAGCAGAAGGCATCGAATATCTGGCGGAGGGTTCCAACATGGACGACCTGGGGGACTACCGCCCCGGTCTGATGGCGGTGGAAGAGCTCGGCGTCGTCAGCCCCTTACGCGAAGCCAAACTCTATAAAGAGGAGATCCGTCACCTGTCCAAGGAACTGGATCTGCCCACCTGGTCCAAGCCCTCCTTCGCATGTCTGGCCTCCCGCTTCGTCTACGGCGAGACCATCACCGAGGAGAAGCTTTCCATGGTGGAACAGGCCGAGAACTACCTGATGGAGCTGGGCTACACCCAGTTCCGCGTCCGCATCCACGACCGGCTGGCCCGCATCGAGCTGCCGCCGGACAAGATCCTGGAGGCCGCCGCCCTGGCGCCCCAGATCGACGCCCGCTTAAAGGAGATCGGCTTCCTGTACGTGTCGCTGGATCTTGGCGGATACAAGATGGGCAACATGAACCGCGCCTTGCAGAAATAAAAAAAGACCCCTCGAGGTCTTTTTTTGATTACTTTATTACACCTGTGTCTGATTGTACACCGTCTCGAACCATTGTTCACTGTCCGGAATCGGCCGCACGGGGCGGAACCAGGTCCGGACCTGGCCGTTTTCCAGGGCCGCTTCCTGGATCTTGTCGTTATGGCTGCCGTCGTCCATGCCCTGCTCCACAAGATAGGAGCCCCGGCTGTAGACACCATCCCGGATGGCATCGGCCATGGCGGTGGTGTACACATACTGGGCGATCAACAGATCATAGTCGATCAAGGCCTGCAGCCGGTCTTCCTCCGCGAAGGCCTCAGCGACCGTGCAGGTCTGCCAGAAACCATCCAGCTCGTGTCTGGCCGCCTCAGCGATCTTCCACAACTCCTGCTCCGACCGCATATGGGCCGCGTTCAGGCTCATCCGCGTGGACAATGTGCGGCGGATCTCGGCAGTATTCGAGGCCCCGGTCTGGAGGCCTTCCAGCTGCGTCATCCGCTCTTCGGCCTGCCGCAGAGCTTCTGCAGACAAGGCTTTGGGCGAACGGTCCTGCTTCGCGATGTAAGTTGCTGCCCGCAAGGCCCCCACCTGGCCGGCATTCAAGGCGCTGCCGCCCGGCCGGTAGATCCCGTGGCTGCCATTGGCCTCACCCACCGGGTACAAACCTTTGACGTTGCTCTGCCACCAGGCATCACCCGCCAGACCGCCATTATTGTGCTGCGCGCAGACTGCGATCTCCAGCATCTCATGCTCCAGATCGATCCCGTGGCTTAAGTACAGGTCGATGGCTTTGGGGTTCATCTTAGCCAGTCGTTCGAAGGGTGTGCCGGACAGAACGCCGGACTTTTCCAGATATTCATGGGCTTCCGCGCCGATGTTGGACAGATCTGCCTGCAGGCCCGTGGGGTTCTCCCGGTAATCCAGAAAGACCCGACGGCCTTTGATCTCCGTCTCCTGGTAGACCAGGATGTCGATCCGGGAGGAGCCTTCTGTCTTCCGCGGGTCAAAGGGCCACTGATACCCCTTCAAGAAGGTGCGGTCGAAGATCTCCTCATCCGACAGGGCATCTCTCAAGAATTCCCGCGGATCACTGCCATCCTGCGCGGTGGAAATATACCGGGGCAGGACCTGCTGATAGGTACCGGACACGTTCCAGCGGAAACCGATGGATGCCAGCCCGTACTGCCACTCGGTCAGGTTCTTGCCCATGGCACCAGCCTCCAACGCCAGGCCTGTCGCTCCATGCTGGGAGCCCGGATAGACACTGCGGGCATAGAGGCCAGCCGGCCCTCCTGTGGCGTAAACGATGTACTGGGACTGGAACAGCACATAATCGTGCAGCTCTGTAGAATAGCACAGCACTCCTTCTGCCTGTCCCTCTGCTGCCAGGACCCGTTCCAATGTGCAGTGGTCAAAAACAGGAATGCTCAAAGACAGCACCCGGCGTTCCAGAGCTTCTGTCATAAGTTTGGATGTCAGAGGACCAGCGGACGTGGCACGCTTGGCCGGGTCATGGTCGGTCTTGTAACCCACATATTCACCGTAGGCATTGGCCGGGAAAGGCACACCCAGCTCCACCAGATGCAGGAAGCCTCGGGCCGACAGAGCCGCCTCACACAGGGCCGTATCCCCATCGATCGCACCCCCCGCAAAGTAGGTCTCCGCCATCTGCCGAACGGAATCCGGCTGGTCACCGGTCAAAGTCAGCTTATAGTAGGTCTGCTTGTCGGAGCCCGTGTTGCGGCTGGTACCGGCCAGCCGGTCCTCGGTAATCAGGGCGATATTTTTTACACCCAATTGAAAAAGGCGGTCGGCTGCCGCATAACCGGCAGCCCCGCTCCCTATGATGATCGCTTCAAAAGAATACTGCTTCATAACTCTTCAATACCTTCGAAATCGACGAAGTCGGTTTTTCATGTGCCTCCGGAATCATGTGTTTGCAATTGTGCGATGGCACATGTTTTAGAGATGACTGTTGTACTTTCCTTTGATATGCACGCCTTCGTTGACGATCATGAAGGCCGTCGGGTCGATCTCGTCGATGATGCGGCGGATCTCACCTACCTCGAACTTGGACACGACCGTCGTGAAGATGACCTTGTGGTTGTCGGTATAGGCACTGATGCCGTCCCACATGGTGACGCCGCGGCCCAGCTGGTTCGTCACGATCCGCGGCAGCTTCTCTGTGGTGCCCAGGACCGTGACCTGGCTCTTGATGTTCTGCAGGTGGGTCCGGTCGATGATCAGAGAGAAGATGACCATATAGATGATGGAGTAGATGGCCGTCTCCACGTTGAAGAGGATCGCGCAGAAAACGTACAGGACCGCGTTGTAGGCGATGGAGACCTTGCCCAGCGAGAAATCCTTGAACTTCATCGTGAGGTAGAAGCCCAGGATATCCAGGCCGCCTCCGGTACCGCTGGCCTGCAGCACCAGGCCGATGCCCGCGCCGGTAATGATGCCGCCGATCAGACAGGCCGTCAACGCGTTATCGATGACCGGGGTCTTCGGGACAGGCACAAAGGAGAAAATGAGCGTCTGCACCGCCAGGCTGACCAGGGTGCGGAAGAAGACCTTCCGGGAGATGCTGGTGTAGGCCAGGATGAACAACGGGATGTTGAACAGCATGTTCAGGATACCGGCGATATCTACGCCCGCGGGCAGCTTGACGTTCGTGTACTGCGACAGCGCCGCACGGATCAGCTGGGAGGTACCCACGATACCGCTGGAGAAGTAACCCATCGGGGTGACGAACAGGTTGACGCCCAGGGCATAGATCGCGGTGCCGCCGATGATGTACGCGTACCGCTTCACATAACGATTGACCTTGATCTTTTTCATTATTGCTCCTTGCCAATATATGTGACCAGACGCACCAACAACTCTGCGCAGGCTTCCATTTCATCGACACAGACGTATTCATACCGTCCGTGGAACTCGTAAGACCCGGTGAACAGGTTCGGACAGGGCAAGCCCATGAAGGACAGACGGGACCCGTCCGTACCACCGCGGACCGCTTCGATCTGCGGCTCGATACCCATCTCCCGCATGACCGTGCAGACCTGCTCCACGATCTCCTTGTGGGGCTCGATCTTCTCCCGCATGTTATAGTAGGAATCCGTTACGGTCAGTGCCAGGGTATCCGCACCGTACTTTTCGTTGATGAAGTTCGCCGCCTTCTGCATCAGCGCTTTCTTTTCCTCGAACAGGGCCCGGTCATGGTCGCGGACGATATAATACATTTCTGTATGCTCCACGCTGCCGCCGATGTACAGCAGGTGGATGAAGCCCTCATACCCCTCCGTATACTGGGCTTTTTCCTGCGCGGGCAGCATGTTGTGGAAATCCATGGCGATCTCGGCGGCATGCTTCATATGCCCCTTGCCGGAACCGGGATGGCTGCTCTTGCCTTGTACCTCGACCTTTGCGGAGGCCGCGTTGAAGGTTTCATATTCAATACCGCCCAGACCGCCGCCATCGATGGTGTAGGCATAGTCGGCGCCAAAAGCCTCTACATCGAAGTGGTCCACACCGGAACCGATCTCCTCGTCCGGGGTGAAGGCGATGCGGATCTTGCCGTGGGGGATCTCCGGATGGTTGATCAAGTGCTCCGCCATGGCGAAAATGATGCAGATGCCGGCCTTGTCATCACCACCGAGCAAGGTGGTACCGTCTGTGACGATCAGCCGCTTGCCGGCCTTGTCTGCCAGACTGGGGAAATCCTCCACCCGGGTGACGATCTGCTCCGCCTCGTTCAGGACGATGTCGCCGCCTTCGTACGGGTCCAGCAGTCGGGGTTTGACCCCTACGGCCGTAAAGTCCGGTGCCGTGTCCATGTGGGCCAGGAAGCCCACCACAGGCAGCTTGCGGTCCGTCGTGGCCGGGATGGTGCCGGTGACGTACCCATAGCCATCCTGCTGCACATCCTGTACGCCGATGGCGCGCAGATCCTCCACCAGGATCTTACCGAAGGCCACCTGGGACTCGGTGCTGGGGAAGCTTTCGCCCCGCTCGGCCGACTGTGTATTATACTGCACATATTGCATAAAACGCTTTGTGATATCCATTTGCAGATCCTTTCTGCCCATGCCCGCTCCACTGACCCTGTTTTGTGCGTCTTCCGCGGACAATTCAGCGATACGATTATACTTTACGAGCCGCGGTCTTGTCAACTGATTTTCCTTGTCTTTCTGCGGCCTTCGATGTATAATAACATAGTATTTGTTATTGAAACCAAGGAGATCGTCCCCTATGAATCTGGTTGTATCCCATAACGAAAATACCGAGCTCAAACAGGCTTTTCTCGATCTGGACATCGTGAAGGTGCTGTGCCTGTGCGCACAGGATCTGTCCGAGGACGAGGCGCTTGCCTGGGCTCTTAGCTATTTTGAAAGCGACCCCGCGGAGCTGGATGCCCGCTATCAGCTCTTCCATGACCTGACGGACACCGCCGCCTGCACAGCCGCTTATACAGAAGTCTGCAGTCTGCGTGATGAGCTGGATAAACAGCGCCGCTCTGCGGACACTTTGCACGAGGTCCTCTACAGCTACCGCGTGCTCAAGGTCTTCCTGCAGCTGGTCTCCGCTCTGGAGACGATGGTGGCAGGCAATCTTATCTCCAAGCGTCTTCAGGCACTTAAAACCCTGCTTGAGGAGATCCGCAAGGATCCCGCCTTCGCGCAGATCCAGGCCGTCGTGGAGCAGGTGCCCCGCACCCTGCCCTTATCCCGCCATTTCTACGTCGGTATCAATACGAAGGAGACCGGCGATGCCACCGAGATCGGTGTGATCCGGGACGATACCGATGTCGCCGAGTCGGAGCCGTTGCTGGCGCAAACAGCGCCTGGCGCCTCCTCCACCTCCCTGTTCCCGGCCATGAAATATACCCGTGCCAGCTACGGCACCCATTTCGAGGAGTATCTGCTCCAGCATTACGAGAAGCATTATCACTCCGAGATCGGTAAAGTAAACAAACTCCTGCAATCTGTCCGCCCGTTGCGTACAGATGAGCTTCTGGATCTGGAGGACAGCCTGCATTTCCTGGTGATCGGCCAGCAATTACGGGATGCCTTCACCGCGGCCGGCTACACACTGTGCCTGGCGGACCCCAAGGGCGAAAACCTGGAATCCGAAGCATTGATGTATCCGGACCTGGCGCTGCACTTAGGCGGCATCGAGGGCAAGAACGTCACTCTGCCCAGCGCTTCTTCCACACTGATCACCGGCGCCAACCATTCCGGTAAGACTTCCTATCTGAAGACCATCGGCCAGTCCCTGGTCCTGGCCCAGTTAGGTCTGCCGGTACCGGCCCAGTCCTTCCGGTTCCGCCCCTTCCACAAACTGTATACCCTCTTCTCCTCTGGGGAAGATTCTTCCATGACGGTCTCCCGTATGGGCGTGGAGATCCAGCGTCTGTCCTTCATCATGCAGCAGGCAACGGCGCAGGATCTGGTCCTCATCAACGAGCCGATGACCAGCACCAACCCCATCGAAGCCGTCTCCATCTGTGGTGACCTGATGCAGCGTTTCCTGAACGGGTCCATCACCCACATCGTGGTCACCCATCTTTACGATATCTACTATCTGCTGAAAGCCCGGCTGTCCGAGGAGGATGCCCGCCGCTTCATCAGTCTGATCACTGTCTCCACCTTCCACGAGGGCGAGGGCATGGAGCACACCTACCGGCTGAAGGTTTCCGCGCCTCTGGGCAACAGTTATGCCATGGAGACCGCGAAGAGCTTCCAGATCACTCTGGAGGATCTTCTGGATGATCCGCAGCTGATGCAGGAAGCTTCCGCCTATTGCCGCAAGGAACAGGAGGAAAATATGTACGAAGGAGGTGCCGGTCATGGGATTTCTGACACACGCGCATGAGGATACTGCGCAGGCTGTTTCCTTTGCCATCTCCGATCAGGCACTGACGGACCTGCTCCTGCAGGAGTACATGGAAGAACTCTTCGACCTGGCCCACGCCCAGGAGCTGAACTGGAAGCACTTCCTGACCGCGGATCCGGAGGATCTGGTCTACCGCAAGGAGATCATCAGCGAATTCCGCAGTTTCCCCGAGATCGTGCTCAAAGTCCGGGCCGTCTGCCTGTGCATCCAGGAGATCCAGTCGGTCTGCCGCGCACCGTCCGGCAGTGGTTTCGATGCCGACAGTCTGCAGGAATTCAAGCTTTTCAAGCACGCGCACGACACCTTGTCCGATCTGGCAGGTGCCCTGCATAAGCAGATCGAAGCCGGCAAGCTGACCTCCCGCGGTCTGAACCGCCTCTACGAGGTCGTCCAGGAAAAGCTGGACCGCCACTATTTCAAGACCTTCGATGAGGACTGGGCCGCGGTGACCAGTGGTCTGGATTCCATCGCCAGCTATTCTCTGCGCTTTACCATGGATGAGGAGATGCACGTCATCCAGTGTGCCGTCACCGGCATCCACAAGGATAAATATGCCCGCAAGCTTTTGCCCTTTGGCAGCCGCGAAGGCCGTCACGCCGACAAGCTCTGGGACTTGGGTCCGGTCAAGGAGATGCGCTCCCCTGTCGAGGAATTGCTCCACGACGCGATGCACATCCATTACCGCCAGTTTCTCTCCACCATGCGCGACATGATCGAGGACCTGGACGACCTGTACCGTGATCTGAACTTCTACCTGGCCGGCCTGAACTACTGGCGCCAGATGGACAGCTTCCGCATCCCGCTGATCTTCGCCGACATCCGCCCCATGGAGGAAAAGGCTTTCACCGCGAAGGACATGATCGATCCGGTCCTGCTGCTGCACACCAAAAAGGCCATCGCCAATGATATCGATTTTGCCCCCGGCGGCGAGCTTTTCATCCTGACCGGTATGAACCAGGGCGGCAAGACCACCTTCCTGCGCACCGTGGGCACCCTGCAGGTCCTGTTCCAGTTGGGCTGGCCCGTACCTGCGACCTCTGCCTCCATCAGCCCGGTGACCGGGATCGTGACCGTCTTCTCCCACGAGGAGAACACCGAACTCCAGCACGGCAAACTGGGCCAGGAACTGAAGACCCTGCGCGCCGGCATGACCGACATGACCCCCAACAGCCTGATGCTTTTCAACGAGCCGATCACTGGTACTTCTCCGATGGAGAACCTCTACCTCTCCCGCGAGATTCTGAGTGTCTGCAAGCTGAAAGGTTACCACGGTGTCTGGGTCACCCACATCTACGACCTGGCCTCCAGCTGCGATGCCATCAACGCGGCTTTGAACGGCAGCAAGGTCTCCAGCCTGATCGTCCGTGTCGAAGGCGAAGGCGCCGACGTCCGCACCAGCTACAAGATCCTGCGCGGCCAGCCCGGCTTCACCAGCTACGCGAAACAGGTATTGGAACGCGAGGTCGGTATTCTATAAAATAACCCCTGTATATCCACCGTCTGCTAAGAGTACGCATTCCGGTGGTTGTACAGGGGTTTTGTTTATCATGTTAAATGGCTCGTCCTCGTCATGGCAGAGCCGCGTTGTACCTGCAATACAAGCTTTACTTTACGACGGCGTACATCAATCGATCGAAATCCGGAAGCGCATGGGTCATGCCTTTTTCCAGGATCCGCAGGCCGTTCCTTTCGATCTCTTCCTCGAATGTCGGGAAGGAAACCATGCGGCAGGACGTGCCGGCGACCAGCACTTTTCCGCTTTCGTGCTCTCTTTCTTTTGGCGTGAACGCCTCTGTTATGTCACTTTGCATCTCGAAGGTTCCATCGCCCATGGTGCAGATCAGCGCCACGCCGTCCGGCCGCAGATGCTCCCGAATGAACCGGTAGAAACCGTTTCTGTCCTCGTCCAGCACCAGCATGTGGATCACAGCGACCGCGTAGATGCAATCGAAACGATCCTCAAGTGCATCGGTCAGGCAGTCCAGGATCCGGAACCGCTCCCGGTATGCGGGCATCATCTTCCTGCAGTAATCGACCGCTTCCTGGGAAACATCCGTCGCCAGCAGATCATATCCCTGCTCCAGGGCGACTCGCGCGTCCCGCCCTTCCCCGCAGCCGATCTCCAGGATCTTCTGCTCCGGCCGGATCCCGTACCGTTCCAGGATCTCTGTCACGATGGGTGTACATGCAGTACTGGACCACTGCAGACCTTTGTCATGGATCGTCCGGTATCTGTCATCGTATGCTTTATAGTATTCTTTCATTGGATCTCTTTCTATGATCTGGGCCAGCCATTATCGTCAAAGTTCTTCTTCAGCGCACGCTCCGTCGGGAAGATCGTCCCCACCAAAGGGATCATCTGTACTATGGTGATGGCCGCACCGACACCGCCTACCATATCTTTATCTTTCCCCAAAAGGAGGAGCATGGGGATCACGGAAAGCGGCAGCAGCACGAGACCGCAGATCCACCACAACCGGCCGATGTACTTATGGGCAAAGGCCCAGGTATCCTTATTCATCATAGACCGTCTCGTTCTATAGCCGAACACCCAGTTTATCTTCTCCGGCGCTTTTTTCATGAAGATCCTGCCGAAGATGATCATGATCGCCGGGATCGTCAATACCATAAAAAACATATAGATCCAGAATCCCATAGCCGCCTCCTGTCAGTTGTTTGATACGCAGATTATAGCCGAAATCTGCAGGATCCACAACTATCCGTGCAAAACAAAAATGAAGGCCTGTGAACTTTCACAGGCCTTTTACCTTAAAACAACAGTTTATACCAACGCTTCCCAAAGCTTGAGATCCGGGTTCGGGATGACCGTGGTGTCGATCAGCTTGGCGCTGACACGCAGGTCATTTACTGCGGCCTCGACGGAGGCCTGTACAGCGGCGACTTCGCCGGTGAAGACCACGTAGGCTTTGCCGCCCAGCTGTTGCGCCAGACCGACCTTGACCACATCGGACTGGGCTGCCTTGGCGCCTTGATCCGCAGCGACCAGTGCTGCCGGGACCGCCCAGGTCTCGACCACACCCATGGCCTGGGTCTTCTCGAAGGTGTAGGTATCGGCCAGAGCGCCAAAGACATGCTCGTGGGGGTTGCCCAGAAGGAAGCTGTCCACGACATAATCACCGCACATGTTGCGGCCGGCTTCCAGAGCTGCCGCGACAGCGGCGATCCCGCCCTGGATCAGGATGATGAATTTACCCGGGCAGATGGGTGTCGCCTTGACCAGCTCTACCTCGGCCGTCTTCACAACGGTATCCGCGCAGTAGAAGCCTTTGGCGATCGACTTCAGTTCCAGCATGCCCAGGGCACGCAGTTCATTTTTCATGTCCATATTCCACACCTGTTATCTGATATAGATCTCGTCCGGATTGTCCACGATGCCGACGATGGCGGCGTCGATGGAGGAGTTTTCTGAGGAAGGCTCCTGACGTGCCGCGCTGCCCAGGGCCACCAGGACCAGTTCGCCGATGCCGGCGCCGGCCTGATCCACGGCCACAAGGCGACGACCGCCGTCCTTCATTTCTTCCAGCGTCTCCACGATCAGGAACTTGCTGCCCACCAGATTCTCATTCTTGCGGGTAGCGACCACGGTACCAATGACTTTTGCAAGCAGCATAGTGATTCTCCTTATACGATGATGGTAAGTTCCATACCGTTGTGGATGCCCAGGGCATTGGCCTCATCGGTATCGATATGCATTTCCGTTGTAAAGCTCGGGTCCACACGGACCGGAACATTGTCCAGATAGCCACCGCGGGCACCGCCCATCTGCACGCGGACGACCTGCTTGTCCTTGACACCGTAGGCCGCGGCGTCTGCCGGAGACATGTGGATGTGGCGCAGGGCTACGATGCAGCCCTCTTGGATCGTAACAGCGCCCTTCGGACCAATGATGGTGATCGGCGCGGAGCCCTTCAGGTCGCCGGACAGGCGCACCGGAGCTTTGACACCCAGGCGGATGCAGTCCGTCGCGGAGACTTCGACCTGCGTCTGCTTGCGCAGCGGGCCTAGGACGCGGACGTTTTCGATGGCACGCAGCTTCAGACCGATGATGGTCACGGTCTCTTTTGCCGCGAACTGGCCGCCCATCAGATCCTTCTGCGGGGTCAGTTCAGAACCCTTACCGAAGAGGATGTCCATATCCTCGCGGCTCAGGTGGACGTGGCGGGCCGAAACACCGACCTTGACACGTTTGTCAGAAGCAGGGAGCACTTCCTGTCCCTTTAATTTATCCACGATCAGGGAAACGATCTCATTGATCATTCTTTCGTTTTCCATCGGAATACCCTCTTTCTTTCAAATCGAATCAGGGAAGACCTCCATCACATGTGCCGGATGGGGGCCTTCCCTGATTCCCAGTCATCGTGACTGGAAACCATGGTATGACCTTCGATCGGATCAGTCTAAGGTCGGCAGAATCTTTTCGACGTCTGCATGCGGTCTCGGAATGACGTGTACCGCGATGATCTCGCCCAGGTTCTGAGCCGCATTGCTGCCGGCTTCGGTCGCAGCCTTGACAGCTCCGACATCGCCACGGATCATGACGGATACGAGGCCGGAACCGATCTTCTCGGTACCGATCAGAACAACGTTAGCGGCCTTGACCATTGCATCGGCGGCTTCGATCGCTGCTACCAGTCCTCTTGTCTCAATCATACCTAATGCTTCCATGATGAATCCTCCTTTATGGTTTTCATATTATGTTGTTGTCTTTTGAAAGACTTTGGAAAAACTTAAGAATCATACCCTTGCCTTTTTTGGCTGGTTTCGATCTGGCGCATGACTTCGGGGTGCGGGTTGGCAATGACAGCGGACGCTGCAACCTTGCTGATCGCCGTCCGGTTGGCTGCATCGATCGCTGCCTGTACCGCGGAAACCTCACCCTGGATGACGATCGTGACGAGCCATCCTCCGAGTTTCTGCTCCCAGGTCAGAAAATGTACATTGGCTGCCTTGGTCATCGCGTCCACCGCGACTACAGCCGGGACATTACCCTTGATCTCAAATAAGCCGATTGCCTGCATATGCCTCTTCCTTTGTACTGCGCTTATGGTTTTTTGTCAAGTGATCAGTCCAGAGACGGGAGAATAAACTCAACGTCCTTGTGCGGTCTGGGGATGACATGAACGGCTACGAGCTCACCCAGACGGGAGGCATTCTGTGCGCCGACTTCAGTCGCGGACTTAACGGCCGCCACATCACCGCGGACCATGACGGAGACCAGTCCGGATCCGATCTTTTCGGTACCGATCAGTACGACGTCCGCCGCCTTGACCATTGCATCCGCCGCCTCGATAGCAGCTACGAGACCCCGGGTCTCGATCATTCCTAATGCTTCCTGCATGTCGTCTTCTCCTTTGGTTGTCTTAAAATCTTATCAGAAGCGGTCCTTCGTGGGCGCCTGTCCTGGCGGGACCGGTGTACCGATGCAGCTGAGTTTCAGCATGGCCTCAGCGCCTTCGTCCGGCTTCGCGATGATGTGCTTGGAGTAGATCCCGGTCATCGCTAATGCAGCCTTTTCTGCCGCTTCCATGGCGGCCTCCACATCGGCGACCGAGCCGCGGAACTTGACGCAGACCAACAGCGGTACCGGAAGGGATTCCGCATTGGCCGGCTTGTTTTTGTCGATGGCTTCGATGTAGACATTGCCCGCCTTGCAGCCGGCATCGGCCGCAACCATGGCACAGGCAAATCCGAAGACCTCGAGCATTCCTACCGCATCCATCGTATTTCGCTCCTTACATTACGAACTCTCAGAAGTTCTTGTTGACGTAAGCAACCTTCAGTCCCAGCTGCTTCATATTCGTATCCATCGCATCGTTCATTTCATCCAGACCGAACTGATGGGTGACCATATCTTCGATCGGCAGGCCGATACCGACAGCACGCTTCAGGAATTCGATCGTGGTCGGATACTCGCGAACGTTGTAGGTCCAGGAACCGACCAGGGTGATCTCCTTGTTGCAGATGTCAAAGTGCGGGTTGATGGAGCAGCTGCCGTTGTCGACGAAGAAGCCGACCTCGCACAGACCGCCGCCGCGCTTGACGAATTTCCATACATTGGCCGCTGCGGAAGGTACGCCGGTGCACTGGAAAGCGAAGTCCGCTCCACGGCCGCCGGTGATCTCCTTGATGCGGCGGATCTGCTCGTCCAGATCCTTGTAATTCTTGAAGTTGACCGTGTACTTCGCACCGAAGCGCTTCGCTGTCTGCAGACGCTTCTCATCGCCATCGACGACGGTGATGTTCTCCACACCCATGGTACGGACGACCGCCAGCAGCATCATACCGATGGGGCCGACGCCCTGGATCAGCACGTTGCTGTTGAAGGAGATGAGGCCGGTCTTCTTGGCACGCTCGACAGCGTGGACCACGACGGCCGCAGGCTCGATCAGCATGCGCATCTTCAAGCTCATATCGTTGACCTTGAAGAAGGTGGAACCCGGACGGATGATGATGTACTCACCGAACCATCCATTGAAGTGATAGTGGTCGTCTTCAGGCATCAGACCATAGATGCCGGAATTCTCGCACAGGTTGTCACGGTCGCTCATGTTCAGGCAGTTGTCGCACTTTTTGCAGGGAATGGTGCAGGTGACGATGCGGTCGCCCACATGGAGCGGCTTGCCCGTCGTATCCTGTGTGACGTTCTTGCCCATCTTGACGATCTGGCCGGTACCCTCATGTCCCAGAACTACCGGGATCAGACCGAACGGATCGTTCTTATACTCGTGTACGTCGGTTCCGCAAACGCCGGCGCCTTCTACATGGACCAGCATCTCGTCGTCACCGATCTCCGGAATGTCGAATTCCTTGACCTCGATGCGGCGCAGAGCGGTCAGCATGGCGACTTTCGCGCGTTTGGGAATGTCAAAGTGCTGAGCCGGTTCCTGATACGAGGGAGTCAGGGATCCGGTCTTTCCAGTGCGGCCCATTTCCGCGAGGACGCGGGCTACGATCTTCTCAACACTTTCCTGGTTGATATCCATAGGTTACTTCTCTCCCTTCTCGAGATTCTATCGAATGCAGAGCGCGTCGGTCATGACGCAGCGTCTGGATTTCGTAAAGGTCTTGGCGGACGTTAAGCCCTCGCCGGTACGGCTGGCGATGGTGAAGGTCGGGAAACCTTCGCCACCGAAGCCCAGTGCCGCGTAGGACGGCCCGTTCTTGACAAAGATCGCGGTATCGACCATCTGGCCGAAGCGTGTCAGCCGGTCCACGTTCTTGGAATGCATGTGGGCGGAATGGCGGTTGCCATGCTCCAGGCGCACACCCATGTCCATGGCCTCTTCCGCGTTCTTCGCACGGACGATGCCCAGGATCGGCATCATGAGTTCGGTCTGGACCAGGATGTGGTCCTCCGGTGCCTCGAAGATGATGCACTTGACACTGGGGTCTGCGTCGATCCCGATGGCGTTCAAGAACTTGTACGCATCGCGTCCGACCCAGTCACGCGAGACCTGCATCTTGCCCTTCTTGTTGGGGATCACGACCATTTCCGCCAGCTGCTGGATCTTGGCCGGATCCGTGAGCTTGTAGGCACCGTTGCGTTCCATGGCATCGATCAGATGGTCCGCGACGCTGTCTACGACGACGACCTCTTTCTCCGCGATGCAGGGGAGGTTGTTGTCCAGTGTGCAGCCATTGATGATGCTGATCGCCGCGTTCTCGATATCGGCAGTTTCATCGACGACGACGGGCGGATTGCCTGCTCCGGCGCCGATACCACGTTTACCGGTGGAAAGAACTGCGGTGACTACGCCCGGGCCGCCGGTGGCGACCAGAAGCGGGATCGTCGGGCTCTTGAACATGACGTCCGCGGTTTCCAGCGTAGGCTTCTTGACCGTGGTGGCGATGTTCGCCGGGCCACCGGCCGCAATGGATGCTTCGTTGATCTTGCTGACCGCGTAGCAGGATACACCGATCGCTGCGGGATGCGGATTGAAGACTACAGTGTTGCCGGCCGCGATCATGCCGATGGTGTTGCAGATGACCGTTTCACTGGGGTTGGTGCAGGGGGTGATGGCGCCGATGACGCCGAAGGGTCCCTGCTCTACCAGTGTCAGTCCCCGGTCGCCGGACCAGGCGATGGTCGTCAGGTCCTCGGTACCCGGTGTTTTTTCTGCCACCAGCTGATGCTTCAGGATCTTATGGCCTACATTGCCCATACCCGTTTCGGTGACACCGAATTCCGCGTAGGTGCGGAGATTCTCCATGGTGCTCTTGCGGATATTGGAAATGATCTTTTCACGAAACTCCAGAGGCATCCGGCGGATCTCCTGCTGCGCGCGTGCCGCTGCGGCGATGGCTTCTTCCATCGTGTCGAACACACCGGTCTCCTCTTGCTGTGAAGGACGTAAGCCCTGCATCTCGGCCAATACGGCACGGACCAGTTCTTGCAACTCTTTTTCCGTGATTGCCAAAGATGATGCCTCCTTCCTTATGTCCATGAAGCGCCGAGCGCTTCATACAATTGATCAAATATGGTTTTGCAAATATCACCCATCTCGGTGTCGATCTCTGCTGTGGAACCGCTGACAGCCGCGCCTCCGATGATGCGTCCGGACCTGTCGGTCAGCGGGACGCCGCCGCCGAAGATGACGACCTTGCCACCGTTGGTGTTCTGCAGCCCGTAGAGGCTGCCGCCCGGTTTGCAAAGCTCCGCCAGATCCTTGGTCGGCATTTTCAAGGAGACTGCCGTCCAGGCCTTGTTGACCGCAATGTCATAGCTGGCGATGAAGGCATCGTCCATGACGTGGACTGCGATAGGCCTTCCTGCGGCATCGCAGGCCGCGATCACCAGTTTCAGGCCCCGTTCCTCCGCCACCCGCTCCACTGCTTCTAAAAGCAGCTTGGCAAGCTTCAGCGGGAAGGGACGGTCCAGCTGGGGCATCGCTTCCAGGGCTCTGTTTCTTTGCCGGCTGTCCATATAACGGGCAGCTGCGTAGAAATAGTCCGAAAGACGGTTGACGTATTTCTGGTGGCCGGCCGCAGGCAATCCTGCTTTCATCAAGGACCGCTCTACCCGCCGGGCCAGGCTGCGGCACAGATCCAGCTGTGCTGCGGAACCGGTGGCCGAAGCCGCCCGCTCCTCCTCCTTCGACGCTGCGAAGGGTGCCAGCCTGTCGATCCACGCTTCCAGCTGTTCGACCTGTTTCTGGCCGATCTGCCGGGCCTGATGCATGGAGGAGATGTCTTCCTTTAAAAGCAACAGGTCGTTCTGCAGTGCCTTCAGCGTGCCTGTGAGATCGGTTTCTTCCTGGGGCAGGCTGCTGCGGGTGACCGCGATCTGACTGATCAGCTCGTCGATGTTGCCCAGCACTTCCAGGGTCCCGTTGGTCTTGGGGACTCTGCGGCCGGCACCCAGCGTGGTCTGTCCGGAATCACCGGAACGGGTATAAAGCGTGGTACCTGCCAAAGAAGTCACCTGCCTTTATGCCCGATTGGGGGTTCTTATTTGCCTAATTCCTGAAGGATACGACGGGTCACTTCCGCGACCAGGTCATTGTCAGCTGCGGGGGCCTGCGTGGAGCAGGAACCGGAAGCGCAGCCACTGTCACAGCTGTGGCAGCCACAGCCGACGCCGTTGATCTTCTGGCACAGGTCTGCCGGATGTTTGCCGGTCAGGCCCATCTTGCGGCGCAGCTCATACAGTGCCTGCACCTGCTGGTCGTTCAGCTTCTTCGGACCGCCCAGCTGCGTGGACAGGAACATGAGCTTCGCGTAGAATTCCAGAGATTCCATCTTGTAGTAGGCAGCCATCAGAGAATCAGAATAGCTGAGGGCGCCGTGGTTCTCCAGCAGAACCGCGTCATAATGCTGCAGGAAAGGCTCAACAGCATCCGGGATCTCCATGGTGGAAGGTGTGCCATACGGTGCGATCGGTACGCAGCCCAGGGCGATGACAGCTTCCGGCATGATCGGAGCGGTCAGCGGAATACCGGCGATGGCGTAGCTCGTCGCATACATGGGATGTGCGTGTACAACGCTCTTTACGTCAGGACGCAGTTTGTAAACACGCATGTGCATTTTGATCTCAGAAGACGGTTTGTAAGGACCGTTGGCATGGATCACATTGCCATCAGCATCGACCTTGCAGATCATATCCATGGTCATGAAGCCCTTGGATACGCCGGTCGGCGTGCACAGGAATTCGTTGTCGTTCAGCTTGACGCTGATGTTACCGTCATTGGCGGCAACCATGCCACGGTTGTAGATGCGGCGGCCGACGTCGAGAATCTGTTTTTTGATTTCATACTCGCCAGTCATTGATGATTCCTCCTAAATAGTGTTCATAGGTTGTTAGAAACACAGGATGTTTGCTTTGTTTTTTCTGTGTTTTTGTTCATTTTACAACTGCAGCGCAGAAAAGTCAATACAAGCTCACGCATAATATAAAGAAATATTTTGCTTTTCCAACAGCAATTCTGTCTCCTCCGGGAGCTTTCGATCCGTCACTACAATGTTGATCTCCTTGCTCTCGATGGTCCGGATAAAGGACTTCTGATTGAACTTGGTGTAGTCGGCTGCCAGGATCACCATCTGGGCGTTGCGGCGCATACGCTTCTTGATCTCCGCCTCCATCTCGTGGGGCTCGTAGGTGCCTGTGGACGGGTCGAAACTCTTGCAGCCCAGGATCGCCTTATCGACGAAATATCCGTCCAGCATGTCCGTGGTGCGGCTCCCGATCATGGACAGGGAGTTGGGACGGAAGGTGCCGCCGGCTACGATGATCTCGGCATCAGAGACTGAGGCCAGTTCCACCGGGACACGCAGTGAATTGGTGATCACCGTGATGCCCCGTTTATCCTTCAGATGGCGGGCGACGAACATGGTGGACGTGCTTGCGTCCAGCATGAGCGAATCCCCATCGTGGATCAGTTCACAGATCTTGCGGGCGATGCGGTTCTTGCCCTCCTGGTTGAAGGTTTCCCGAATATTGATGGAAAGGTCTTCTTTAGTACCTTTATTGAGGACCGCTCCTCCATATGTACGGGTCACGCGGCCTTCGTTTTCCAGCTTTTCCAGATCCCTGCGGATGGTTTCTTCCGTGACATCGTACTTTGCGCTTAAATCAGTCACGCGGACGGAGCCTTCCTGGCGGATCTGCTCCATGATGTCATTTCTGCGGTCTATAGCCAACATGATCGTATCCTCTTCTTATTCAAAGATCTCGATGGGGAAGGACCGTTTGACGATCTCCCGGCCTTCAGCCAGAGATGCCAGCTGCCCGGTCGCTTTCATTTGCATCAGTACGGAACCAACAACTGCCGCCTCGATGGGGCCGGCCAGCACCTTTTTGCCGGTGCGGGAGGCTGTCATCTGGCAGAGGAACTTGTCCTGGGTGCCGCCGCCGACCATGTTGATGACGTCGACGGTCTTGCCCGTCATGGTCTCGATCGCTTCCACGTTCTGGCGGTACTTTTCGCCCAGGCCGTTGTAGGCCGCGATGGCGATCTCGCCGATGGTCTCAGGCTTGCCCTGTCCATGCTCCTCGCAGTAGCTCTGCACGGCCTTGACCATGTCCATGGGGGCTGAGAAGCGCGGATCGTCCGGATCGATCATGAAGTGGGTACGCTCTGCTTCCTTGGCCGCCTGGATGATCTCCGGATAGCCGATCTCCGGCATGGTCTGGTTCCACTTCTTCTTCAGGTTCTGGATGATCCACAGACCGGTGATGTTCTTCAGGAAGCGGATCGTGTGCTCCACGCCGCCCTCATTGGTGAAGTTGTAGGCCAGGGACGTTTCGTTGATGATGGGTTCCGGGATCTCCATACCGATCAGCGACCAGGTGCCGCTGCTCATGAAGATACTGTTTTCAGAGGCGATCGGCGCGCCGCAGACCGCGGATGCGGTGTCATGGCTGCCGACAGCGATGACCGGTACCGGACCCATGCCGGTCTCCTCCTGCACCTGCGGGCTCAGTTGGCCGATGACGGTGCCGGGCATGACCAGTTCCGGGAACAGACGCTTCGGAACACCGACCATGTCCATGATCTCTTCGGACCAACAGCGGCCCTTGGCATCCAGCAGCTGGGAGGTGGAGGCAATGGTATATTCACAGACCTTCTCGCCCGTCAGCATGTAGGCGAACAGGTCCGGCATGAACAGGAAAGTGGCGGCCGCATCGAACACATAGGGACGGTGCTTGACGTCGTAATACAGCTGGTAGGCGGTATTGAAGTCCATCTTCTGCAGGCCGGCGATCTTGTAGAACTCAGCAAAATCATGAACCTGGTCCATCTCTCGCATGCCCTGGTCGTTCTTCGGATCCCGATAGCAGAAGGGGTTGGAGAGCAGACGTCCGTCCGCATCCAGGAAGCCATAGTCGACACCCCAGGTATCGATACCGATACCATCGACGTTGACATCCATCTGCGCCACCTTCTTCAGGCCCTGTTTCATTTCATGGAACAGGCGTGGGAAATCCCAGTAGAAATGGCCGGCCATCCAGACAGGATCGTTCGGGAAACGATGGATCTCCTGCATGTCGATAGTCTTTGCGGCCTCGTCATACGTGCAGAGCATCAACCGCCCGGAAGATGCTCCGTAATCAAATGCCAGATAAGCGCTCATGATGATACTTTCCTTTCTATTTCATGTATTTATGTTGTTTCTGGTTGTTTTCCTCGATTTTACCACAAAAACAAAGGAGTGTAAACCACATTTCCAAAAAGAAAAGGACCGTCCACGACTTTTTTATCGAGGGACGATCCTTGTTTTTTATAGGATAGAAAGGGGTTACAGCATGCTGTCCAGGCAGACTGCGCCGACCGGGCGGATGCTCATCCGATAGACGTTGCCCTTGCCCAGAAGGCCTTCCATATAGGCGGTATATTCCGCGCCCAGTTCGGAGGGGATCATGGCCATGATGACACCGGCAAAGCCGCCGCCATGGACACGGCAGGCACCCACACCCTTTTCCTTCAGGAACAGTTCCGTGTAGGCCAGAGCCACTGTGATGCCCTGCTCTTCCGCGCCGTAATAGCAGTTCTGCAGCCACTTCCAGGAGGAGTTGCCAGACTCGGTAATCAGAGTCAGGAACTTCTGGAAATCGTTGCTCTTCAGGGCTTCGACCTCGTCCAGGACGCGCTCGTTCTCGTAGAAGAAGTGCAGCGCACGCATGACAGCCCGGTCGCCGGTCTTGGCACGTACCGCCGCCAGATTGTCGGCCAGATCCTTCGGATCGACCTCGCGCAGGACTTCCTTGCCGAAGAACTGTGCCACAGCCTTCATCTCGGCCGGAACAGAGGAGTACTCCGCGGAAAGGTCCGCATGGCCCTTACCGGTATTGACGATCATCAGATCATAATTCTGCTTTGCGAAATCAAAAGCGACAGGCTCGACCACCGGATGCTGCGGGTCTTTGAAATCGATGGTGATCAGACCGCCGACTGCGCAGGCCATCTGGTCCAGCAGACCGGAAGCCTTCAGCCAGTAGTGGTTCTCCGCATAGCGGCCGATATGTGCATAGGAGGTGACGTCCATGGCACCGCCGTTGTAGAAAGCATTCAGCATGGAGCAGATCAGCATCTCGAAGGAGGCGGAGGAACTGATACCGGCAGCACTGATGACGTTGCTGGTGATATAGGCCTTGAATCCACCGATCTCGTGGCCCATCTCACGGAAGCCCTTCAGCATACCCTTGACCAGAGCCAGGGTGCCGCCTTCAGCGGCATTGTATTCGATGTCGTTCAGATCGATCCGGATGCGCTGGTCGTAGGTCACACTGACGAACTCCAGGACCGGCTCTTCCGTTTTCGCCGCTACGCCGACACAGTCCAGATTGATGCTGGCCGCCAGGACCCGTCCATTGTTATGGTCGGTATGGTTGCCGCCGATCTCGGAACGGCCGGGAGAAGTGAACATGGAAACTTCCTGATCACCGAAATCCGCCGCGAACTGGTCCAGCAGGGTCTCATACCGTTCTGTCTGCGCCGCCACTGCTTCCGCACCATACAGGCGTGTCAGCAGCTCTGCTCCAGCCTGGCTCTCCAGGCGTGTTTTCCATTGTGCGATGTTCATATCGTCATCCTCCGTGATTCATTTACTGGAAAGCACCGCGATCACGCCCTCCATGGCCTCTGCTTCGTCCTCGCCCGTGCACACGATGGTGACGGTCTCGTCCTCGACCATGCTGAGCATCATAACGCCCATGATACTTTTGGCGTTTACGGTCTTCTCATCTGCCAGGATCTGGATGTTGCTCTTATACTGGCAGGCCGTCTGCACCAACAGTGCAGCAGCTTCCATACCTTCCTGCAGTTTGACTTTCACATTCTTTTCGATCATGATCGTACCTCCAATGATCCTATTCCTGGTTTTTCTTAAGGCTTTCCGCGATCTCCAGCAGTTTCCGGAACCGGTGGTTGACCCCCGATTTCCCGATGCCCAGCCGGATGCTGATCTCTGACAAACTGGCATCCGGCGCGGCCAGACGTGCCTCCGCTGCCTCTCTCAGGCCCTTGGGCAAGGTATCCAGACCGATCATTTCATCGATCAACTGGATATCCTCCGTCTGCCGTACAGCCGCACTGATGACACGGTCGAGATTGGCCGCCTCACAGTTGACCTGCCGGTTGATCTTGTTGCGCACATCCTTGACGACCCGGATATCCTCGAACCGCAGCAGACTGGCATGGCTGCCCATGATGTTCAGCACGTCCGCGATCTGCGAGCCATCCTTCAGATATGTGACATAGATCTCTTTTGAGAACCGTCTGCGGCTGAGGACATGGGCCTCGACACCGAAAGACTGCAGCAGTTCCCTGACTTTTTCAGCCTTTTCCTTTTGCTCCAGCACGAATTCCAGATGGTAGTTCTTGTTCGGATCGTTGATGGAGCCACTGCCCAGAAAAGCGCCGCGGATATAGGCTTTCCGGCAGCAGACCCGTTCTGTGATCCGCTCCTCTGGCGCGCCCTCCAGCCGCCAGCCATCCGCTGTTCTCTGCACCAGGCCGCAGGCCGAAAGGACCGTGAGGATCTCCGCAGGTTCGGTGATCTTCAGGCTCCAGCCGCCGCCCTCCTGGTGGTGTTCCTGCAATGACTTTATAGTAAACGCCTTTTGCAGTAAAGTAAAGGTTTTTTTATACGGGACTTCATTTTCTGTGTGCACCTCCAGACAGGGAGGATCCGCGGACATCTGGCCGCAGGCGCAGATGAGGGCCGCCAGTTCGGCGATCAGACAATGTCTGGCCGATCCCACATGTTCTGACAGTTCCCGTTTTACATCTCCGGAAAAAGACATAGGTCTCCTTTAATATACCTTCGCACAGTGTGCAGGCAGAAAATTACAGTCGGATCAGGCACTCGTCCTTCAGGATCTTCAGCTCCGGTTCCAGACGTACACCGGACATGCGCCAGACCACATCCTGGGTATACCGAACTAGGTCCACCACATCCTGCGCGGTGGCGCCGCCCGCATTGATGATGAAGCCGGCATGCTTTTCCGAGATCTGTGCACCGCCGATCTGATGCCCCTTCAGGCCCGCCTCTTCGATCAGACCGCCGGCAAAATAGCCCTGGGGCCGCTTGAAGACGCTGCCTGCACTGGGGAACTCCAGCGGCTGCTTCGATACCCGGCGCTGCATCAGGTCCTTCATCTCCGCATCGATCTTTTCCGGGTCACCCTTTCTGAGGCGCAGCGTCGCCTCCAGGATGATCCAGTCCCGATGCTGGAAGATGCTTTCCCGGTAGCCCAGTTCCATCTCCTCATTGGAGAGGACGAAACAATTACCATCCGGTTCCATGACCAGGGCCGAGACCAGGATGTCCTTCATCTCGCCGCCATAGGCGCCGGCATTCATGTAGACCGCGCCGCCCAGAGATCCGGGGATCCCCGCCGCGAAGCTGAAGCCATCCAGGCTGTGCTCCAGGGCGATCCGCCCCAAAGCGCTCAGGCTGACGCCGCTCTGTGCCGTGATCATGTCGTCATCGACACGTACCTGCTCCCAGCCACGGCCGAGATGCAGGATCAGGCCACGGTAGCCCTCGTCCGAGACCAGCAGATTGCTGCCGCGCCCCAGGATGAACCAGGGCGTATCGGAGTCAATAGCGATCCGGACCGCTTCCTGCAGTTCTTCCGCGCTTTCGATCTCACAGAAATAATCCGCCGGTCCGCCGATGCGAAAGGTCGTATGTGCCGCAAGGGGTTCTGCCGTAAGGATCCGCTCCTTAGGCAGGACCTCTTGCAGTTGCTGTATCAGAAGATCCATCACTCGTTGATCTTACCCAGCATGGCTGCGCCGATGACACCGGCATCGTTGCCCAGAGTCGCTGTTCTGAACTTGATCTTGTAGAACTGACCCGCGAAGACTTCACGGTCCAGGATCTTGCGCAGCGGGCTGAGGAGTTTCTCACCCTGTGCGCAGACACCGCCGCCGATCATCATGACTTCCGGCTGGAAGATGTTGATCATGTTGGTCAGGCCTAGTCCAAGGTATTTGATATAGTCATCCTTGACGCGGATCGCGGAAGCATCGCCCATATCGGCCGCGTCGAAGACCATCTTGGCGTTCAGCTTGCTTAAGTCGCCGCCGCATACTTCATTGATCTTGGACTCCGGATCAGCCTCAGCCGCTTTACGTGCTTCACGGATGATCGCCGTTGCGGAACTGTAGGCTTCCCAGCAGCCCTTACGGCCGCAGGTGCACTGCTCACCGTCCGCCACGATGACCGTATGGCCCAGCTCCGTGCCGCCATGATACGCGCCGGAGAAGATCTTGCCGTCGATGACGACACCGCCGCCCAGGCCTGTGCCCAGGGTGCAGAGGACGCAATTCTTCTGGCCCTCGCCGGCGCCAAACATACTCTCGCCCAGCGCTGCGACGTTCGCGTCATTGTCGACGTAGATCGGCTTGTCCAGAATAGCGGCCATGATGTCACGCACATGGACATCACGGAAATCCGCGAAATTGTTGGCTTCTACAACGATACCGTTTTCCGGATCGATGGAACCGGGAGAACCGACGCCCACTGCCTCGACTTCTTCCGGATCACAGCCATAGGTGCTCATCAGTTCCAGGATCAGGTTGGCCATGTCCGTCACGACTTCTACGTGCGGACGCTCGCCGCCGGTGGGGATCGCTTTCTGGATCAGGATCTTTCCGTCCTCGCTGACCAGGGCACCTTTGATCGTGGTGCCGCCCAGATCGATACCTGCATAGATCATAATCGTTACTCCTCCTAATTATTGATCAGAATTGTCCTTTTCACGCCTGCGGCGTGCAATATTGCCCATGACCCGACTATTGAGGGCCTCAGCTGCATTGTAACCCATTTTCTTCTGGCGGTGGTTGATCGCGGCGGTCTCCGCGATGACTGCCAGATTGCGGCCCGGCCGGATCGGGATATTGTAGCAGACCACAGGGTTGCCCAGGATACTCATGGTACGCTCGTTCAACCCCAGCCGGTCATACTGCTTGCCCGGATTCCAGACCTCCAGATTGATGACCATATCGATGGTCTGTTCGGTCTTGATGGCCTCGACACCGTACAACTGCCGGGCATCCATGATACCGATACCACGCAGCTCGATGAAATGACGGATCACCTCCGGGCCATAGCCCAGAAGCTCCACGTCGGAGATGCGCTTGATCTCCACCACATCGTCCGCTACGAGACGATGTCCGCGGCGGATCAGTTCCAGTGCGGCTTCGCTCTTGCCGATCCCGCTTTCGCCCAGGATCAGCACACCTTCACCGTAGATATCGACCAGAACGCCGTGCATGGTGATGCGGGGCGCCAGTTCGTAGTTCAGGTAGCGCATCAGCTCCGCCATGAAGTCCGTGGTCGTTGCCTGTGTACGGAAGATCGGAACGTCACATTCTGTGGCGATCTTCAGCGTATTGAGCTCCTGGAAGGGCGTCAGGCCCCGGCAGATGATCAGGCAGGGCGGGTGCGTCATCAGAAGGCTCTTCCAGACACGGCGGCGCTTCGTCAATGACAGAGACATAAGATATGAGTGCTCGACCTGTCCGATCAACTGCACTCGATCAGAATCAAAGTGTTCATAGTAGCCGGCCAGCTGCAGCGCCGGTCGGTTGATCTCACGGCTGACGATCATCTTGCCCGTAAGATCCAGATCCGGCGTCAGGTTCTCCAGATCGAACCGTTCGCTCAGATCTTTGATGGAAATAGAATACAGACCGATCTCCTCCTTTCTTATGCCCTTTTAGGAATGAAAAGTCCCGCGGCCTTGTAAAAAGCCGCGGTACAGTATTATTTCCGGATCGTTTCCAGACGGACCAGGGACCTGCGCAGGGCCAGTTCGGCACGGCGATGATCGATATCCGGCGCGTCCGATTCCAGACGCCCCTCGGCACGCTCTTTCGCGCGCTGGGCACGTTCCGGATCGATCTCCTCCGGCCATTCCGCCGCTTCCGTCAGCAGCGTGACACTGTCCGGCATGACTTCGACGAAGCCTTCGTGGACCGCCATCTTCAGGTCCTTTTCCGCGCCGCTCTCATCCTGCGTCGTCGCGTGGAACACGCAGGACTCGATCACGCCGGTCAGCGGGATATGGCCCTTCAGGACAGCCATCTCACCCTCCGTCGTCCGGAAGATCACCCGGGTGACCGGATGCGTGTACATGACACGCTCCGGGGTAATGATCTTCAGTTCAAACGTTTCCGCCATGGCAAGCTCCTTTTAGTTCTGCTCGTCTTTATACCGTTTCACGACCTCGTCGATCGTACCGGCGGTCAGGAAATAGCTCTCGGGGATGTCGTCATGCTTGCCGTCCAGGATCTCGCGGAAGCCGCGGATCGTCTCGGACAGCGGTACATAGACACCCGGTTTGCCGGTGAAGTTTTCGGCAACAAAGAACGGCTGGGACAGGAAGCGCTGGACCTTACGGGCCCGGCTGACTGTCAGCTTGTCATCCTCGGACAGTTCGTCCATACCCAGGATGGCGATGATATCCTGCAGTTCGTTGTAGCGCTGCAGCATGGCCTGGACTTCGCGGGCCGTGTTGTAATGCTCCTCGCCGATGATCTTCGGATCCAGAACACGAGAGGTGGAGGCCAGAGGATCGACAGCCGGATAGATACCCAGCTCAACGATGGAACGGGACAGGACCGTGGTCGCGTCCAGATGTGCAAAGGTCGTGGCAGGTGCCGGGTCGGTCAGGTCATCCGCCGGTACATAGACCGCCTGGATGGAGGTGATGGAACCCTTATCGGTAGAAGTGATACGCTCCTGCAGGGCACCGACTTCGTTCGCCAGCGTCGGCTGATAACCAACGGCGGACGGCATGCGGCCCAGCAGCGCGGATACTTCGGAACCCGCCTGGATGAAACGGAAGATATTGTCGATGAACAGAAGGACGTCCTGGCCGCTCTGATCGCGGAAGTATTCCGCCATGGTCAGACCCGTCAGACCGACGCGCATACGAGCCCCTGGGGGTTCGTTCATCTGTCCGAAGACCAGGGTGGTCTTGTCGATAACGCCGGACTCCTTCATTTCGAAATACAGGTCGTTGCCTTCACGGGTACGCTCGCCGACACCGGTGAATACGGAGAATCCGCCGTGCTCAGTGGCGATGTTGCGGATCAGCTCCATGATCAGAACGGTCTTGCCGACACCAGCACCGCCGAACAGACCGATCTTACCACCCTTGGAATAGGGGCACAGAAGGTCAACGACCTTGATGCCGGTCTCCAGGATCTCGGTCTCGGTGGACTGTTCCACATAGGAAGGGGCGCTGCGGTGAATGGACCAGTGCTCCTCTTCCGCCAGCTTATCGCCGCCGTCGATGGGCTCACCCAGGACGTTGAACAAACGGCCCAGGGTCTTGGTGCCTACAGGAACGGAGATGGGGCTGCCGGTATCGAAGGCGTCCATGCCGCGGACCAGGCCGTCGGTGGAACCCATGGAAATGCAGCGTACGATATAATTACCCGGATGCTGGGCGACCTCAGCGGTCAGCTTCGTCCCATCCGGCTTGGGGATCTCAATTGCATTGTACAGAGCCGGCAGATGTCCGGCGCTGAATTGTATGTCTAATACGGCTCCGATGATCTGTACGATCTTGCCGCGCATCGCGTCGTTTTCAGGCATGCGTTTCTTTCCCTCCTTCATATACTGATCACGGCTATTGCTCAAGAGCGGCAGCGCCGTTGACGATCTCGGTCAGTTCCTGCGTGATGTGG
>CADBPG010000126.1 GCA_902796435.1 uncultured Eubacteriales bacterium | reverse complement strand
TGCCGGGCAACCGAAATTCAGGTCGATCCCGTCGAAATCGTATTCCCGCTCCACACGGGCTGCCTGCTCTGCCAGGATCTGCGGATCCGAACCGAACAACTGCACGATGAGCGGATGCTCCTCGGGGTAGGTCCGCAGCAGGTCGCAGGTGTTCTCGTTCATGAAATGCAGGGCCTTGGCGCTGACCATCTCTGTGACCGCAGCGTCGGCTCCATTTTCGTAGCACAGTCTGCGGTAGGTTGAATCCGTGATGCCCGCCAAGGGCGCCAGATACAAACGGGTATCAGTCATGGGCTGTCTCTGCTCCCCGTACCACGGTGGCGTACCAGAGGTTCAGCTGCTCCAGCAGTTCTGCGTGGTCCCGCTCGATCTCCTTGATCAGAAGGCCTGCGCTGATGTGGTCATAGCCCAGGTCTCCCTCATCGCACCAGCTTTCGATCCGGACCTCGCCCTCTTCGTCGAAGACGAACTGGGCGACACCACCAGCTTCTTCCGTCAGCCAGATCAGAAGGACCAGGACCTCTTTTTTGATTTCCTCCGGCAACACGCCCAGGGTATCGTTGAAATAGTATTTTTCCGCATATTGACTGGCGTATGCCAGCACTGTCTCATTACTTGCCATATCCCATGACTCCTCGTATGGTCACCTCGCCCGAGGTAACGGTCCTCAGCGTACCATCCTCCAGCTGCAGCCGCAGGCCGCCCATGTCATCGATGCCCAGGGCCTTGGCCTCGAACTCCTGCGTCGGACTGATCACCCGGACCGTCCGGCCGATGTTGACGCAATGGGCCTCATAGGTGGTATGCAGCGCAGAAAGATCCTCCGTCTGGATGAAGATCTTGTAATAGTGTTCGAACCGGCTGAGCACCTGGCATAAAAGCCTGGCCCGGTCCGGTGCGTCACCCGAGGTCTCCGCCTGGATGCTGGTCGCGATGTCCTTCAGCTGTTCCGGGAAGGCAGCGGGCCGCACATTGATGCCGATCCCCACGACCACGCCCGACATCTCCAGGTCCTCCATAGTCATCTCCGTGAGGATGCCGCAGATCTTGCGGTTCCCGACGATGATATCGTTCGGCCATTTGATGCCTGCCTCAAGCCCGTACAGAGCCTCCAGCGCGTCACGCACCGCCATGCCCGCGATGATGGTCAGCATGGGTGCATGGGCCGGCTGAATATCCGGATTCAGCCCCAGGCTGAACCAGAGTCCGGAACCTGCCGGTGACGCCCAGGCACGGCCTCTGCGGCCCCGTCCCGCGGTCTGCTGCTCGCAGACGGCGACCATGCCGCTTTTGAGCTCGCCCTCAGCGATACGCCGCTTGATCTCCAGGTTGGTGGAATCCAGGGTCTCGGCGAAGATCAGCCTATCAAAAAGCTGGCTGTCCAGCTCTTCAAAGGCCTGCTCCAGTACCCAGCCGTAGATCCTGCCCCGGGGGAAGGGGTCCAGCCGATATCCCTTATGGGGCACAGAATCGATCTCGTAGCCCTCTTCCTTGAGCTTGCCGATCCGCTTCCACACCGCCGTTCGGGAGATGCCCAGCTGCCGGCTGATCTCCTCTCCGGATAGAAAATCGCCCCTTACGTGTAAGAGGCGTAAAATATCATCATTCATCTTTCTTTTCTTCTTCTGTAGTGAACAGGGCCGCGAATTCCTCGCCGGTGATCTTCTCTTTATCCAGCAAAAGTGCCGCTGTCCGGTGCAGGATGTCCATATTGTCGGTCAAAATGGAGGTAGCCCGTTCATGCGCCGCATCGATGATGGAACGGATCTCTTCATCGATGGCAGTCGCGATGTTTTCACCATAATTGCGCTTGTGTCCGATATCCTTGCCCAGGAAGACCTCATCGCTCTCCTCGCCGAACTGGATCAGACCCAGACGCTGGCTCATACCATACTTGGTAACCATGCTCCGCGCCAGGCCCGTGGCCCGCTCGATGTCGTTGGAGGCACCTGTCGTCACATCCTTGAGCACCAGCTCCTCAGCCACACGTCCGCCCAGCAGGCCGACGATCTCGGCTTCCATCTGGCTCTTCGTCAGATACATGCTGTCCTCATCGGAAATGGACATGGTATAACCGCCGGCCATACCCGTGGGGATGATGGAGATGGAATGGACCGGATCCAGTTCGTCCATCAAGTGATGGATGATGGCATGTCCGGCCTCATGATAGGCAGTGACACGTTTTTCTTTATCGGAAATGATATGAGACTTCTTCTCGGTACCGATCCCGACCTTGACAAAGGCCGCCTGGATATTGGCCTGGTTGATGAAATTATGGTTCTCCCGCGCTGCCAGGATCGCCGCCTCGTTGAGCAGGTTCTCCAGGTCCGCAGGTGTGAAGCCCGCTGTCGTCTGCGCCACAGTGTGCAGATCCACATCGTCGCCCAGCGGTTTGTTCTGGGCATGGATCTTCAGGACCGCTTCACGGCCTGCCACATCCGGCCGGTTGACCACGATCTGCCGGTCAAAACGGCCCGGACGCAGAAGCGCCGGATCCAGGATATCCACACGGTTCGTGGCCGCCATGACGATGACGCCCTGGTTCGGTGCGAAACCATCCATCTCGACCAGCAACTGGTTCAAGGTCTGCTCGCGCTCATCATGACCGCCGCCAAGACCCGCGCCACGATGGCGTCCAACAGCGTCGATCTCATCGATGAAGACGATGGCCGGCGCATTGCGCTTGGCCTGCTCGAACAGGTCGCGGACACGGCTGGCGCCGACACCGACGAACATTTCAACGAAATCAGAACCGGAGATCGTAAAGAAGGGGACACCGGCTTCTCCGGCGACCGCCTTGGCAAGATAGGTCTTACCGGTTCCCGGCGGGCCAACCAGGATCACACCCTTGGGGATGCGGGCGCCCAGACGGGAATACTTGCGCGGATCCCTGAGGAAATCCACGACCTCCTGCATTTCTTCTTTTTCCTCGGTCAGGCCGGCGACATCGCGGAAACGGATGGGGTTGTCCCGCCCGTTGGACATCTGTGTCCGGGCCTTGCCGAAGTTCATCATATTGCCGGAACCACCGCCCTGCATGCGGCCCATCAACAGGACCATGATCACGATGACCACGATCGAGATGAGCATCATCGGCAGGATCTCTGCCCAGACGCTGTCTTCCTTGACCGCGTCCGCGTAGACCTTCACCTGCGGGTATTTCTCACGCAGGATCGTACGGAATTCCGAAATGCTGGAAACGTAAAAGGAGCGGGTCGTCGTCTTGCCTTCGCCGGCATCATAATGCAGCAGGGCATTGCCCATGTCTGCCGTACCGACTTTGATCGGCTCCAGATCGATCCAGGTGATCTCTCCTTTGTCGAGGCTTTCGAATACCTCTCCGTCAGATAAGGGGCCGTCGGCAGGTGAAAACAGCTTCTGATTGCCGAAAACGAAGATGGCAAGCAGCGCCGCGATCACGATGAAATAGATCACCAGACCCCGAAAACTGGTCTTCAAGAAACATATCCTCCTAAAAAAGCAAAAGCGTTATTCAACATACGCTACATATGGCAGATTACGGTACTTCTGCGCATAATCCAGGCCATATCCGATGACGAATTTGTCCTCGATGACGAAGCCTGTATACTCGATGACGACGGGCGCGACGCGCATCTGCGGCTTGTCCAGCAGTGTGACGATACCCACAGAGTTGGGGTTGCGCTCTTTCAGTTCCTTTTTCAGATAATACAGAGTACGACCGGTATCGATGACATCCTCAACGATCAGGACGTCCTTGCCGGTGATGTCCGCGTTCAGGTCCAGCAGAGTTTTGATCTGACCACTGGAGGTCTGCGCGTTTCCATAGCTGGAGACCCACATGAATTCCAGCTGACAGGGCACCGTGATGCGCTTTGCCAGCTCGGCCATGAATATGACGCTGCCGCGCAGGATGCAGACCAGCACCAGTTCTTTTCCGGCGTAATCCCGGGAGATCTCCTGCCCCAGTTCCGCAATGCGGGCATTGATGGTCTCTTCATCGATCATGACATGGATCTTGTTTTCATCGATCTTCATCTTATTTTCCTTTCGTTGATTGAAAGTCTGTCACCGAAACCTGTACAGCCCGTTTCGTGTGTTCTGAAAGCTTGCAACCATCGCTCATGCGATGTCCGATCACCCACAGGATGTGACTCCCGTCGGCTAAGAGCGGCACCTGATCCCGCATATACCGGGGGATCTTTTCGTCGATCATATAGGCTTTGAGCGTTTTGCGTCCACCCGCCATGGTCAGATAGTCTCCAGCCCTGCGGGTCCGCAAAACAAGCGTGTCTTTTATTGTATCATAATCGAAAGTTTTCGTATACTTTTTTTCAGAGAATCCGTCAAATTTCACATTTTCAACAAATGACACGTCCACTTCCAAAGCAAATCGGTCGATTCTTCCATGCCAGGGGACTTCCGCAATGACACAGGCCTCAGCCTGCTCCGGCGCGCTCCACGGCCGGATGGTATCATAGGAGCGTTCCAACTGTACGCCACGGGGCAGTTCGATCCGGCTGCCGGATTCCAGGCCAAACAGAGCGTCCATCTGCGCAAAATGTTCCTGCTGCAGATCCTGCTCCAGCCCCAGTTCGGCAAGATACAGAAGAAACACGCGTCTGCGCAGGGCCTTAGGTAACGCGGCAAGGCCGGGAACATTTAAGGCCAAACCGCTCCGGTTCTGTTCCAGAGCCTGGGCTGCCATCTGATCCAGGAGCATACGGTCCTCCTGAAGCCAGGATGCGGTCTGTGCCATGTGCCGCACAGTCTGCGGATTGACGTGCTCTGCAAGCTGCGGCAGGATCTGGCTGCGGATAAAGTTGCGCCGGTAAGCGGGATCCTGATTGGTCTCATCCTCGACCCAAGTATAGCCATGCTCCGTAAGATATGCCCGGATCTGCTCCGGCTCTGTCTTAAGCAGGGGCCGGATATACCGCCCCCGGACCGGCAGC
>CADBPG010000125.1 GCA_902796435.1 uncultured Eubacteriales bacterium | reverse complement strand
AAGTCATCCGGCGTCGCGTTCAGAATGCTGAACCGCCGATCCTTGGCCGCATTGCAGACGATCACGTCGATCCTGCCAAAGTCCTCATGCACCTTGTCTACCGTGTTCGCGACGTGGTCCAGATCCTCCATGCAGACGCGGTATTTCCTGCATCGTACACCGCTTCCTTCGATCCTTTCGACAGTATCCGCGGCGCCTTCCTCGTATTCCCGATATGTGAAGGCAATGTCGTAGCCTTTCGCGGCCAATGCAAAAGCCACTCCTTTGCCGATGCCTCGGGACGCACCGGTCACCAAGGCGACTTTTCTATTCTCCATCGTCGTTTCCTCTTTTATTGCAGCGGCTGGAAACACAGCGGTCCTTCCAGTTCCACTTTGACGACCGTATCGATCGGATCCGGGCAGGTCTCCGGCAGGATCACCCGGAAGCGATACTCGTTCCGCGCGATCTCATAGGATTGGATGAATCTGAGCGGTTCTCCTGTCGTAAGCAATTGCACGCTCTTGACCTTGACCGGCATATCCACGACGATGATTTCATGGGGGAAGCGTGGATAGTTGAACACGTGCAGGTACAGGGTCTGCCCATGCAGCGTGATCTGGCCGAAGCGCAGTTGATAGGAATAGTCCGGCACAGCTTCACATGCATAGATGCTTTCACCATTTTTCTGCATCCAGGCACCGACTTCTTCCAGCACTTTTGAACTGCCTTCCGGGACCGCCCCTGTTCCGTCTGGTCCGATGTTCAGCAGCAGATGTCCACCCTTCTGAACGATGGTGACCAGTTTATGCTGGATCGTTTCCGCACTCTTCCACTCATGATCCCGCTCCGAGTATCCCCAGGTATTGTTCATGGTCGTGGGGGTCTCCCATGGCTTGTGGAAAGATAGTACCGGTGTTTCGTTATCCGGGATCTCCCGGAAATCACCCAGGCCATAGCCCACCCGGCCGCTGACCAGGCAGTCCGGCTGCAGTTCTTTCACGTAATCCCGCAGTTCCAGGCACAGTTCTTTCGGCATGGTATAGGGCGTATCGAACCACATCATACCGATCGGACCGTAGCCTGTCAAAAGCTCCTTGACCTGCGGCTTGACCTTGTCACGGAAGTACTTTTCGAAATCCTTCTCCCGATCCGGGCTGAAGTCCCAGTCATTGCCCCAGCCGTTGGGATCCGCCCAGTCCTGCATCTGGGAATAATAGGTGCAGAATACAAGACCATATTTGTGGCAGGCCTCCGCCAGTTCTTTCACCACATCCCGGCCAAAGGGCGTGTTTGTGATGTTATAATCCGAGACCTTCGAATGATACATACAGAAGCCATCATGGTGCTTGGCGGTGAAGACCAGATACTCCATGCCCCAGCGCTTCGCGTTCCGGACGATCTCATCTGCGTCGAAGTTTTCCGCAGCAAACCGCTCCATCAGCCTGCGGTATTCCTCAAGCGGGATCCGCGCGTTCTTCATGATCCATTCCGCGCCGTAGGGCACTTCCTGCCCCTGGTAAACGCCGCCCATCAATGCATATAAGCCCCAATGGATAAACATACCATACCGAGCTTTGTCGAACCAATGTGCATCCATGATCTCTTCCCTGCCTTTCGCCTGCATTATAGCATGAATTCTTTTCGTCTAAAAGGTATAAAAGAAAACGATGCTGGAAAAAACAGCATCGTTTTCCTTTATTCCTCTTTGCTTCGGGCCGAGAACATCCCGTACTCTTTAGGTACATACAAAACGCCATCTTTCGTATGTGCTTCCAGGACTCTACGTACCGTCTCCCGCGATAGTCTCTGCAGATCCGACAGGCCCTGCAAAGACCCAATATAATCCAAAAGATCGTCAAGGTCGGTCACCGCCAAAGCATCTTCATAATTGAATCTTTGTACTTCCTCAAAATACGCTTGCAGCTTCTCCTGCCCATTCTGTAAGGTAAAGGGATAGAGATGCGGCTGGCTGACATGGTATTCACTAAATAGACTTTCGATGTATTCCATCATGCCATTTTCTCCAAATGTCGCACAATAGAATACCCCGCCCGGTCTCAGGACTCTTCGCACCTCTTGTAATGCCTTGTCCAGTTCCGGAACATGATATAACATCATGTTCGCGATCACCACGTCGAAAGACCGATCCGGATATGGGATCTTCTGGATATCCGCAACGGCGTACTCGATGTCTGCCACATCGCCCAATGTCCTTCCAGCTTCTTCCAACATACTTTCAGACAGGTCGGTCAAGACCAGACGGCCACATTTTCTAATAAGATCCTCATGGCCTGCCCACATACTGCCTGTGCCGCAGCCCAGCTCCAGCACAGACATTCCTTCCTCGATCTGATAATGTGCAAGGATCCAATTGCCGAACCCCTGCTTGTTCGTGGAATACTTTTCATGGATCGAAATACGTGTATTCAGTTTATTCGTCGACCTATACTGGTTTTCCACGATCTCCGCATTGATCTGACCCAGGATCTTACTGATCAAGGCCGCTTTGGATGCGGTATACGACGCCCGGTCCTCCGCAAAGGGCTTTGCCAATGCTTCTTTCAGATCCGAATATCGTTTTGCGACATCCGGATGCGCGTTCAGATGATCCCTGAAACCAACATAGTTGTTCCAGGCTGCACTGCCCCAGATGACCACATGGATGAAATGGGTGCGGAAGCCACTGTCAGGATCTCCCATGATATACAGGATCTGCCCAGGACGCTCTTCTTTGCGGTACAGGATCCCCTGCGCCGCAAGTTCTGCATCGTGCGCTCTCATTTTCGCGAAGTCAGTGACACCTACGGCGATATCGATGATGGGTTTGGCCAGGATCCCCCGGATGGAGGTGCTGCCCACATGCTGGATATCGACCACATCTTCTTTCAGGATCTGCCGCATCGTACGGATCGTTTCTTCCGCAAGGATCTCCCACTCTTTCTGATGGGCCTCCAGTCGGACTTTGCCCCGGTACAATCCCACAGACATGGTTTAAGCCTCCTCTTTACATCTCCCTCAGGATCCGGATCGCGTCCGCGACCGCGCACTGCTCACAGGGCACAGTCAGGATATGCGGCATCTTGAAATCAGGATCCGCTGCCAGGATCGACCCCTCCGGTACGAAAGCAATATCCGCCGCGGCAAGCATGGCAAGGTCGTTCGGCGCATCACCGATGGCGACCAGGGTCTTGCGCCCCATCATCTCCAGCAGTTTCCGGGCAGAACTGCCCTTGTCCACGTTTTCCGGCGCGAGCTCAAACATGATCGGCAGGGAACGGATCCCGCTGATGCCGTTCTGCTCCAAGGCCTGCTGGATCAGGTCCGCCGTTTCCGGCCGCATGGCCACACTGACGAAGGTCACCTTGGTCCAGGGCACGGGGATCTCATGAAGTGGCGGATGCTGCTGGTCGCCGAAGGGGATCGGTGTCCGGGCAAGCCGGTCATAGATCTCATCCGGAATGTAGACCTGGTCCACCGTCTCGATCAACGTCAGACAGTCCTCCGGCAGATGGTCGAACATGTGGATGAGCTTCTTCTGCACTTCTTCCTCGATGAAAGATGCGCGCAGCACCTGATCCGCAGCGCTGTCATAGATCACGGCTCCATTGCCCAGGATGAGCGGCGCATTGAAGGGCACGCCCTCAAAACTTTCCCGCCATTCCCGCTTACCGCGGCCGCTGCCGATGGTAAAGGCCCCGCCTGCCTCTGTGAAGGCCTGGACCGCATCGATGTTGCCTTGCGGTACCAGGTGGCCTTCACCGGTCAAAGTATTATCATAATCTGAAACAAACAGTATTTCTGAAAAGTTCATTGCGCCTCTCTTTACCGGAACAAACCTTTATATACCAGATCGCGTACACGCGGATGGATCGTACCGTAGACTTCGCCAAAGCCCATCACGTGCTGTGCATAAAAGATACCCACATGGTTCATCGGATCCACAGCCGCAAAAGCACCGGCAGCACCGTCCCAGCCAAATTCACCTACAGGGGCCCAGCCCGGATCCTGATCTACCTTCACGCGGACGCCCAGGCCGTAGGAATACTCCAGGAAACGACCCTTACGGAAGTCCAGCAGCTGATCGCCGGTAAGGACCGCGTTCGTGAACATCATGACCGTGTCTTCATTCAGGATGCGCACGCCGTTACGACCCACACCGCCGCAGGCCAAGGCTTCCACGACCGCGCCGTATCCGTTGACGGTACCACACAAAGAAGCTCCACCACTCTCATAATTCGGCGACAGGAAGAAACCATCGTTCCCCTGCTCCGGCATCGGCTTGATCCACCGGGTCTCCGGATCGTAATAGTACTTGGCAGCCAGATGCTTCTTCTGCTCTTCCGTCATGTGACAGGTCAATGTCGTGACACCCAGCGGACCGAAAACATGGTTCTGCATATAGTCACTATAGCGCTCGCCGCTGATCACTTCGATGACGGCGGCGATGACATCATGCCCCAGGGAATAACGATAGTGTGTGCCCGGCTCATACAGGAGCGGCATCTTCGCCATGGCGGCCACCACTTCCCGGGTGTTGGCATCCGGCTTCTCCTTCAGCAGTGCCTGAATCGCATCGGAACGCATGTCATAGGTCAGACCGGCGGACATGGACATGCAGTCGATGATCCGGACCTGGTTTTTAGAGAAGTGACTGGGTTCATCGATATGGGGATTGAAGTTCTCGCCGCCCTTGGACTGCCAGTCTGCGTTCATGACCCGCATGTGCGCCCATTCCGGCAGATACTTCGCCACCGGGTCATACAACGAGGCCTTGCCCTGCTCCACCAGCTGCATCATAGAGACCATGGTCATCAGTTTGGTGCAGGAATACAACTGATAGTAATCCTCTTCGGAGACTGGTACGGTGCAGGCGACATCGCTGTGCCCGACCATGTGGCGGTAGACCGTCTCATGATCCTTTGTAACGATCATGTCCAGTCCTTTGATTCCATACTCTTCTTCCAGTTGTTCCAGATAGGTTGTCAGCAGGTGGAAATTCATGTCTTTGCCCTTCTTTCTTATCTCTTAAAAAGATTTAAACACGATGAAATGTGCTCTTCCGTAATTGTACCGTTCCTGCGGAGCGTTGTTGAAGCCGCCGGGACCGTCTGACCATCCGAATCCGGCCGTAGATTCCAGTTTCTCCGCAGTTCCTGCAATGTACCGCTTGTCCAGTTCGATAAAATCATCGATATAGTCCTTGGTCAGATGCGTACCATTGTGCGCGGAGTTGATGAAATCGAACTGATCCTCGAAGGTCTTCAGTTTCAGCATGGTCTCCAGATGGGTGGGGATATTCTTGCCCGCGATCAGCACCTGGCCAGCTTCGATCTCGTCGCCACCATAGAGGATGCGCTCCGTCTTGTCCAGGATCGCGATGGAACCCTGGTTATGTGCACCGATCTTGATGATCTCTAAGGTATGGTTGCCCAGTTCGATCACATCGCCATCGTTCAGGACCTTGCACTCATAGTCCGGATAGGCATGGGACTGCACCATGGCTTCCATCTCGGCACCGAAGGCTTTCTTTGCCTCCGTCGTCGCATACTCGGACATGTAGGCTTCCGGCCAGAAGGAGTTTCCGCCGGTATGATCGAAATGACCATGGGTATTGATGACCATGACGGGTTTGTCTGTGATCGTCTCCACCAGCTGTCGCAGGTCGCCGAAACCATAGAACGTATCGATCAGCGCTGCTTTTTCATCACCGATCAGAAGGTACACAAACTGCGGGGCATTTCTGGACATGATGGTCCAGGTCTTCGGACCGGTCTGGAATTTTCCATAAATATAACCGCGTTCGTCAACATTGGGATTTGCCATGATACAACCTCCTTTATGATCATACTGCATCGTTTGAATCGATTATATCATCGACGATGCTGATATTCAATCCGGGATCCTGATTTCTGATCCTCCCCTGCTTGGACAGCATCTCCAGGATCCGCTCCGCTTCCAGCGCTTCTTCTTTTTCCGCGTCGCCTTTGTAGCGCGCTTTGATATACAACTGACGGAGCCGCTCTTCCGCTTCTATAGACTGCGTTTCTGCGGAAAACTTAAGAATGTCCAGCGATGTGTCACCCGGGACCCGTTCCAGTCCATGCTGATACTGTAACCTTAAGTACGCACGGTAGCACTCCCGGATCCGTTCAGCGGGAGATCCTGGAGCGACGGTTTTGCGACGTCTTCTATCCCGGCGGAAGGATTTCCCTCCGGTTATGCCATCAGCAGTATCGGTCTGCTCTTCCTGTCTCTTACGGAAGATCAGGACGATGATGAGCACCGCTGCCGCGATAAAGGCCAGGATAAAGACCAGCCTCCAGTCGATCTCCAGGTGCAGCACGTCCCGGACAGGTTTCGTTTCTTCCGCGTTCTCCAGGGCAGCCGCTGCTTCCTCTGCAATGCTTTCGACCTGCGAAGAACTCTCCTCTATCTTCTCCTCCAACGGCCGCATCCATCGGAAAAGCCTTTCGATCGCCATCGGGATCAAAGAGATCAAAAGTGCCAGCGGGGTCAGCAGTATTTCGATCAGCTTTTTGCCCCATGTAAACAGCATGATGACACCCACGGCCGCAAGTCCCGCGGCGGGCAGCGGCAGAAGGTCTATCAAAGAATACATCAGCCATTGTGCGGAGCCGCTCGTTTGCAGCCGCAGCATACGAAGTCCGAAGATGCAGGTCAGGAAGAAGATCGTGATCAAGACCAGCGCATGCATGCTGATGGGCGTCAAGATCAAAGCTATAAGGGCAAAGGCAATGCCGAGGGCAAACAGGACTTTCGCTGTCTGCGCGCATTGCCAGTAGGCTCTGTGAAACCGCCCAAATACTGCAGTCAGAAGTATGTACAAGAACGGCGGCAGAAACAAAAGTATCTCAAGCGTTCGTGGCAGACGGATGAGTACCGTCAACATGATCAGCACGGGGAGTGCCCGCAGTATCACATATTTCTCTACAGCTTCTGCAAGGATCATGCCGCAGAATGAGAGTAACAGGAACAGGAGCACAAAGGGGTAATATGCTGAAAATGTCGGGAACAGCATCGCAAATCCAAAATACAGTGCGATCTCCGCAGTCGTCAAGAAGGCTGTCGCATATTTCATGACGCCGCCTCCTTCCCGTAGAAGACGATCGTCTTCGAAGCGCCGTAGCGATCCAGATACCGCAGATAGTCATCCACATTGCGGGTAGGCTCCGGGGCGATCAGGATGAAACTCCGGTCATCCGTAGGCCCTGAAAAAAGCCTGGGCAAAAGTGTATCGAACCGGTAGTAGGCGATCGGAAAGGAAAGACCGATCTTGCGTTGGATCATATGGATGTGCTGGCGGCCAAGGCCTTCCGGTACGTCTCCCAGATCACTATTGGAAACGAACGCATAAGGGATATGCCGTTCTTCCAGGCTTTCACAAACGGTACGTACCAGTTCCAGCACCCGTTCCAGATCCTCCTGAGAATCTGTCCACAGATCCGCCAGCACGGTGGCGTTCCACTCCTGCGTATGATCCTGCTCACGCACGGTCAGCCTTCCCGTACGGGCGGTCGCTTTCCAGGAGATCTGCCGCATCGGTTCACGACCGGTATAATCCCGGTACCCATAGATCAGCGTCGGATCCTCGAAGATAAACCTCCGGACGGAATGATTGCCGTCCGTCCCACCCAAGGGATCGAATGACGGAAGATCCGGGATATACCGGGCGGTACATACGAACTGACGATCGATCGGAAAGCTCTGCACTATGGACTTAAGGCCAAGATAATCCCCGCATTCCATGTAGCATCTTCCAATATGGAAAACGCCTCTGCGCTCTGGCACAAAACGAATCTTCTGCGTCACCGTCTGATGCGGCAGCAGAAAATACCGTCTGCGGAACAGGTTTCCCGAAGCGGTCTTGACGATGTACTTGGCGCCTTCATCCTCGTTGACCAGGATCTTCAGCCCATCTTCCAGACTGACGGACACACTGACGTACAGCTGCGGCAGCCGGGACTGGTTCCGGATCACAAAACTGAGGCAGACTTCTTCACCCGGCTCCGCCAGCGTGAGATCCGTATCGAAACTGATCTGCATCCGCTTGGGTGCCAGGCTGAGACTGTAATACTCCAACAAGGCTGCCGTCAGCACAACGAAAATCACGATGACCCAGATCATAGATCTTCCAAGGGCACCGCGACAGATTCCAGCATCTGGTCGATAAAGTTCCTGCTGTCGGCATGACTGCGGCGGATGATATTGATGCGATGCGGCAAAACCACCCTCGCCTCGGCCTGCACATCCTCCGGGATCACATAGTCCCGGCCGGAGACCGCGGCGCGGATCTGCGCCGTCCGGTACAGAGCGATGGTGCCACGGGTGGAGATCCCAGCTGAAAGCAGGGTAGACTTTCGCGTATACTCCGCCAGATCCATGATATAGGAAGTGATCTCCGGAGAGACCGTCACATTGCGGGACTCCTGCTTGAGGCGCAGGATCTCCGCCGGTTCCGTGACAGGCGCCAGTGCGGCGATCAGATCCCGGGTATCCTGCCGGCTCATGACGCGGATCTCATCCTCCCGCTGCATGTATCCCATGGAAAGCTGCATCAGGAAACGGTCCATCTGCGCTTCCGGCAGCGGAAAGGTACCATAGGACTCGATGGGGTTCTGCGTCGCCATGACCAGATAAGGTTCCGGCATACGGTGGGTGACTCCGTCGATGGAGATCTGGTGCTCCTCCATGACCTCCAGAAGCGCGGACTGGCTTCGGGGCGTCGCCCGGTTGATCTCATCCGCCAGGACCACGCCGGCAAACAGCGGGCCCGGGCGGAACTCAAATTCCGCACTCCTCTGGTTGTAGAAATAAATGCCAGTCAGATCCGAAGGCAAAAGGTCCGGCGTGAACTGGATCCGCTTGAAGTCCATGCCAATGGAAGCCGCAAAGGCCCTAAGCAGCATGGTCTTGCCGGTGCCAGGCAGGTCCTCCAACAGCACATGGCCGCCCGCGAGAAGAGCGATGGCCAACTGGTCGATGGTCTCGGTCTTGCCTAAAATGATCTGTTCGCAATTAGCGCGGATCCGGGACAGAAAGTCCTGAAAGGGTTGGGTATTCACAGGTTCAGCATCCTTTTCTTCCATTTTTGTGATCTTCGATGGAGCAGGCGTCCGCGGACCCGTACTCGATCAGTCCTGCCTCCGCCGGATTCAAAGACACGTGGCCGTCCTCGAAGACAAAGGCCGGGATCCCCACGTCGCCGATCGCTTTCATACGGTCAAACACAGGGTTCGTATCGCGCAGCCGTGTAAAGGCGCTCATATTCCGGATGTTGGCACCGATATTGATATACTCGAACTCATCCTCCCGGCCCACGATCTGCTCATGGACATAATCACAGTAGGGGCATGTGGGCATGCCATAGATCTTGATCAAAGCTTGGTTCCTCCTGCATCATAGAATTGTTTACTACAGATTATAGCATATGTTTATGCTTTTTCCTATGGAGATAAAAAAGAAAAGCCCTGCCATTTTTCATGGCAGGGCTAAATTCCTGTATTATCCTTCGATCATGATGGTCTTTTTCTCCGGCAGCTTCGGCGTTTCCTTCTTAGGCACCGTCAGGCTCAGGACACCATGCTCGAACTTCGCCTTGATGTCTTCCTCGTTCAGGTCCTCACCGACATAGAAGCTTCTGGCCATGGAGCCCATGTAACGCTCCTTGCGGATGACACGGCCCTTCTTGGACTTATCGTCCTCATCCAGACCCTTGGCCGCGTTGACGGTCAGATACCCATTGTTCAGCTCCAGCTGGATCTCTTCCTTTTTGAAGCCTGGCAGGTCGATGTCGACTTCATAATGGTCATCCATCTCATGGACATCCGTCTTCATCAAATGATTGGCGTGATGGCCATAGAGCTTTCGCTGCGAACGGTCCATTTCCTTCTCCAGTTCTCTGAAATCCGGAAATCCGAACCAATCATCAAACAAGTTTTCTCCAAACAGATCATGCATCAACATAAATCAATTCCTCCTTACTCAAACCTATGTTTGAACATTTTGTTTTGAGCATTGGGAAGGAGTGATAAGATCATGGAACGTTGTCGTCCTTGTGGTCTCCTCTGTTCCTCATGTTCTGAACATAGTATACCACAGTTATTAGCACTCGTCAAGAGCGAGTGCTAATAAAAATTGTTAATTATTTGTGAACTCGTATCGCGATCAAGGCGCCCATGACCGAGATGGTATCAAATATGATATATCGATAGCCTTCCAGATCCTGCACCACGATCACTGCTGTTTTGACTCGTGGTACATTCATTTCTCGTTACATCTCCTTTGCCTTTATTCTTTGATACGAACTGCTGAATACTTACTGGTGATTATACAGTTTATTTGTACTTTTCGCAACTTTGTTTGTACAAAATCTAACATTATGATGGATCTAAGCATCTTTGTGGTTCTCCAGTTTCTGCTCAATAAAAGAAATGAATTGTTCCGTCGCCAGGCTGAAATACCGATCCCGCTTCCAGACCAGGAGGCTTTTCGTTTCGATCGCAGGCGCAAGTGGCTTCAATACGATCCGGGACGGGTCCCAATGCGGTGCGGAACTTTCGATGCACAAAGCCCGGCCGAGCCCGTTCTCCACCATAGCGGCCGCATTCGTCGTGAGGTTGGAATAGGCAGATGCATTCAGAGAACGAAAATCCCTGCCGAACCAATGTGCCAGCGTGCTCTGCACGTGCAGTCTGCGCGGCAGGATCACCTTGCCTTAGAGCAGGTCTTTTTTGGCGACCGCTTCCTGTACTGCCAATGGGTCATCCGCACGCAGTAAAGCGACCCATCGTTCCTTCTGCGGTACGACCAGATAGTTGAACCGACTGACCTCCACAGGCGTCAGAAGCTGGCCGAGATCGATCAAGCCATGCTCAATACGCTCAATGAGCTCATCCGCGCCGGCTGAGCGTAGGCTGTGTGATATGCAGGACCTTGGCTGCTCCTGTGATGCTTCCTTCCTGCGCCACCGCCAAAAAATACTGTAACACCTGGATCTCTACCAAAACTACACCTCCGCATTATGCCTTTTAAGCATGATACAGCATAGTAACAAAGCATTTGATATACTTCAACCACTTCTATATAATAAAACCAGATGTAAATCATAAAGATATGGAGTTGCTTATGAACATTTCTTTTCTGGAGCCCAAACCTGTATTATCCACGGAACGCCAACTGTTCTCCAACCAGCGTCTGAAAGCCATGATCGTGCCGCTGCTGATCGAGCAGCTGCTGCAGCTGGTGGTCGGCCTGGCCGATACCATGATGGTCAGCCACGCAGGCGAAGCTACCGTTTCCGGTGTATCCCTGGACACGATGATCTATACGATCTTCATCTTCCTGTTCACAGCACTGGCGACCGGTGGTGCCGTCATCGTTTCTCAATATGTCGGACGTGGGGATTCTGAAAACGCCGATCTGGCCGCTTCCCAGGACTTCTTCGTTTCTCTGGCCTTATCCATCGTATGTTCCGCAGTGATCCTGCTTTTGGGTCCTGCGATTCTCGGGCTTCTGTACTCCAGCATTGAGGCGGATGTCATGAGCGCCTGCCGCACCTACCTGTGGATCGTCGCTCTGTCCTTCCCTGCGAATGCCGTCTATAACGCCGGCGCCGCCATCTACCGCTCCATGGGCAAGACCAAGCCCATCATGTACGTTTCCATCACGATGAACCTGCTGAATGTCATCGGCAATGCCATCGGCATCTTCGTGCTGCATGCCGGTGCCGCGGGTGTCGCCTGGCCGACCACCATCTCCTGGTACGTGGCTGCCTTTTTGATGACCGCCCTGTGCTTCCGCAAGAACATATCCGTCCGTGTCCGTCTGGCTGACATGCTTCGTCCGCATAAGGAAATGCTGGGCCGCATCCTGCGGATCGCCGTTCCTAATGCCGGTGAAAACGTGCTCTTTCAGCTGGCCAAGGTCGTCCTGGGCAGCCTGATCGCCACCTTCGGCACCTACCAGATCGCCGCGAACGGCATCGGACAGACCTTCTGGTCCCTGGCTGCCTGCATGTCCGCCTCCATGGGCCCGGTCTTCATCACGGTCATCGGCCAGTGCATGGGCGCCGGCGATACCGAAGCCGCCACCTGGTACATCCATAAGCTGGTCCGGCTGACCATCCTGCTGTCCGCCCTTTGGAACGCTCTGGTGCTTTTGATCATGCCGCTGCTTCTGCCCTTGTACTCCATTTCCGCAGAGACCCGGCACTATATCTGGGTGATCGTGATCATCCACAATATCTTCGCGGCGACCGTCCAGCCCTT
>CADBPG010000124.1 GCA_902796435.1 uncultured Eubacteriales bacterium | reverse complement strand
TCAGAGGGCTTCAGACGGATCCCGTTATAGTTATTCCCATCGGGCCGGTCCAGGCCGTTCTTGAGGCATTCTAAGGCCGGTTCCGGGTATTGCTGTCCGTCCTTAATGTAAAGGAATACTGCGTTTTGTGTCTTCTCAGGGATGGGGCGAGCCCGGAAGGGCAGCCAGCAGTCATCGTCCATCAGAAGTTCCTGGAGTTTGCGGATCTTCTGCTCGTAGACGCCTCTGGGTGACAAGCCTTCCTCTATGGCAATGGCAGAGGCGGTGCCGACGGCCTGGCCCAACAAGGAGCAGGTGGCCATCACCCGGGTGGAACTCATGGCTGCGTGGCTCACGGAAATGTTTCTGCCTGCGAACATGAGGTTTTCGATATTGCGGGAGTACAGGCAGCGGTAGGGGATCCCGTAGGGTGAGGGCGCCGGATGGAAGATGTTCGGTGGCTCCGGCGTGCGGAACCCGGCCGGGTGATGGTCATCCATGGTCCAGCCGCCATAGGCGATCAGATCATCGAAACGGCCTTCTGCCCGCACATCGTTCTGCGTCATGATATAGTCGCCGACATAGCGGCGGCTTTCCCGTTTGCCCGGCAGCATGCCGACCCAGTCCAGATGCCAGTATTTATGCTTGTCCTTCTGCGCGGGATCGTTCTTGATATAATCCCAGATACCGTAGGCGGTCTTCAGCAGTTCGTCCCGCAGCCATTCCGTGTCATGGATGGTGTCGTTTTCACCGCCCAGTTCCAGGTACCAGAAATTCTCCGTGGGCTGGGACATATCCGGATGGCGGTGGGCCAGATCTTCTTCTGTGATCTTGTAAGCCCAGACCGGGGGAATGAAGGTGTTAGGCGTCGGCTCCTGGCGGGCCTGCAGCATGCAGCTCATACCCATCGTCTTGCGGTCCGCCACCTGCGGCTCGATGTCTTCGTCGAATTCATCGCGGGCTTCACGACCATGGCGATACATGGCGCCGGTCAGAGGCGCCAGGACACTGTCGCCGGAGCAGTCGATGAAAATCTGCGCGGAGACCTGCTGGTAGGTCTGGGTGGTCATCTGCCAGCCCTTGATCCACTGGACCCGGGTGCCGTCCATGCCCACATCCAGGCAGCTGCAGTTCAGAAGCAGGGTGATGCCCGGCTGAAAGCGCACAGCCTCGTACAAGATCCCGTCCCAGATGGAGTAGTTCATGTCCGGGTTGCGGTACAGGTTCTCCAGTTTCAGCTCCTCGATGATCCCGGTCTCCGCATGGTCGCGGCCATGGGCACCGCATACCCACATGCGGATCTCGCTGGAAGCGTTGCCGCCCAGCATCGGACGGTCCTGCATCAGCACGACTTTAGCGCCATGACGAGCCGCGCTGATCGCCGCACACATACCGGCCAGACCGCCGCCCACGACGCATACATCGGTCTCGTAATAGACAGTCTCAAAAACACTCATAACGGTCCTCCTTCCCACTGCAGAGGAATGCGGATGTTGTAGGTGTCATCATCACCTTCGCGCACAAGGACGGCACAGAGCAGTACCCGTGGCACACCATCTTCTATGTAGATCTGCGGCCGTTCCAGATTGTCGACCGCGAGTTTGGAGGTTCCAAAGTCCAGGACCCGGTCGTAGGCGAGCGGAATCGCGGCCGGTCCCCAGTTTCTGCCATCTGCAGATACGAAGAGGGCAGTGCTGCCTTTTTGCGCCTGTGTAAAGTATCCTTGAAAATCCTTCACCAGGGCATAGAACCGTTGCCCTTCATACCAGATGAACGGGTCTTCCACGGACCAGTCGTTTTCCGGATTGACCATGATCGGTTCGTGGTATTTTGTGAACGGACCCAGGGGGTGGGGTGCCGTGGCTGCCGCACAGACGACAGCGCCGCCCTTCGGCATGGCACCATATTTGGAGACCGCTTTGTACACCATGAGCACCTGGCCGTCAGGTCCCACGGCCGCCGTCGGGTTGGACGTCATGAGCGAATCCACGCCCTCGGGCGAGATGTCGATCACAGGATCAGATGCCTTTTGCCAGATCCCCTCCGGGTCCTTGGTCCAGGCCACAGCGATGCGCTGGTGGTTGCGATGGTTCCAGTAGGTACCGTCTCCGTGATTGGCCATGTGGTACAGGTAAAACGTGTCACCATACTGGAGTACGGTCGGGTTATGGGCACAATCCGCGTCCCAGTCCGTCGGAGCACCGCAGGGCAGGATCTTCCCCAAGGGTGTCCATGCCCCCAGCAGGCTGTCCGCCCGCGCCAGGGCGATCTCCGAATGGGTGACCCATCCATCGAAACCATATTCCTTCTTCCATCGAGAGTAGGCCAGATAATACTTGCCATGACAGCGGAACATGCTGCCGCACCAGACATAGTAGCCCTCTTCGCGGAAGGCCAGGTCCGGGGTGGTGGGGAGCATGCGGGCGGAAAAGCCGCCGGTGCGGGAAATGTTGTGTTCTTGTGTCATAGTCGTCACCTGTACAAAGGGTCGATCAGTTTTTCATATTGTACATGCAGAAGAAAGGGTTTGCAAGTCACAAGAACTGGTTTTATAAAGAAAAGGGGCTGTGAAAAAAGCCCACAGTGAAAAGAAGGTCAACTGACTAAGTCAGAAGACCTTCTTTTGTGGTATGCGCGCCATGGGCGCGCTCTAACGGGTGAAAGTCCCGAACACGCGTAGGCAACGACGAAGTACATAGCTGAACAGCAAGGGTGTCCATCGTGAGGTGGAATCTGAAGGAAGCTGTAAGCAAACTCTTGGCCTGACGAACAGGAACCACATACAAGGCTGGGAAATACGGATAAGTCGGCCAAAAGCGATGAAGTCCAAAAGCTGCTGGAAG
>CADBPG010000123.1 GCA_902796435.1 uncultured Eubacteriales bacterium | reverse complement strand
GTCACGGCGTTGATCGGCGCGCCTTTCTTCCTCTGGTTGTTTTTTAGAAAGAGAGGTTAGCCTATGGACATGCAAGTGAAAAATGTTTGTGCAGGTTATGGCCGTGGCAGCGGCTATGTGCCTGTGCTGGACAATATCGATCTTACGATCCCGGAGGGCAGCCGGACAGCGATCCTCGGGGCCAATGGCTCCGGCAAGACCACGTTGCTGCGGACCATGGCGGGCATGCTGCCCTATACCGGAAGCATCACTCTGGGCGGGACCGAGCTTAAGCAAATGAAGCGGCGCGCTGTCGCCTCCTGCCTTTCCATGATGATGCAGGTGTCGGAGACCTATTTCTCTTATACGGTGCGGGAGACCGTGCTGCTGGGTCGGTATGTGCGCATCCGCCCCGGCCGTGCAGCGTCCTCCGAAGACCATAAACGGGTGGAGGAGTGCCTGCGGATCACGGGGCTTATGGAGCAGGCGGAGCAGCCCCTGGGTGCCTTGTCCGGCGGACAACTGCAGCGGGTCTTCCTCGCGCGAACACTGGCGCAGGAGACGCCCATCATCCTGCTGGACGAGCCGACGAACCACCTGGATATCAAGGTCCAGGCGGATCTCATGGACTATCTGGACGGATGGAGCCGGGAGCCGGGCCATACGCTGGTAGGTGTGTATCATGACATCAATCTGGCGCTGGCCATGGCGGACACCCTGGTGGTGCTCAAAGAAGGACGGATCATTGCCAAAGGCTCCCATGAGGAGATCCAGGCGCAAGGCGCCCTCGATCAGGCCTATGATCTGGACATCCGGGCCTATATGAAAAAGCAGTACGAACGTTGGAAATAAGGTGGACAAAAGTCCACCTTTACGCTATGATGAAGCAAAGAAATACTCTAGAAAGAGGTGCTGGTTTTATGAAATACTATGTAGATCAGAATGCAGCAGTCTTTGGCAAAGGAACACAGGATGCACCCTTCAAGACCATCTCTGAAGCGGCCAAGATCGCCGTCCCTGGGGATGAAGTCATCGTTGCACCGGGTGTCTATCGTGAATATGTAGACCCGGTCAACGCGGGTACGGAAGAAGCCAGGATCACCTATCGTTCCGCGGAGCCGCTCCAGGCGGTCATCACCGGTGCGGAACCCCTGACCGGATGGGAACTTGTGGAGGGTACCACCTGGAAGGCAAGCGTTCCGAACAGTCTTTTTGCAGGCGAGCGCAACCCCTATACCACCCTGGTCTCCGGCGACTGGTTCATTGCCACGTTCATTGCGCATCTGGGCGACGTGTACCTCAACCATAAATCCATGTACGAAGTGACAGAGCTGGAAAAAGTCCTGCATCCCGTACCTTCCGAGTCTTCCTGGGATCGTGATTTCTCCGTCTATACCTGGTATACAGAGCAGGATGAGGCGGCTGATGCCACCGTGCTCTATGCCAACTTCCAGGGCCTGGACCCCAACCAGGAAGAAGTGGAACTGAGCGTGCGCAAACACTGCTTCTATCCCAGCAAGGAAGGCGTAGGCTTTATCACCCTGTCCGGATTCACCGTCCGCGAGGCGGCTACCCAGTGGGCTCCGCCGACCGCGTACCAGGAAGGTATGATCGGTCCGCACTGGTCCAAGGGCTGGATCATCGAGGACTGCGAAGTCTATGAGTCCAAATGCTCCGGCATCTCCCTGGGCAAGTATCTGCAGCCGAACAACGACAACAAGTGGCTGCACAAAAAGTACAAGGATGGCACCCAGACCGAGCGTGACTGCATCTGCCAGGCCCAGTATGAAGGCTGGACCAAGGAGCGGATCGGTTCCCATATCGTGCGTCGCTGCAACATCCATGACTGCGATCAGACCGGTATCGTAGGCCATCTGGGCGGTGTCTTCTCCATCATCGAGGACAACCACATCCACCACATCAACAACAAGCAGAATCTGGCCGGCGCCGAGATCGGCGGCATCAAGATGCACGCGGCCATCGACGTGATCTACCGCCGCAACCATATCCACCATTGCACCCGTGGCCTGTGGCTGGACTGGCAGGCCCAGGGCACCCGTGTTACCCAGAACCTGTTCCACGACAACTGCCTGCCCTTCGACTATCTGTTGGAGAGCCGCGCAGCGATGGCGGGCCAGGGCGAGGATATCTTCGTCGAGGTCTCCCATGGTCCCACATTGATCGACAACAACTTCCTGCTGTCCGACCGTTCTGTCAAGATGGCGACCCAGGGCATCGCTCTGGTGCACAACCTGATCGCAGGTTCTCTGACCGCTGTCGGCAAGGGCACCAACAATGGCGCGAAGACCCTGTCTTCCCCGCGCTATACGCCTTATCATGTGCAGCACCGCACCGAGGTGGCCGGTTTCATGACCTTCCTCCATGGTGATGATCGTTTCTATAACAACGTATTTGTACAGCGGCCCATCCGTCCGGCACTGCTGGCCGCGGAAGAGGCGCTGAAGAAGATCGACATGGAGTGGGATGATGGCAACGTCCACGTGGGTACCTTCCCCTTCGAAGCCTATCCGACCTTCGAGGAGTGGGATGCCATGTTCGAGGGATACTGCGGCATGGGCTCCGAGCCGAGCGACCGCTACTATTCCAAGCTGCCGGTCTGGGCTGAAGGCAACGTCTATCTGAACGGTGCCAAGGGCATCTCCAAGGAAGTCAACCCGGTGGTCGACACCCAGGAGCGGGAGATCCAGATGGAGGTTGATGAAGATGGTACCTTCCGGACCAACCTGAAGGAGATCCTGGATAAACTGCCGGTCGCAAATACCCGGATCATCACCACGGAGATCTTAGGCATGGCCTTCGAGCCGGAAGAATACTACGAGAACCCGGATGGAACGCCCATCGTCTTCAATGTGGACTATTATGGAAATCCGCGCGGTGATGCACCGATGCCCGGCCCGATCGAGGAGTAAAGCACTATGTACGAAGAATTGATGCAGAAATGGATCGACGAGGCCAAGGAGTTCGGTGTCGACGTGGATCCTACCAGCCTGCGTTACCAGTGGGGCGATCCGGAGACCAATGAAAAGGTCGTCAGCCTCATCGAAGCGCAGGAAAGACCGATAGAAACTGGAAGGGTCGTATTTTACGGCCCCTCCAATATCTGCTTCTGGTACTCCCTGGAGCAGGATATGCTGCCTTATAAGGCCTATAACCACGGAATCGGCGGATGCATCGATGACGATATGATGCACTATGCACCGCGCCTTCTGTACCCGTACGAGCCCTCCGCCGTCTTCTTCCAGACCGGCTCCAACGACATCGCCAACGGGATCCCTCTGGAGACCATCCTTGCGAATAAGAAAAAAATGTACGCCATGTTCCTGGAGCATATGCCCCAGGCAAAACTGGTGGTCTGTTCCGGATTGCCGCTGCCGGGCCGCACCCAGTTCTGGGATGCTACGGTGGAGACGAACGCTTTGTTGGAAAAAATGTGCCAGGAGACAGAGCGCCTGTATTTCCTGGATGCCACCGATGCCATGCTGACCGATCATGGGCCGGAAGAATTGAAAACATCAGACGGCCGGTATTTCAACGAGGACTTGTACCGGCTCGACAAGATCCATCTGAACAAAAAAGGTCATGATGTTTGGACCGGTCTGATGAAGGAGATGCTGAAAAAGCTCGGGAGTTAAAAATGAAGTTTCAGGATTATATATATACCCGCCCGGATGTGGACGCTGTCCTTGCGGACATCCGCCATACAGTAGAAGTGATGGAGAACGCGGCCTCCGCCGAGGCGCAGCTTGCGGCCTTCCATGACCATGAGGAGCGGATGCAGGAGTTCAACAGCCTGCACGCCATCGCGAACATCCGCCACGATATCGACACACGGGATGCGTTCTATGCGGAGGAAAAGGCATTTTTCAATGAGAAGATGCCCTTGATCCAGAATGAACTGTCCAGCCTTTCGAAGGCGATGTCTGGATCCCCCTTCCGCAAGGAGCTGGAAGAGGCACTAGGCGCCTTCACGATGGAGAAGATCGACTATCAGGTCAAAGGCATGTGCGCGGAGATCATCCCGTTGATGCAGGAGGAGAACCGGCTGACGACCCGGTATTTCCAGTTGTATTCTTCAGCGCAGATCCCCTTTGCCGGCAAGACTCTGACCGTCGAGCAGATGCCGCCCTACAAGGCCGCCGAAGATCGTGCGGTCCGCCGGGCTGCCTATGTAGCGGAGGGTGAGTTCTTTGACAGTATCGGCGAGGAACTGGATCAGATCTACGACCGGCTGGTGCACAACCGCAATGAGCAGGCCCGGATCATGGGCTATAAGGATTATACCAAACTTGCGGTGATCCGCATGCGCAGATACGGTTATGGTCCCAAGGAGATCAAAGCCTTCCGCGAACAAGTCGCCAACGACCTGGTGCCCCTGGTCACCGAGATCAAAAAGCTCCAGGCAAAGCGTATCGGTGTCTGTGACTGGAAGGCCTACGATAATATGACCATGTTCCCAGATGGGAACCCGGCCCCGAAGGGCACGCCTGAGGAACTGATCAAGGCTGCCCAGGAAATGTACCGCAGACTGTCCCCGGAGACAGCAGAATTCTTCGATTTCATGGTGGACAATGGTTTGCTGGAGGTCGAGTCCAAACCGGGCAAGGCTCCGGGCGGATACTGCTCATCCATCCAGAAATACAAGGCACCCTTCATCTTCTCCAACTTCAATGGAGGTGCGGGTGACGTCGAAGTGCTGACCCACGAAGCGGGCCATGCCTTTGAAGGGTATACAGCCTACCGTGATCCTGCCTTTGAGGGCAATAGCTATCTGCGCCGCTACAGCAGTGAGACAGCAGAGTGCCATTCCATGGGCATGGAGTTCCTGACAGCCCAGTTCCACGAACTGCTGCTTAAGGAGGATACGCCGAAGTACGAGTTGCAGCATGCGGAGAACGCCCTGTCCTTCATCCCCTATGCCTGCATCATCGATGCCTTCCAGTATGAGGCTTATGAGCATCCGGACCTGACACCGGAGGAGCGCCATCAGATCTGGAAGCGGCTCCTGGAGCGGTTCCAGCCCCACCTGACTGACTATGAGGACATCCCGTTCTACAGCAGGTACGCTGGCTGGCAGTACAAACTGCACGTCTTCATGAACCCGCTGTATTACATCGACTACGCCCTGGCGCAGACGGTGGCCCTGCAGTTCTTCATGTTGTCGCTGGAGAACCCGGAAGAAGCCTGGGAGAAGTACATGAAACTGATCCGCAGCGCCGGCACCCGCCGCTTTGCTGATACGGTCAAGTATGTGGGACTGGACAGCCCCTTCGAAGAAGGCACTGTCAAAAAGGTGGCCGAGAAGGTCGCCGCGTGGATCCACGAGAATCAACTGTAAAACAAACATAAGGGGAACAAGGATCAGTGAAAAGAATCCTGAGGTTTTTGAAGAAAGAAATGATGCTGAGCCTGTCGTTGGCTGCAGCAGTGGCGGCGTTGCTCATAACGCCGCCTTCTCGGCAGTTGCTGCATGATATCGACTGGCGGACGCTGGGCACGCTACTAATGATGCTATGTGTGCTGGAGGGTTTCAAACAGGAGAATGTGCTCCGGCCTCTGGTAGGATCCGCCGCAAAACTGAAACGGATGACGAGCCTTTCTTTGTTCCTGATCTTTGGCGTCTTTTTCAGTTCCATGTTCGTGACGAATGATGTATCATTGATCATCTTTGTTCCGTTGACGATCCTCTTATTTCGCAGCGGAGGTAAGGAACGGTACATCCTGCCGATCATCTCGATGCAGAATATCGCCGCCATCCGCGGCAGTCTGCTGACGCCCTTCGGCAGCCCGCAGAATCTTTTCCTTTATGGACAGTCGGGGGTTAGCACCGGACACTTCATGCTGCACATGCTGCCGCTGTGTATTATGTCTGCGGTCCTGTTGGTAGGCTTTGTCTTTTTCCTGTACCGGAAAGATCCGCGGGAAGAGATTTCTACGATCGGGGCGGAGACGCCCTGGGATCCGGATCGAAAGAAAAAGCGCATCCTCTATGGTTTATTGTTCTTGCTGATCCTTGGCGTCATCGTCAGCCGGACACCCTATTGGTATGTGGCAGTCGGCATCGTACTGGGAGCGATCCTGGCCTTCGATCGCCAACTGCTTACGAAGGTGGACTATGTTTTGATCATCACCTTCTTGTGCTTCTTCGTTTTTTCCAGCTCCATCACCGCAAACGAGAAGGTCGCGGCTCTGTTGCGGCGGGCCGTTGCAGGCCGGGAATACTGGTGGGCGATCGGCTTGAGCCAGATCATTTCCAATGTACCGGCGTCCATCGTTCTGTATCCATTCACGGAGAACTTTGCCGGACTCATTTACGGAGCGGATACAGCCGGCCTCTGTTCATTGATCGGTTCACTTGCGTCGGTGATCAACTATCGGATCTATGTGCGGGAGTACCCCGGCCAGGGACTTGCTTTTGTCAAAACCTTTACTTTGGTGAGCTGGGCCTTCTTCCTGATCGTTGTGATTCCGGGGTTTATGCTGTCCCAATGGCCATTTTTCTAGACCGGCTGTGCGGTCTGTTTGTATGTATCATAAAAGCCAGGTACCTGAGGATACCTGGCTTTTGTTGCCTTTAGCTCTTTTCTTCGTATCTCAACTGTGCAAACAATATGGAGCACAGGATCATCATTCCTCCGATGACCATGGTGTATTTCAAGCGTTCATAGCCAAAGAGAATGGAAAATGCGGTGCCGAAGACCGATTCCATACAGAGGATGAGTGCGGTCTTGGAAGCCGTCACATGGACCTGGGCGTGGGTCTGCAGAAAATAGCACAGGCAGGTGGAGAAAAGACCCAGATACAAGATGGCAAGGGCGCCGATACCTGCAGGTCCATGCAAGGTCAAGGACCTTAGATCCGCCCGGGTCTGAGGCAGGCAGATGAGGCAGAGGACCAGAGCGCAGAGGGCGGCCACCATCAACTGTCCGAAGGTCAGGTGCAGAGCGTCCATGCGGGCGGCACAGCGGTCGAGCACCACCATGTGCAGGGCAAAGAAAAAGGCACACAAAAGCGATAACAGGTCACCCGGCTGGAAGACAAAGCCTTCGGAAAAGTCTACCGAAAGGATGGAAACTCCGGCGAAGCAGATGATGGCGGAGAAAAAGACCGCGGCAGAAGGACGCTTCTTCACGAAGATCCAGTAGATGAAAGGGACCATGACCACGTTGGTCGCGGTGAGAAAAGCGTTCTTGGAGGGCGTTGTATAGCGCAGCCCAATGGTCTGGATCAGGAAAGAGGCGAAGAGCAGTATGCCGGAGGTCAGGCTCATGATGATCTCCTGCCGGGAGAAGATGTGCAGTTTGCGATGAAAACAGAGGAGGATCACCAGGGCAGCGACTGTAAAACGCCCGAACATGATGAAGGAAGAACTGTAGCCACCGTCGATGGCGGCCTTGGAAGCGACGAAACCGGAGCCCCAGATGATCGTGACCAGGACCAGCATCCAGGGTGCCAATCGTTTGATGCGCATGTGCGTGTACCTCCTTTTCTTGATCTTGGATTCTTATTATAGCAGAAAAGAAAGTAAAAAGCAATAGTTTTACTAAAATTTACTGCCTGTTTTTCAAAAACATATCCTTGTCTTTACTATGAGCAAAGTTTATAATGAAAACAATGATAGAACCAAGGAATCAGTGAAAGGATGTAGCGTCATGCGGAGTGAAACACTATGGAAAATGTCCGGCCTTACAGGCACTTATGAAGCCTGGGCTTTCGGCGATGCGCCTGACCTTCTGGCGGAACTGGTGTGCAGGGGCATCAAGACCGCAACGGCATCTGCCTATCCGCTGTATGAGGCGGAAGGAGAACCGGTCCCGCAAGTGGGAGAATACAGCGTCATCCTGGACAGCCAGGAGGATGCGGTGTGCATCATCCGCACGACGAAGGTCACCATCGTCCCGTTTCTGGAGGTCAGCCCGGAACATGCCTATAAAGAGGGTGAGGACGACCGGTCTTTGGAAAGCTGGCGGGCAGTGCACCGGGACTTTTTCATGGAGGAATTGAAGGAGGCCGAAGGGCTGGAATTTACCGAAGATATGCCCGTGGTCTGCGAGGAATTCGAGGTGGTTTATCAGCCATCTCTTGAAGAAGAGGTGCAGGCCTTCTTTGCAGGCGATGCCTCCGGCCACGACTGGTTCCATACCGAACGGGTCGTACGGCTGGCCAAGCGCCTGGCATCTGCAGAAGGGGCTGATCCGGAGATCTGCCGGCTGGCAGCCCTGCTGCACGATGTGGATGACTATAAGCTAACAGGCAAGGCTTTCGGATCCACGGAGAACGCGGAGCGCCTGATGGCGCGGTACGGGATCCCGGAGCAACAGCGGGCAGAGGTGCTGGCGATCATCCAGAAGGTCTCGTTTAAAGGCGCAGATACGGAGGTGCCGGAAAGCCTGGAGGGCAAGGTCGTCCAGGACGCGGACCGGCTGGACGCCATCGGCGCCATAGGCATCGGCCGGACCTTCGCCTTCGGAGGCACCCGGGGTCAGCTGATGTATGATCCGAAGATCAAGCCGGAGCCGGGCAAATCGGCGGAGGCATACCGGAAAAACAGCAATACAACGATCAACCACTTTTACGAGAAGCTGCTGCTTCTGAAGGATATGATGAATACGGAGACAGGGCGGCGTCTGGCAGAAGGACGGCACCGCGTCATGGAAGATTTTCTGGCGGAATTTTACGCGGAATGGAATGGAGAGGACCTGCAGTGAATCAAGAAGCTTTAACGATGGAATACCGGCAGCTGGACCGGGATATCGTTCTGTTCGAGGGCTATGATCGTAAGGAACAGGACCTGGTGATCGAGACACCTTTGACGCAGAAGGACACGATGGAGCAGTATGAGGCGCTGTGCCGCAGAGCGCGGGAGATCGAGGCGCCGGATCCGGTCTATGCACTGTTGAAGAACCATTTCAACGATTATCTGGAAGCCATGCGGGAGCGGGTGGAGGCACCCTACCGCAACCCGGCATCGCGGCTGAACGGTTGCACCTGGGGCTTTTCTTCCCTGATGCGGACGGACCGCAGACCTCTTGAAGAACGTTTTGCGGACTTCCTGCTGCGCGCGGAAAACCAGAGGACCATCTGGGCCACGGCGCAGCCATTCCTGAAGGATACCGCGCAGAAGGACCTGATCCGCTGGGCGGATGGTCTGTCGAACACAGCCCGAGACCTTAGGTGGATCGCGGAGGAAGTGCCGGACTGGTTCACCCCGTTGGGACAGGATGCGGTGTGTAAGGCACAGCAGGCCTTGCATGACCTGGCGGACGATATGCTGGAATGGCAGGCCTGGACCCGGGAAACGCTGATCACCGAGGAAGCCCCTGTGGCGGAAGCGGTCCCGGATACGGAAAAGATCGTCCAGATGGAGGCGTCGGAGTATGGTGCCCTCCTGCATGATACCTTGGGAGTCGAACTGGATGAACTGCTTTCCTGGTACGAGACCGAGATCGAAAAGACGCGGGCAGAAGTGCTTAAGTCTGCGGCCCGTGCCATCGCCATCAGCGGCGTGGATGAGCCTTTGCCCACTACTGTCGGTGCGGCCAATGATCTGCTGTGGAAATACGCAGGCCCCTGCGACAGCCCGGAAGAAATGTACGCCCGGGCCAAAGTGTATTTGGCCCGTACCCGCGCCTTGGCCCATGAGTTCGTGGACCTGCCGGAGGACGAGCAGTGCATCTGCCTGAAGGTGCCTTCGGAGCTTCGGGAATCCTATCCCTGGGGCGGCTATGAGAATGGGGACGTCCATCAGAAGCCCATCGTGGGCCAGATGTTCCTGAACCAGTACAATTACCGGGAAATCACCGATGGCTGGATCAAAATGAATGCCATGCACGAGACCTATCCGGGCCACCACGTCCAGTTCGTCCGCGGCATCACCGATCCCCTGCCGCAGACCCTGAAGCGGGGGGCCAAGTATATCCCGCTGATCGAGGGAACCGCCCACCGCACGGAGCGGGCCTTTGAATGGATCTTCGGAGAGGATCCTTGGTTCCCGCTGTTCGTTTCCTACCGCAGGCATCACACCTCGGTCAGGATCAAGGCGGACCTGATGCTCTTCTATTTCGGCCGGCCGGTGGAGGAGGCGACCCAGCTGTACATGGATGAGCTGGGCTTTGCCCGCCATGTGGCCCGTGGACAGGTCCAGTCCCAGATCAACACGCCGGGATACTTCACCTGCTATTACTATGGCATGAAAAAACTCTGCGATTGGGAGGC
>CADBPG010000122.1 GCA_902796435.1 uncultured Eubacteriales bacterium | reverse complement strand
GTCCACGTTGCTGATCAGGACGCCGCCGTAGGTGAAAGGCCCCTTGGGCGAGGTGCTGGTGGCGTAGCAGAGCTCGTGCATCACCACGGAGGAGTAGATGAAGTAGTAGATGCCGTCACGCACGCGCATGGAGGGCGCCTCGAAGAATTCGTGGCCTTCGAAACCGCTGCCGGCCGAGCGCTGGGCGGGCGGGGCGATGAAGATAGGATCCTCCTCGATGGTCAGCATGTCCGGACCCAGAACGGTGCACATGGCGCCGCGACGGACCTTGTCCCACGGGCCGCAGAAACCGGTGTACAGGTAGGTGCGGTCACCCTCGGTCAACAGACCCGGGTCGAACTGCGGATCATCATCCGCACGGTCGCCCAGAAGGGTACCGTCCTTGTAATGGACGAAACCGTAGAAATCATAGGGGCCGGCGGGCTTGTCGCTGACCGCGACGGAGACCACATGCTCGTGGTCCAGCACGTAGAACAGGTAGTAACGGCCGTCCGGACCCACCGTCACATCCGGCGCGTAGAGGCAGGAGTGCCCATCCGCATTGCGCGGATCCTGGGTCTTTTTGTAGATGACGCCCTCGTAGCGCCAGTCGGCCAGATCATCCACTGGAGCGGACCAGCAGGTATAATCGTTGTAGCAGAATACATGGCCGTTGAAACGGTCGTGGGAACCGTAAATATAGACGCGTCCATCGAACACGTAGGGTTCTCCGTCGGGGATATATTCCCAGGACGGAAGGTAAGGATTGAATGCTTGCATGGCAACTGCCTCCTTAACTTTTTTCTCATTATAGGCACTGGGTAGGAAAAACGTCAATAGAATCTCGCAAACAGACTGGAAATGTCAAAAATTAAGTGCTATGATACATGTTTAGAGAGAGAACCCTGATTAGCAGTACAGGAGGAGAAACGTTATGACACAGGAAGAATGGGAAGCCCTGTCACCAGAGCAGAAACACATGACGCAAAAAGAGTGGGAAGTTCTTTCACCAGAGCAGAAACGTAAAGAACTCTATCTCCGGCAGAAGGAGATGCTGGGCCAGTTCCTGGAACGCAACGCCATTTCCAGGGAGCAGTACAGCAAGAGCCTGGCCGACCTGACCGCCAAGATGGGCATGAAGGGCGTGGCATGAGGATCGACTCCTATATCGACCCCTTCATCAAGACTGGGCTTCGGTATGACAGGGACCTGAAAAAGGCAGCACGTCGCCTGTTGAAGGGTACCTCCCGTGATGCTTTGACCCAGCAGCCGGGCTTCGAGGAGTCCGAATACCTGGAGGAGAACATGCGCAGCTCCGTCAAAAGCTGCGTGCGCGGCAAGGAGACGGCGGTGCAGATGTACCGGAAGTTCGCCGCGTATCTGGAGGCCCAGGGTGTGGATCTTACGGTGCAGTTCCCGCCGATCCCTGTGGACAACAGCTTCGAACGGCTGATGTTCATCGCCAAGTATCTGCAGAGCCCAGAGGCCCGGATCGCTGATCTGCCGGACCTGCTTTGGGTCAGCGAGCGGACCATCGAGGGGGACCTGGCCCGCCTGCGCGGCCTGGACGATCCGATCCAGATCTGCGGGCACCCCTTCATCGTGGAGGATACGGAGCGTTCCGGCGGCCAGCTGCGGTTCGCTTCCACGGCGCACCCCCTGTTTCTGACCGAGAACCTGACCCAGGTGCTGATCATGCTGAAGGGCCTGAAGCAGATGGCCCAGAACCCGATGTACCGGAAGTATGCCGAGGCCACGGCCTGTGACATCTGGGAGCAGCTGTCCGGCTATGCGAAGGACCGGATCCGCTTCGTGCTGACCGATCTCCTGCCGGAGGACTTGAGCTGGTACGAAGGCCTGGAAAAAGAGGACCAGGATACCTTCTACACGGAGCGCCGGTGCAGTGTGGATGGCAACGTGTGGCTGGACTGCCTGAAGAATGAGAAACCCTTCTGCGTGGAATACCTGGAAGAAGAGGGGCCGGTCGTGTATACCAACTGCCGGTGCACTGGCAAGATGGGTCATCGTGACCAGGAATGGACCATGGAAGTCCAGTGCGACCAGGGCCAGAAAACTCTGGTAGAATCCCGGGTCCTGCGCAGCTGTTACACGCTGGAGGAACTGACCAACTACTAAAAGATGAAGCTGAGCTTCAAGGAAAGTGCATTTCATGTGCGGTACAATATAGCCAACAAAAACAAAGGAGGCACCAACCATGAAATGCACTTTTTATCGTACGGAAGGAATCAACACAAAGGAATGGGACCGCATCATCCGCAGCCTGCACACCGACCTTGCCATGATGGAGGACGGCCTGGCGTCCAAGGATGAGATCCGCCAGTATCTGAAGGACCTGCTGCCCCAGGCGGAGCCGCTGGAGAAGGACCCGTCCCTGTGGTTTTTCGGTTTTGACAAGCCGGGGCACATGCCCAGCGACATTCGCGTGGAGTACTTCTACAAGCCCACCTATTACGCCGCGGCCATCCTGATCCAGGCCTGTGTCCGCTATCCGGAGTTCCTGGCGGACGAGGAGACCTGCCCGCGTAAGATCGTGACCGGAGTCCTTGCCGGATGCACCGGCCGGGGTTTCGAGGGATCCGGATACGAGGCGTTCAAAGGTCTGCTGCACACCATGAACCTGTTCCTGGACGCCGGGGTCATGGAGTTTCGGGAGGCGCATAAGGACCTGTGCCCTGTCTTCGACAAGAAGGTGTCGGATACACTGAACAATTTGCTCTTCGCCTTTATGCGCGGACCGGTCATCCGTGACTGGAATTTCGACTTCACCGACCAGGTGGACGATCTGTTGGTCAAGGCCGGGATCATCCCGGAGGCAGATCCGGAGGAGACCTTGTATTACGTGGCCTACGGCAGCAACCTGAACGTGGCGCAGATGCAGTTCCGCTGCCCCGGCGCCAAGCTCGTCGGGACCAGCATTCTTTCGGGTTACCGGCTGGTGTTCCGACGCAGCGGCTCCGGCTTCTATCTTTCCATTGATGAGGCCCAGGGGCACCACGTGCCTGTGGCGCTCTGGAGCGTCCGCTCGGAGGATGAAAAGACGCTGGACCGCTATGAAGGGTTTCCCAGGCACTATCGGAAGAAGCCGGCCTATGTGCAGATCAAGGACAAGCGTTACAGGGCTTTTGTCTACGCTCTGCCGGAGTACCGGGCGGCGGGCTTGCCCAGCGAGGATTATCTGGAGGTCTGTGCCCAGGGATACCAGGACATGCACCTGGAGCGGCGTGCTCTGGATGAGGCGGTCAAATATACGAAAAGCCTCTCTTGACTTTCCTCGCGGGAATCACGATAATGAAAGCGGAGGGAGGCTGGAACTATGTATTATGTACCGGATGGCACCACACGCTGTGGTTACTATGAATGCGCCGACTGCGGCACCCGTTTTCTGGACGTGCGCATCGCACCGACGCTCGTCTGCCCCTATTGTGGGGAGGCGCCGGACCTGGAGATCGGTCCGGATGACGAGATGCCGGAGGTGCGGGAGTCCGCGAAGCTTGTGCAGATGCTGGAGGGTGAAGAGGTGGAGCAGTATGACACCCTGCTCAGCCTGGCGGTCACCGGCGGCGACTACAGCTGGATCTGAAATTCGATCGAGGAGGCAGACCTATGAACCAATATCGGCTGCTCAGCTTTAATATCCGTACGCAGACCACGTACGACAAGGACCAACAGTTCATCTACCGGGTGGACTTTTTATGTGACACCATTCGCGCTTTGCAGGCAGATGTGATCGGCCTGCAGGAGATGACGCCGCTGATGCGGGGCTTTATGATCGAGCGCCTGCCGGAGTTCGTCTTCCTGGGCGGCGGCCGGGACAAGGAGCGCCTGGGCGAGTCCGCCGGGATCGCCGTGCGCCAGAGCCGGTTCCTGATCGAGCGGGTCTATTCCGAGATGCTTTCACCCACGCCCGAGGTGCCGGGCAGCACCTACGGCGGCGACCAGAGCGGCTGCCCGCGGGTCTTCACGTCCTGCGACCTGCAGCCGGTGGAGGGCGGCCAGGCCTTCCGCTTCATGAACATCCACACCGACCACGAGGGCAAGAACGCCCG
>CADBPG010000121.1 GCA_902796435.1 uncultured Eubacteriales bacterium | reverse complement strand
ACATTTGAAAAAAGCATAACACCCGCAATCAGGATCGCGAACAGACGTTTCCACATCTCGAGCCGTTTTGCATTTCTTCTCATGGTAGTTTCCTTTCTTTCTCACGATGGTACTCGCGTCACCTGACAAGGCGATGCAAAGATACATTGAACTCATACGATTCAATGATGCCAGATCGTACCTCGCAAATTTTAATAGTTAGTTATTTTATTGCAGCAAAATTTATTGCACAGTATGCATAATGCCGCTAAAATATAGTAAATATTACCATTTTTGCTGTAATCTGTCAACATATTAACAGTCCTTGTTTTATATATTTGTATAGGTGTCAATGATTGGTAACACATCACCTTTAATCTGAGACTACTCTTTTCTTGAATTCATAACTGTACTTTGCCATGAGAAAACCCCCAAAAGTTAGATTCTAGGTCTAACTTTTGGGGGTCAGGTCAGCTGTATGTGCTGTGCTCTTTATACATTTCCCTGAAAGTCCAACGCGTACACTCATCTATTGTATCCCAACATTTTTACGATTCCTCGTCACTTTCTGCATCCGGATCTTTGAGGGCTGCAATGGAATCCCGAAGGAAATCCCGCACCCAAAGATAGACGGACGGCGTAGACAGCGGCGTCCCGTCCAGGATCTCATAGAGCTCGTCCGTAGAAATCTCGAATTCCTGCGGCTCCGCCCAGCCCGCATCCCGGTAGGAATGCTGGTACTGGAAGTGGATATCCGGATAGGATGAGAACAGGTTGACCAGTGTGGACGCGATATCGCCCAGAGGCGGTCTGTCGATGTTCTTATGCTCCATCTCCGCATGGACCTTCGTTCCGACGCCGACGGTACTCTCGATCGTGAGCTTGCCGCCGCACATCAGGCAGGTGTCGTTGAGGAAGGGGATGCCCATACCGACCTTACGGTGCGTTCTCGTGGTCGTGAAGGGGTTGCGGATCGTCTTGAGCATGTCCTCCGGGATCCCCTTGCCGTCATCGTTGATATCCAGCACGAAGCGGTTCTCTTCCAGATCCTCCTCGATGATGATCTCGATGGTTTTTGCCTCTCCACGTACACTGTTTTCCGCAATGTCCAGCACGTGGAGGGCCAGTTCTTTCATCATAAGCCGAATTCCACCAGTTTCTTGGCCGCCTCGAAGGGGTTGAGCTCTGTGGTCAGGATGGTGATGTTCTCCTCCTTCGCCGTCTCGACCGTATCCTCGTCCGGCTCAAAGCCATGGGCGATGATGATGGCGGATACGCCGCGCAGTGTGGCCACAGCCACGATATTGACATGGCTCTGGATGGTGATCCACGCGGATTCTTCCTCGGCATAACCCATGACGACACTGAGCAGATCGCCCATGTATCCGCAGGAAACCGGCAGATCCATATCACCCTCCACCGCGACTTTAAATTCCTTGATCGCTAAAAGATCACGTACTGTCATATTTTTATCCTCCTTGTGATCACTCTTGATCCTTGGCTTGCGCTTCCATTTTCTGATAGCGCAGCGTATCCTTCAGCATGATGATGCAGTCCTCCTCGACCAGCTTGCCGCGGACCACATCCTGCGCGAAGGCATAGCAGTTCGGCGCACCGCAGGCGCCACAATCCAGATGGGGCAGCCGCTCGTACAGGTCGTCCCGCCGTTCCATCATCCTAAGAGCCTCCTGGAAATCAGGGCTCAGCTGGATGGACGGAGCCTCTTCGACTTCCTTCTCCGCCATGACGGAGATACCAGAATAATCGGCCTCTAACACATCGGTACGGAAATGCGGGTGCTCGTTGCGCCGGAGCACCTTCTTCATGCGCGTATAGGCATTGAAAGGGTTCTCGATCTGCAGCGGGCCGCCCAGACAGCCGCCGGTGCAGGCATTGGCCTCTAAAAAGTCGATCTGCTCGATCTTGCCGTTTTCCAGATCGTCCAGGACCTTGATCACGTTATCGATGCCATCGACCGCCAGACAATCCGGCCGGCCCAGGCCCTGGCTTTCACCGCCGATATGCGCCCAGGAGACACCCTCTACGCTCTCCAGCTGCAGGGTTTCGATTTCTGCATCCTCCATCTTGTGGATGAAGGGGCGGATCTTAAAGTACACGTCCTGCATGGAGACCGTGTTCGTGACCGCGGACTTTTCGACCATGCGCGGATACAGCACCTCCGTCGTCTTCGCCGGACAGGGGGTGATGAAGAAGATTCCGATCTCCTCGTCCTTGTAGCCCTGCGCCGTAAAATACTTCCGCGCCATGCGCGCCGCTGTTTCCATAGGAGAAATGAGCGGAAGGATGTTCTCGATCAGAGACGGGAACCGGGTGGCGACCAACCGCACGACCGCAGGACAGGCCGATGAGATCCACGGACCGTTGACCGGCGGGTTTTCCTCGATGAAACGGATCGTTTCCCGCGTGATGACCTCGGCTCCGCGGGCCACACCGAACACTTCATCGAAGCCGATCTTCTTCAAAGCGGTGAGCAGGCGGTTGATGTTGCGGTTTTCCTCAAACTGGCTGTACATGGACGGCGGCGGGAGTGCCACTTTTAGTTTATAATCACTGGACAGGATCGCATCCAGGTCTGCTGTTTCGGAAACTTTGGCTCCATGCTTGCAGACGCGCATGCACATACCGCAGTCGATACAATAATCGGTCTGGATATGCGCCTTGCCGCCCCGCACACGGATAGCCTCGGTGGGACAGCGCTGCACACAGGTCGTACAGCCGACACACCGGTCCTTCAGCAGGCTTACAGAAGTAAATCCCATAATGGACCTCCGTATATACAGGTTATGTTAAATTGAACTCCATGGTCAGCGTCGTTCCCACACCGACCTCTGTCTCGACGACCAGGTTGTCGCTCCACTTTTTGATGTTCGGCAGACCCATGCCCGCGCCAAAACCCAGCTCACGCGCCTGGGTGGAAGCGGTAGACCAGCCCGGCTTCATGGCCTTGTCCAGCTCCGGGATGCCGGGGCCGGAGTCTTTCATGATGACACGGATCTTGTCCGCATCGACCTCGCAGTGGATGTTGCCGCCGTTGGCGTGGATGACCATATTGATCTCGCCCTCGTACATGGCGATGGAAAGCGCCCGGATGACTTTCGGCGAAACACCCAGTTCCTTGAGCACGCCCTTGAACTTCGTAGAAGCCCGTCCGGCACGCTCCGGCTCGGTCGGATCGACGATATAATCAAAAGTCATTCTGGATCTCCTCTCCCCTGAGCCCGGCTTCGTATAGATGGCCGCAGGCTTCGAACATGGAATAATGTGTACCCAGCAAAAGGATGTCCGCATCTGTCGCCAGACTGATGATCTCCTCGGAGGGCTGCTTGTCACGCACCAGTACCACGACATGGGTATCGACGACCTCGCAGGTGCGGATCATCTGCGGGTTGACAGCGCCGGTCAGCAGTACATTATTGTTGTGATTGAACGCGAGTACGTCACTCATTAAGTCACAGCCGCAGCCGCTGTCGATCTCCAGGTCCTCATCGATCTCGTTAAAGACTTTGGCGTCCAGAATGCTGCAGATTTCACTTGCCTTCATAATGATCACCTCATATGGTTAAGTATTGGTTATATTATAGCAAAGAACAGGCGGTCTTGCACCTGTTTTTTACACGGTTTTTCCGAAAATTATTGAAGGTTCCCCTTGATTATGCTATCATGACCAGGTACTGCCTAAGAACAGGAGGTCTTTAAATTGAACAAATTTTCCGGCTTCATCACAAGCCATCCACATCTGATCATTACTCTGCTGGCGCTTCTTGTCGTCATCTTCATGAAGCTGCCCTTCTGGGTCTTCCCCGCCTTCCTGGCGGCCTATGGGATCCTGATGTATCTGACCCATCTGCCCTCTGCCATCGGCATGACCGGCTATTTCATCGACGCGTTCCTGCGTAAGCCCAAGGCGGCCATCCCGCTGTACCGCTACGCCTACAACCACAAGAGCCGCAACCTGTACGGTCTGATGTCCTACGGTCTGTACCTGATGCGCGATGCCCGCGAATATGAAAAGTCCCGTGAGGTCTTTGAATACACGCTGACCGTGGCCAAGCCCGAATCCATGATGACCAAGTACGCCCGTCAGGACTACGCCATCTCCCTTTGGAAATGCGGCCGCCTGGATGATGCGATCGCCGTCATGGAGACCATGCTGAAGGATTATGAATTCTTCAGTCTGGACTTCTATACCACCCTGGGTTATTTCTACATCGAGGCCGGTGATTATGAAAAGGCCGAGGAATTCACCAACAAGGCGCTGGACGAGAACGAAGCCCATGGTCCAGCCTATGACAATCTGGGTCAGATTGCCTTCCGCCAGGGCCGGTATGAGGATGCCAAGGAACTACTGCTCAAGGCTCTGGACCTGAAGGAGACCATGGCCGACAGCAAGTACTACCTGGGCCTGATCTACGAGCAGGAGGGTGACTATGAATCCGCCCTGAACTACTTCTCTGCCGCGCACAAAAGCAAGATCACCGGTATGAACACCATCGAACGCGAAGTCGTAGACGCGAAGTACAACGAGTATATGAACCAGTAAGTAAAGGAGGCGTATGCTATGGCCAAGAATATTGCTTTCTCCTATGTACCGGACAACGGCTGGACCGGTACCGGTTTCGAGATCAAACATGAAGTGGTCGAATCCTCCGAGATCCATCTTTCCTATCTGCCCTGGAGCAGCGAAACGCCCGTAGAGGTGCCCCTTCATTCCGTTGAGGCAAAGGACGGAAAGCTCCGGATCACAACAGAGGATTTCAGTTACAAGCAGCCTTGGACCCTGACCATCGGAGCAGATACCTACACCCGCAAGGACATGGACGAGGAACGCTGCGAAGGTCTGGAAGTCTTTGACAAGAAAAAAGACGGCAATGTCATCTACCGCCTGTACACACCGCAGGCCAAGGGCCCCCGTCCGCTGCTCCTCTTCCTGCACGGCGGCGGCAATGGCGGAACCGATCTGATCACGCACATCGCTGCCGATTATGGCTGCATCGCCTTTGCCCAGAAATATCCCGATTTTTATATCATGGCTCCGCAGTCGCCCCAGCCGGAGGACATGAGCGAAATGTTCAAGCGCATCGGCAAACATGATTTCGCCCATTCCGACATGACGGGTGAATTTGGCTGGCACCGCAAGTATCTGGCCGAGATCTGCGACCTGATCCGGTCCATGATCGACAAGGGCCAGGTCGACCCGCAGCGCATCTACGTGACAGGCATGTCCATGGGCGGCGCAGGCACGCTCCGCGCCATGAGCGTCGGCGCAGGCCTCTTTACGGCGGCCGTTCCGATCTGCCCCTCCATGACACCTGAAACATTCGGGATCCTTAAGGGTCTGGTCCATGAAAAGCTCTGGATCGCCACCGCCTATGTGGATCACACCCTGTACCGCCACAAATACATCGTCGATGGCGTGCTGGCGCTGAAAGATGCGGGCAACAAGGACGTTCACCTCACATTGTACGCCCCGGAGGATCTGCAGAAATACGGGATCGCCACGGATCCGGACGTACCCATGCGGGTGCTTGTCGGACAGAACCACATGTCCTGGGTCCCCACCTATCATGATGAATTCGGTATCATGAGCTGGCTGACCGAGCAAAGAAAAGACTGAACTAAACGTGAAAAGCTCCCATTACGGGAGCTTTTTTGTTTTGATGGTAGCCGCGTAGGCACTGTTGCACAGGCCCAGAATGGCTGAAAGCACGAACAGGGTCTCGATGCCCAGCACCTGCCAGATCCAGCCGCCGAACAAAGCGATGAGGATCGTGATCAGATGGTTGACGGAAACACCGGTCGAGATCGTGGCGCGCATCTCGTCCTGGCTGTCGGACAGGTCCTGCACATAGACGTTGGACGCCATGGAAGCCAGGGAAATGATCGAATCCAGGATATAGTTGACGCAGCAGACGATGAAGGCGGTCTGCATGGGAAAGATGTGATGCGCGAAGCCGTAGAAGAAGCAGACGATCACCAGGATCAACGTATCGGTGATCATGACGACCTTGTAGCCTACTTTATCGATGATCCGGCCCACCACCGGTGCCAGCAGGAAGGTGCAGATCGATGAAATGGCGAACAAGATGCTGATCGTCATGGCACTGGCGCCGTAGAACAGGACCAGCACATAGGGCCCGAAGGTGAAGAAGATCTGCTTTCTGGCCCCGTAGAAGACCTCCAGCATGTAATACTTGGAGAACTTCTTCCGGAAATAGAAGCGACGCTTGGTATCGTCCGTGGCGCTGTTGCCCTTCAAAGTAATGGAGGAAACAAAGCCCAGAAAGATGATGGCCGCGCTGGCGGCAAACACCGTGCGGTACAGGCCGAGGGAGCCCGTCAGGAAGGAAAAGATCAGGATGATCACCAGATAGCCGGCCAGCATGCCGATCTGATGGACCGCATTGGTCAGGCCCAGGGCCGCTCCGCCCTTGCCCTCCTTCGCGTAGGAAAGGGTCATGGAACTGCGCATGCCCAGCTGGATATGATCACCCAGAGAATAGACGAAGATGGCCAGGATCACCATGAACTGGGTCGCCGGAACGACGGCCTGCAGCGTCATGCCCACCATCATGATGAGGGCGCCGAGTTTATAGATCTTCTCCGCGGAGAACATGTACAGGACCGCAAGGATGAACACAAGAAGCAGGCCCGGCAGTTCGCGGAAGAACTCGGAGACGCCCTTATCGAATGAGGTCATGGAAACCACTTCCGCCAGATAATTGTCGATGATCCCCTTATACAGTCCATAGGACAGACCGAAGGTGATCAGAGAAATAAAGAATACACGATATCCGGATTCCGATCGGAAGGTTTCCGCCAGTTTTTTCATAAAACGTAAAACTCCTTAACTGCGCTGCCGCAGTACTTCATACATCATGACACCCGCCGCCACCGAGGCATTGAGCGACTCCGCCCGCCCGGGCATCGGGATGCGCACAAGCACATCACACAGATCCGCCGCTTCCGGGCTCATACCGCTGCCCTCGTTGCCGATGACGATGGCCGTAGGCCTTTGATAGGACACGCCTGTATGGGACGTGGCACCTTTCAGGTGCGTTCCCACCATCTGACCGCCTTGTGCATGCACGAAAGCGGCCGCTTCCGCGATACTTTCCACCGACACCACCGGCAGATGGAACAGGGAACCCATGGCCGACCGTACCACCTTCTGGTTGTACACATCGACCGTGCCCTTGGTGCAGATCAGCCCGTCTGCCCCACAGGCATCCGCCGTGCGCAGGATCGTACCCGCATTGCCCGGATCCTGCAGGTTTTCCAGGATGATCCAGAAGCCGGCCTTGACCGGCATTTCCTGAAGGCTCCAGTGCTTGCGGCGCACCACCGCAAGAATGCCCTGGGCGTGGACCGTGCCCGCCGCCTTGCCGAATAAAGCGTCCGGAATGCGGTAATAGCGGGCTTCCGAGCGTTCCGGAACGGCGCCAGAAAAGCTTTCTGCCAGCCAGATGCTTTCCGTCTGCCAGTCCGGGGCCAGCTCGCTGACAGCACGCACACCCTCCAGCAGGAAGAGCCCGTCCTTGCGCGCCTTCGCCTCCTTCTGCAGCTGCAGAAGCTTTTTATACTCGGCGTTTTTACTGCTTTCTACAGTCAATATCCTCATGATCTGCTCCAGAAATGTAAGAAAGACCGCTTGCTGAAAAGCCCTGACGGACCTTCAGCAGACGGTCTTTGCTGTTGCATGTTATTCTGCTACGTACGGCATCAGAGACATATGTCTTGCTCTCTTGATGGCGCTGGTCAGCGCACGCTGATGCTCTGCGCAGTTTCCGTTGATGCGGCGCGGTAAGATCTTGCCTCTCTCAGAAACGTATTTACGAAGCTTAGCGACGTCTTTATAGCTGATCGTCTCCGCCGGATTGGCACAGAATGCGCAGACGCGCTTTCTGCGGCGGATCGGTCTTTTCTTCATCGGTGCAGCACCTGGCATGTCGATTTCCTCCTT
>CADBPG010000120.1 GCA_902796435.1 uncultured Eubacteriales bacterium | reverse complement strand
GTTCTCATAACTGTCGATGATGGCGCGGGTGCCGAAGGCCGTGGCCTCGATCAGACACAGGTAGATGTCCTCGGGGCGGGTCTTCAGATTCAGGCCCAGGATCAAGCCGCTGAGGTCGAAATCCATCAAAGGAGAACGTACGCCGCCCATCCAATCCAGAGCGATCAGGCCGGAGGCACCGGCCCGGTAGCCTTTGAGCTTGCGGCACATCAGCTCATGGACGCTGATCCCCGCCTCTTTCGCTTCCTGCGCATAGGAAGCCGGTACCATGCGCTCCATGTACCAGGCGAACAGGTCACCGACACAGGACTGGCCTGCTTCACTGCCGTAATAATCCGGCAGGATGCCGTCCTTGACGACGCCCTGCATGCCGGGCACGGAGATGGTCCCCTCCGTCAGCAGCAGATGGCAGGAGGAAGTGCCCATCACGATCATCATCTCATTCGGGTCATCAACACCGCCGCCGAGGATGCTGCAGTGGGCATCGATGGCGGGGACAGATACGGGCGTGCCTGCCTTAAGGCCCAGGACCTGGGCCATTTCAGCGGTCAGAAGGCCTGCCCGGCCTCCGGCCCGCAGTACGGGCAGATCGTACTTATCCCGGATGAAATGCTCCATGCGGGGATCCAGGGCTTTAAAAAAAGCTTCTGACGGGAACCCGTATTCATGATGATGCAGGGCCTTGTAGCCGGCGGCGCTGGTGGATGTGGAAAGGCTGTCCGTCAGGATCCAGACCAGCCAGTCCATGACCTCCAGGAAATAATCGGCCGTTTCATAGACTGCAGGTGCCTTGTGCAGTGTCTCCAGCACCTTAGGCGTTGCCCATTCCGCGGAGACCTTGCCGCCGTACATCTGCACCCAGGGCTCTCCCAATGCGCGGCCGGTGCGGTCGATCTCCGCCGCTTCCTCCTCGCCCGCATGGTGCTTCCACAGCTTGATGTAGGCATGGGGTTCCGCGGAGAAGGCCTCCGTCAGGCACAGGGGCGTCTTGTCCTTGAACACCGGCAAGATGGAGGCAGAGGTCACGTCCATACCGATGCCCACGATCTGCTCCGGCCGCACACCGCTTTTTTCGAGGACACCGCGGACTGTATAAGTCAGCCCGTCGATGTAGTCCTGCGGGTGCTGCAGGGCGAACTTGTCCGGCAGGGGCGTGCCATCCGGCAGCGTATGCTCCATGACCGCGTGCGGGTACTCAAAAATGCAGGCCGCCTCTTCCCTTCCATCCGACATCGAGACCAGTTCCGCCCGCACAGAAAGCGTACCGAAATCCAGCCCGATCGTATATCGCTCCATGTTTATTCTCCGATCACCATAGTGAATTTCTCCCAGGGGATGTCCACCTGGGCACCTTCATTGATGAGCGCGTCCACATGCATCATCAACGGGAATTCTTCCAGCGAAACGATGCCCTTCTCCGCCAGGCGGCGCACCGCCCGCGCGGTACGTGTCGCGATAACGACGGACTCCAACGTGACACCGGAGAGTTCCTCTATCGCCTCGTCATAGGTCATGCCGCGGCCCAGCAAGGTGCCGATCCGGCGGGTCCGGCCGCCATAGATCGTGACATACAGGTCGCCCCCGCCGAAAATCAGGTTCTCGGCGCCGCCTCCGATGAGCTGGATGAGCCGGGTCATCTCCCGCAAGCTCTGGCCGAACAGGGCCGCCTGGGAATTATAGTGGATGGCACCGACGCGGCCATCCCGCTTCTCCGCCAGGCCGACCGCCAGGGAAACGCCCAGTGCGTAGGCGTTCTTCATGGCCACGGCGCATTCCACGCCCACCACATCAGTGGACAGGCTGACATGATAGTACGGGCATGCGAAGGTCTCCTTCAGGAAACGCAGGGTCTCCATGTTCCTGCCGCAGAAGGCCACATGGGAATCATCATGGTCTGCCAGTTCATAACTGGTGCAGGGACCGCCGATGGCGTTGATATCCAGGTGCTTGCCCTCCGGCAGGTGCTGCTCCATAAGGATGGGATACGGGATCAGGTCCCCCTCCTCCGTGTCCATCATGCCCTTGGTGACAGAGATCAAAGGGGCGTTTTCCGGCAAGATGGGCAGGATCTTTTCCATGAACCAGTCCAGGCCAAAGCTGGAAACACCGTTCAGCACGATATCCGTACCCTCCAGCGCCTCCTCCACTTCTTCGATCTGGTAATACTTGATCCCTGAAGGCAGGGTGCGCTTCAGGTTCATGTGATAATCAGACCGGCGCAGTTCTTCGATGATCTGCCGGTCCAGCGGTGTTCCCACCAGGCGGACCTCATGCCCGTTTTCACGCACGGGGAACGTCAAGGCGGAGGCCATCTGGCCGGCGCCGATGAAAGTCAGTACACGCATGGATATGCTCCTCCTATAATACGAAGACCCCGCCGGAAATATACCGGCGGGATCGATCAGGATCAATAATGATCTTACTTCTTATACAGCGGGCCGAAGTTCTTGCAGGCTCTGTAGTCCGCGCCTTCTTTGTCCATACCGAATGCATTCCAGGCAGCCGGACGGAAGATGTCCTCTTCCGGAACATTGTGCATGCAGACCGGGATCCGCAGGATGGAAGCCAGAGCGATCAGGTCGGCGCCGATGTGGCCATAGGAGATCGCGCCATGGTTGGCACCCCAGTTGTTCATGACACTGTACGCATCCTTGAACGGGCCTTCCTTGCCGTCGCAGCGCGGTGCGAACCAGGTGCACGGCCAGGTGTAGTCTGTACGTTTCCACAGGGTGTCGGAAACTTCTTCCGGAAGCTTGACAGTCCAGCCTTCTGCGATCTGCAGGACCGGACCCTGGCCATGGATCAGGTTCAGACGGATCATGGTCGCAGGCATTTCTGCACGAGTCTCGTAACGGGAAGAATATCCGCCGCCACGGAAGTAACCGAAGTCAGCCGGGCACCACTCGGTGGCTGCCATGATGGCATCCTGGTCTTCCGGAGTGACATCCCACCACTGCTTCATTTCGGGCTCGCCCTTCTCGTTGATGGCACGGCCATTGGCATCCAGGCAGGCAGCACCAGAGTTGATCAGGTGGATGAAACCGTCGGCGTCTTTCGCATGTCCTTCGATCTCATAACCGGTCACACGCTTGACGGAAGCGCCGCTCCAGTAGGTACGGACATCTGCGAAGATCTGTGCACGGTTGGTCAAAAGCTTCATGAACAGCATGCCCAGGCCATTGAGGATATCGTTCTCAGTTGCCAGGATGTAGGGCTCACGCGCACCATTCCAGTCGAAGGAAGTATTCAGCAGAGCTTCCGGGAAGTCGCAGTTCGGATAGAAGTCCGTCCACTGACGCTGACCCTGGAAACCGGCAGCGATGGCATTGTGGCCGACAGCCTCTTCCTCGCAGCCTTCCGGCAGGTTCTTGTTGCCGTTCATCAGGTCCTTGATGATACACATCATCTTGACGACGAAGTCCCACTTATCCTTGACCATCGGACGGTCACGCAGTTCTTCGGGGTTCTTGTCGAAGCCCATGATGCACTTCTCTTTGACCCATGCCATGGCCTTCTCATATTCAGCCTTGTCATAGATGCCTTCGGTCATACGACGGATGATCTCGACCTCGTCGATGGACTCAACACGCATGCCCAGATATTCTTCGATGAAATCCTGGTTCATGATGGAGCCGCCGATACCCATGGTAACGGAACCGATCTGCAGGTAGCTCTTACCACGCATGGTAGCAGCAGCGACAGCAGCGCGGCCGAAGCGCAGCAGCTTTTCTTTGACATCTTCGGTGATCGGGTCATCGTTCGCATCCAGAACTTCATGACCATAGATACCGAATGCCGGCAGGCCCTTCTGTGCATGGGTCGCCAGGACGGAAGCCAGATAAACGGCACCCGGACGCTCGGTACCATTGAAGCCCCAAACGGCCTTGATGGTATTGCGGTCCATGTCCATGGTCTCAGAACCATAGCACCAGCAGGGAGTTACGGTAACGGTGATATCTACGCCTTCCTTCTTGAACTTCTCAGCGCAGGCAGCACTCTCAGCAACACGGCCGATGGTGGTGTCAGCGATGATGACCTTGACGGGTTCACCGTTGGAATAGCGAAGGTTTTCTTCATACAGTTTCTTGACGGCCTTGGCCATACCCATGGTCTGGTCTTCCAGAGATTCACGAACCTTCAAGGGGCCTCTGCGTCCATCGATCGTAGGACGAATGCCGATGACCGGATACGCTCCGACGTATCTGTTTTCTGCCATTATAAAATTCCTCCTTATCATGCGAAATATACCAATTGGTATATTTCAATATCCATACATTTAAGACAAGTTTACCATTGAACCCCGAGACAGTCAATCCGATTTACAGAAAAGTAACAAAATATCGGGGAGAAAAAAGCCTGGCTTTCTTCTCCCCGGTATATTTTAACTATACCAATTACAGATCGTTCTGTGGATCTGTGGCCATCAACAGGACCGTGGCCTCGCACCAGCAGCCGGTCTCATATACTCCGCCGATCTTGTCGAAGCCCTCCCAGTCTGAAGTGCTGACCCGTTCGCACATGAATCCGGGCGGCAGTTGGGCGGAATGGTCGTAATTCCATAGGGGCCGGTTGCCGCGGGACAGGTACTGGGTGATGTTCCGCAAAGTCTCCTCGCCGATCCGCCGGTACAAGGCGTTCCCGGTATATCTGGCAAGCCGCAAAAGCGCCGAGCCCGAGAAGGTACAGGGTCCCGGAGCGCCATGCTTGTTCTGCACATTGGCCCAGACAGCGCCCGTGGTGCACATGCCCGCCTGCCCGAACATGCTCTCCTCCGGGAAGGGATAATCATAGGCCATGACCCAGGTGGCATACTGGTCGGCCGCACGTTGGGCAGCCTCCAGCCATTTAGTATCCTTCGTTTCCTCATACAAAGCCACGAAGCTTTCCAATACAGCGTAAGCGCTCTCCGAGTCCGGCGCAGAAAGGATCTCGCCCGGGCCGCCGCCGATCAGGCCCTTTTGCACATAGGTCTGGTCCAGATACTCCGCGATGGCGCAGGCCGTTTCCTTATATACAGGTTCGTCGAAGTAGGCGCCAGCCAGAAGCAGAGCGGCAGGCACAAGACCGCCCGCGCAGGATCCACCGACCCGGATCTCTTCCTTTTCCACATCGAGGAACTGTCCCAGCTGTCCATACTTCTGGAACAGCCGGACGAAGGCATCCGCCGCCTTGCGCAGGCCCTGCACCCAGAGGGTCTCCGGGATCTCCCGGCGCTGCTTCATCAGAAGCAGGATCTGGGCGGCGAAATACAGGCCGTCCGCGTTCTTCCGCACCATGGTGTAGGCCTTGTCATCCTGATGGTGGAAATCATCACCGAAGATGCGGGCTCCATCGGAAATGCCATAAAAGAAGCCAGAAGGTGCCTGCATCACCCGGAACATGAAGTCCATCGTCTGCTTCGCCCGCTCCCGGGAGACCGGGTTGCCGCCCCGGTACAGGGCGTAGGCCGCATTGATGCCGCCGACCCAGCCCGTCTGCCAGATACTGTACAGGTTCTGCCCTTCGCCCGTCATGTAAAAACCGGGATTCTTATGCCAGTTGTAATTATTATACTTCTGCTCCACCAGCCGTAACCCGCCCTTCAAGGTCGGAGTCCCGCCCAGTTTTGCCTCGACCACCGTCCTGGGTCCTGCCAGAGGAGCTTCCCGGTGCATCAGCTGGACCACCGTCTTAAAGAACCGGGCCAGATCCGCGCAAGGGAACTGGTACTGCTCTACTGTCAGTGCGGCGGTCTGCCCCGCGTCCAAGGCCCCAGGCGCGTCCGCACAGGGCACGGAAGACGATATCTCGCCGAAGCGGTACATCCCGTCCGCCCGGACGACCGGGTCCAGGATCGTGATCTCCAGCCCCTCCGCAGATTCCCGCAGCACAACACCATTTTCCCCCAGGGACTGTGCCCCGGAGCGACATTCATAGAGCAGTGCCCGGCCTAAGCCAGCGCTTCGGTCGAACCAGAAGACCCCAGGCACGGCACTGTCGCCCGCCCGCAGCGAGATCACACTCTCTTCCGCTTCCTCGGAAAAATGGGGGATGTCCGTCGACGTGACCGGTGGATCCAGATCATAGTCCGCAGGGCCGAACATGGGCGGATAGGCCACCTGCTTGATCCGGAACCGGTTGCCGTCATACACGGCGGCAGGCACCAGCAGGTAGTCCTCCCGGCTCCATGCCGCATCATGGAATTTCAGGAACAGGCTGATGTCCTTTAAATCCTCCTGGGCAGTGACCGTGAGGGTGCAGCGCTCCCCCGTAAGGTCCGCCTCTTCTGTATACACAGAACCCCATGAAAGCCTTCCGGCCTCATGAGGTTCTTTAGTCCAGGTCTCTACAGACCACTGGTAGATTCCAAATTCAGGTTTCAGCAAAGTTCTTTGACGATCCCTTCCAGCAGTTCCCGTTTCTCTTCCATATCGCGGACCAGCTTGAACTGCGTACGTGCCCGGTCCAGATTATGCTGCGGACGTGCCGTCTTGAAGTATACGTCCCCGTCCAGATAATCCGTCAGGAAGCGCATACCGGTCTCAAAGGTGATGACCATGGCGCCGATCAGCAGGCAGTGCTTCTCTTCATCAGTCAGACGGTCGGCTGTCGTGGAAAGGTAGCCCTCGGTATAGGCGCGGAACAGTTCCGGATCCACGTCCACCTTGGAAAGATCGGTCTCGTCCTCCAGAGCATGGGTGGCGCCGAAGCGGATGCTGTCGCCATAATCATACAAGGCGCTGCCCGGCATGACCGTGTCCAGATCCAGGATGCAGACACTCTCCCCCGTCTTGGCATCCATCAGGATGTTGTTGATCTTGGTATCATTATGGGTGACCCGAAGCGGCAGACGTCCGTCTGCGATCCGGTCCACGATCTCATGGGCCAGGACCTCATGGGCCAGGACAAAGTCGATCTCCGGACGGCAGGACTCGGCTCGATTGCATACGTCCGCTTCCAGGGACTTTTTGAACGTCGCGAAACGCTTTACGGTATTATGGAAATCCGGGATCACTTCATGCAGCGTTTCTGCCGGGAAGTCCGACAGATCCGCCATGAATTTACCGAAGGCCGCACCGGAGGAACGGAACATTTCCGCGTTTTCTGCCAGGTCATAGCTCATGGTGCCCGGGATCAGATAGGAAGCTCGCCATACACCGCCATCCTCATCCTGGTAGATCCAGCCGCTGTCCTTTGTCGGAACGAAGGTCAGGGTGCCGCGCTCCCAGTCGCCCCCTTCTTTGCGCAGCTTGTCACGCAGGAATTCTGTGACATGCACCGCGTTTTCCATCAGGCCCGCCGGATCCGGAAAGATGGAGGTATTCAGGCGCTGCAGCACCACGTCCGGCGTTCCGCCTGCGAACCGCACCCGGATCGTATCATTGATATGCCCGGAGCCAAAGGCCTGTGCCTCTGTCACGGTATCGTCAAATTGAAAATGATCGATGATCTTCTGTACATTCATAAAATGATTCCCCTCTGGATCTTGATATTTGCCACTTGTATGCATCATTGTAGACGCAGAAATGTCGATTGTCAAGCATGGCGGCTTTTGCTATAATACAGGATATCCATGGGCAAAACTGTTGCCCGAAACTTCCGCAACAAAGGAGGCGCTTCGCATGATCTCCAACATCCATACACATTCCATTTATTGTGACGGGCGTGATACGCCGGAAGCCATGGTGCAGACGGCCCTTGCCAAGGGTCTCACTGCTCTGGGCTTTTCCGGCCATAGTTATGCCCCGTTTGACCCATCCTTCATCGGCATGAGCCCCCAGGCGACCGCGGACTACCGCAAGGAAGTCCTGCACCTGAAGGAAAAGTACGCGGATCAGATCCGCATCTATCTGGGTCTGGAGCAGGATCTGTTTTCTGAGGAGGACGGTCTTGATTGGGAATATAAGATCGGCAGTGTCCATTACCTGCGGCACGGTGACGCGTACTATCCCATAGATTCCAAAGCACATATCCTGCAGGAGATGATCGATACCTGGTTCGATGGCCATGTCCTGCCGATGGTCGAAGAATACTGTGCCGATATCCTGTATATGTACGATACACGCAAGCCGGATGTCATCGGCCATTTCGACCTGTACAAGAAGTTCAACGACAAACTGCATTACCTAGATGAAAACGACCCCAGATACCTTTCCATCGTGCAGGATACCCTGCACACCCTGGTGCATAAGGGTGCCCTGCTGGAGGTCAACCTGGGCGGCATGGCCAAGGAATATACCCATGAACCCTACCCTTCCGCAGCACTCCTGTCCTTCCTGCAAAAAGAAAAAGCGCGGCTCATCATCACAACGGATTGTCACCACGCTCCTCTGTTAGATTATCATTACAACGAGACTGTCGGGCTGCTCAGGCAGCTTGGGTTCCCCTCCATGGTCGTCATGGGGCAGAACGGATTTGAAGAAGTCCCTCTTGCATGAGGGACTTCTTTCCCTCTTTGATGAGGGACTTTTCTTTTATTGCATATCCAGCATGTAATACTCTTCTGTCTGGCTGAGCATTTCGCGGTCTCCGGTCACCTGGGCGACCATGACCGCATCCTCATCTTCGATATCCACGTCCTCCACGAGCAGCGACTGCGGTCCGATAAAGATCGTATGCGGCTGCTCTTTTCCGTTGATAAAGACTGAGCTCCATTCCGTGAAATTATCACCCTTGACCGTCAGGGTCCGGTTCTCCCGGTTATAGATGGCCTCTGTCAGGACGACCTCTTTGGTGCCGAACTGCATTTCACTGGGCGGATAGGGATTCTTGCCGGAATAGATGATCCGGTTGCCGTAGAGCATATCATATTCCAGAGTCTTCAGATCATCCAGATAGGTCTCCGCATTGTCCTCCCGCATCTGATGCAACTTGGTCAGGACGCCATTGTCCTTGTGCAGACGGTCCATGACATAGGAAGACAGCTGGTAGGCTTCCATCTCGCCGGTCTCCCGGATCATGGGCACGCCGGTCTGCCAGATCACGTATTCTGTCTGGTAGAGAGAATTATTGTCCATGTCGGAAGCCTGGAAGGGGAAGTCCGGCAGATGATCGCCGTAGAGGATCAGGATGGAGGGCTCCGGACGCTTCTCCAGCGCCTTCGTCAGTTCCCGCAGGAAATCATCCATCTGGCGGATCTGATTGAGATAATACTCAAAGGCCGTGATCTCCGTCTCGGTCCAGTCCTCGATCTGGCAGTCATTGACCTTGACCAGCTTATAGCCTTCTACCTCTTCTTCCGGATACTTACCATGTCCCTGGACAGAGATGGTATAGACCAGATCCTGGTTCTCGGAGGAATCCAGCACCTGCAGGATCTGATCGGTCAGGACCTTGTCCTTCGCCCAGCCCAGCGGATTGATCTGGATGCCCTGCATGTATTCGATGGACGTGAAGGTGTCGAAACCCAGATTGGGATAGACCCGGTTACGGCCATAGAAACTGCCCTTGTTGTTGTGGATCATATGGCTGGTATAGCCCAGCTCCCGCAGATTGTAGGCCATGGATTCGCAGGTCTCTTCGCGCAATATGGTACTGAAAGGATATTCACCGGGGCCGAAAAAGTCCAGGTTCATACCGGTCAGGACCTCGAACTCCGTGTTGGCCGTTCCTGCGCCGAAGGAAGGTACGTTCAGATAGCCGGAGGTATAGTTCTCCTTCAATTCCTGATAAAACGGCACCGGCGAGACCGAGTAGGTCATGCCCTTCAGGTGCGTCGGATCAAAGAAGGATTCCAACTGCAGGTAAATGATATTCGGTGTATCCTGCGTGGCCATTTGGCTTACAGGCTGCTCTTCTTCCTCCGTCTTCTTTTTGCGCTTCTGCTCCTCGATGCCCAGCATCTTCGCGATATCCCGTACATTGCGGGCTGAGTAGGTGCCCGGCTTGTTCACGCCGCGTACAAAGACACTTTCCGAGTACATGGTCACGAAACCGTACTGCCGGTAGGCATCCGCGATATTGGGGATATTGGTGGCAAGCACCCCTTTGGATACGTACAGGAATGCCAGATATGCCACCAAACCAGTGATCGTCACCAGGGAGATACCGCCACGGATCGGCCGGCGTTTCCACTTGGGCGATCTACGATACAGCAGGACCAGCCCCACGATGATCAGTACGAAGAAGGCAATGATCAGGATCAGCTGCCACAGTTTCAGGTACACTGTGATGATGGAACTGACCGACTTCAGGACCAGGATGTCACTGAAGGAGAAGGGTGTGGTGCGGAAGAACAGCAGGATGCCGTTGATCATACCTAAAAGGAACCAGATCAGCGCGATCAGCACAGTCACAAAGACCCGCCTTGTGAAAAACAAAGCCAGGGACATGGTAGCTGCGAGGATCAGCACGTTGAAGATGAACAGGTGCGGCATGGTGACCATATGCACAACTGCCTTCACCAGCGAATGCCGGCTCATGATCTCGATCAGCAGATTCAGCAAAAATGAAAGAAACAAGTTGGTGGTGACCGGCCGGACTTGCATCATCCAGCCGAAAGACCGTCCAAGATTGGAAAGCGAAAACCTTTTCATGAAAACAAAAGTCCTTTCCGGTTTGATTGGATTACTCCAGATACACCTCCGGGCGTTTGAGCCAGCCCATACGGTGCAGGCAATAGGCATCTGACCATGCGGCGCCCTCCGTCCGCCAGGACGCGGCACCGAACCAGGTCATGCTTTCATCACAATTGTGGACCTGACCGAAGGTATTGATCCGGTTTCCATATACGGTCACATCCAGGTTCTGCCTGCCCGCTTCTGCAGACACGACAGTTTCATAAGGTGCAAGTGCACCGCGGATCTCAGAACCACCGCCTACGGTCCATGCAGGTGCCCGGAACTTGGTCTCCCGCACACGCAGCAGGCCCTCTTCCGGCACATCCAGCGGTATATGATAGACCACATTGCCGCCATAGAAAGGCAGACCCTGGTTGCACCAATCTCCAAAATACAACATCCGGACCGGTTCTGTCAAGACACAGTGGGTGCCTTGCACACGAACGCCGAAATCACCCAGAAGATAGCAGTCCTCCAGGTCTGTCTTCTCTCCGAAGGGCAGACGGATCTCCAGGCTGTGGGTGCCCGGGGCGAGGTCCGGGAAGGCGATGGTCTCGATGGCCTCATCCACATAGTACCCGGTGGGTTCCATGGAAGCAAGCGGCTGTCCATCCAGAAGGACCTGAGAAATCTTTCTATTCTCCAATGCCAGGGACAGACCGCTGGCCCGGATCTCTGCTTCGATGGTATAACGCAGGTGGACCCAGTGCTCCGGCGTTTCTGCCTGGTGCATGTGGTACGGCTGATAATCCTTGGTCATGCGGAGCGGATAGCCAAAGAAGGTTCGAAGCGCCTTGTCGATCCTAAGGATCTCCTCGGTGGGCTGGACTGGTGCGTCATCATACCACCACTCGGCCCGATCCAGCAGGAGGACGTTAGGTTCTTCCAGGGTGACAGGCACCGCGTCCGGGACCGTAAGTTCTTTACATTGTGCGGGTTCGGGATGCAGGCAAAGCGTCTCTCCTGCTCCATCCTGGCCCTTCCAGGGCTCCAGATGCAGCAGCAGGCTGTCATGGGCATACATCCGCACCTGCAGGGAGGTTTCCTCGCCCTGATGGGCAGCCGTTAACGGGCAGATCTCGCCCGTCCAGGTATCGTACAAGGTCACCTTCCAGCGGCCTTTGATCTTGATAAGGATCTCCTCTTCCTGGGGTTGGTCCGCGTCCGCCATGGGCTTGCCATGTACCAGGAACAGCCATCTGCCATCTCCATCCCTCCGGTACTGGTGCAGCAGATGTGTAGTATGCATACCAGCCTGGGGGCCCTTCTGCCAGCGGACCTCGATCTCCCGCCAGGGCTCCAGGGCTTTAAGGATGCGGGTGCGGGCAAAGGGCAGCACCTGGCAACGCTTAAGAACCTGTTCCGGCAGCGCGGAGGCCTCCGCGTCCACCAAAGTCGGCAGGCTTCCTAAGACCAGGACCGTACCGCCTGCGGCAAGGAACTGCTTAAGCATTTCCAAAGTCGAACTCCGGATGGTCTTCAGATCCGGCAACAAGAGCACGTCATACTCCATCTGCCCGATCGCGACCCTGGCCGGATCCTTTTTCGCTTCATAGTGCAGGCTCTTCAGCAGGCCTTCACTGATATAATCAAAATCCAGACCGTCCAGCAGCAGCCACTGGTTCAGATCCACAAAGTGATCCTCCATCTCCTGCTGCAGGGCACCTGTCCTGTCGTTCGGTCCATAGGCCAGCCAGAAGCTTTCGATGGGATGGACGACACCGATGCGCACATGGGGCGTGCCCCGGGTCAGCGCTGTGTTCACCCGTGCGAAATGATCCTCGACCTGCTTGTACTTTTTGTACCAGGGGGACTGATAGCCGATACTGGCCGGATAATCACGTTTGGCCTCACCTGCCATCCGCATCCAGGCCAGATGATGCACGCGGGTGGTGACGCCCAGCGCCGCCTGCCAGTCGCCCTGCAGCACATGGCCGCGGAAGTCGAAATCCCAGTTGGTGACACCGTACAGCTCACTGGTCACGCCCGGGCAGCCCATCTGATGGGAAGCACTCTGGGCCTGCTTCGCTGTGGTGTACTCTCTTCTGTCACATAACATATCGATGCCCGGCAGACCAAAGCCACGGTAGGAACGCATGGCTTCGCCCAGCATGGCTGTCTGGCTGCCCAGGGTCGGTTCTTCCATCATATGGCCGGTCAAAAGCAGTCCATGCTCCTGACACCAGGCACCCACCGTATCCGCGAAGGCTTCCGCAAAGCGCTCGCAGACATGGTCATGATACCGGTATCGGGCCACGGAGGCCTGTCCGTCTGCCCGTTCCCAGAACAATTCCGGAAGATGGGCCAGCAGGCTCATGCCGTAGGCCTTCTGGAAACTTTCTTCCAGATCATCCGTGAAGGGGATGCGCACATCCGCGTCGGAAAGGCTATCGGGCAGTCGGCCCTTCGTGGAAAACTGGGGCTCGTCCGTAAAGATGGCCGGAATGGTCTTGCCGAAATCCTGCTGATACCTGGCCGCATACGCGTCATGGGTCAGATGTACGAAGGACTCGATCGCTTCTTTTTTCAGGGTGTCGACATAGCTCTGGTCGTTCCACCAGGCCTGGCGCGGCGCCAGCACCAGATAGGCGTACCGGTCCGCAGGTTTGTCGTCTGCGACCTGCTGATAGGACACCAGAAGCCCCTGGTCCAGCGTGATCTGATACCGGGCCATTTCATAGAATACATCATGTTCCAGGGCGATGCCCGCATGGAAAGGCACGGCGTTTTCTATGGGTTTTGTGGTGAACAAAAGCTCCTTTTGCGCGAACTGCGGGTTCTCTGTCACGATACCGCCGCCAGCACCGGAAGGCCAGCGGTCCTCATCATAAAGCCAGTGCTTCAGGCCGCATTTCTTCGCTTCATCCAGCGCCGCGTCCATCATCTGAAAGAATTCTTCACTTAAATATGGGGTATCCAGGCCGGTACGGACATGACTGTGGAATCCGCCCATGCCCATGTCCTTGAACATCCGCACCTGCGTACGGACCATCTGCTCTTCCAGCTTCGTGTTCCAGGCCATGAAGGGGGCTCCGCGATAGACCGCTTCCGGTTCGCGGAACAGTTCCGATGATAATATTGCTTCTTCATTTCTGGGATATAGTTTCATACGGCACTTCTTTCCAGAGAATATCCGCATCTTCCCGCGGTTTCTCGTAGTAGCCCGGCCGGATCCCGGCCGAAGCAAATCCCACCTTTTGATACAAGCTGCGCGCCGGGATGTTGGACACCCGGACTTCCAATGTCTGGTACAGAATGCCCAGACGCCGACAGAGCCGGTCCATCTCCCACAACAGCGCTTTTCCTACGCCCTGATGGCGCAGATCCTCCCGCACCGCGATGTTGGTGATGTGCGCTTCATCGAACACCTGCCAGAATCCTGCGTATCCGCAGACCTGATCCTCTTGAAGTGCGATGATATAGTGCGCGCCATGATCATCATCCAGCTCATGCACCAGAGAATCCCTGGACCAGGGCATGGAGAAGGATGCCTCCTCAATGGCAAGGACCTGGTCGATGTCCTTCAGCTGCATGGGACGGAAGGAAAGGTTTCTGATCATGACTTCTGTTCCTTGAGCCGGGCTTCCCGCTCCCGTTCCGCCTGTGGCTTTCTTAAATAATCGACCTCGATCTGCGACCCGGGGATGGGCGAAACGCCCTGCTGTACGTAGAATGCAGCCTGTGCGCAGGCCGCAGCAGGCCTCAGCTGGTTCAGATGGGCAGGCGCCAGCAGAAGATCTGCACCGCTCGCTTCCTGTGTCACTGCCGTGGTATCACCCACAAGCACCGCCGGACGCCCCTGCTCTTGTAAAAAGCGGATCAGCTCCGCGGCGGGCACCACATCCGGGCCAAAGATACTATGCAGTGCATTACCCTCTGTTTCATAGACCGCCGTATAGACCTGATGTCTGCGCGCGTCCATGACCGGGACCACAAGTTCCCCACGTCCCACCAGGTTGTAGGCCAGCACCTCCATCGTAGATAAGGGCAGCACCGGTTTCTGCCAGCCTAAGGCCAGCCCTTTCACCGTGGCCGCTCCGATTCGTAAGCCGGTGAAGGAACCCGGGCCCTTGGTAAAGGTCAGCAGGTCCAACTCTTGTCCGGTGATCCCGGCCTTCTGCAGGACCTCCTCCACCATGGGCATCAACGTCTGGGAATGGGTCAGGCCATTGGCCACGGCCTCCTCCGCCACGATGACACCATCAATATATACGGCAGCGCCGGCAGTTTTCGCCGCTGCTTCGATCGCTAGTATTTTCATTACTTATCCCCTCGCTTCAGTCTCATCCGGTGCTGAGATCGTGATCCGGCGGCAGTCTGTGCCCTCTTCCAGCATTTTCTCGATGGTGATCCAGACCGCGTCCTCCGGCATTTCCTCCCTGAGCTGGTCCGCCCACTCGATCAGGCAGACGCCCCGCCCTTCGATATATTCGTCGAAGCCAATGTCAAAAAGGCTGTCGCCATCCGGCAGCCGGTAAATATCGAAATGATAGAAGGGCAGGCGTCCTTCGTATTCTCGTACTATGGTGAACGTGGGGCTGACTACGTCCTCGGTCACACCGAGTCCCTTGGCAAAGCCCTTGGCAAAGGCCGTTTTACCGACGCCCAGGTCCCCCTGCAGGCAGAAGACCTGCCCGCGGACGGCCTGTTCTGCCAGCTCTGCAGCCAGCGCATGGGTCTCCGCTTCATTATATGTGATCAGTTGTTTCATATGCTTCTCCAATGGTATATGTACGTGCTGATTTTACCACAACCACCGGGTAAAGACAAGATGCCCTACCCCACCCTGTCCTGTAAAAAATCTGCTGTCATATTGACAATACTCCGCCATTGTACTATGATGCTATAAGAGTTTCTTCAGGGCAGGGTGCAATTCCCGACCGGCGGTACAGTCCGCGAGCCTTTGTGGCAGATCCGGTGTGATTCCGGAACCGACAGTAAAGTCTGGATGGGAGAAGAAGCGTGCCGAAACCTTGCGAAAAGACCGCTTTGAACCTCAGATGTCCGGAAGTACTTCCGGACGTTTTTCATGCTCAAGAGACCCAAATCGTTTTTTCAGGAGGTTTCTGTTATGCAAAACGAAAGAACCAAAACTATGGTGACACTGGCCATGATCGCTGCTCTGGCCTATCTGTTGATGTGGGCGATCCGCATCCCCGTGTTCGCCATGCCGCCGCTGAAATACGAGCCGAAGGATGTGGCGATCACCATCGCCGGCTTCATCTTCGGCCCCGTCTCCGCCTTCCTGGTCTCTCTGGTCGTTTCCCTGGTGGAAATGGTCACAGTCAGTGAAACGGGCTGGATCGGCGCCGTCATGAACCTGGTCTCCACCTGCTCCTTCGCCTGCACCGCCGCTTTTCTGTATAAGAAAAATCATACTTTGAAAGGCGCTATTATCGCCCTGGTCTCCGGGATCGTGGGCATGGTCATCGTCATGCTGCTTTGGAACTATATTCTGACACCGATCTACATGGGTTACCCCAGAGATGCTGTTGTCGCTCTTCTACCGACAGTCTTCCTGCCCTTCAACCTGCTGAAGGGCGTGTTGAACGCAGCCTTCATCATGCTGTTGTACAAGCCTCTGGTGATCACACTGCGCAAAGCCGGACTGGTCTCCCCGTCCACGACGGTCACCCAAGAAGGCGGCTCCCATAAAATCAGCCCCGGCGTGCTTCTGATCTCTGCCGCGCTGATCATCACCTGCATTCTGATCATTCTGGCGCTCACCGGAAAGATCTGATCCAACAGGATCTCGAAAGCGCTCCGCTTTCTACATAAACCATACAAAGGAGAACCAAAATGCAAAGAAGAACCCGATCCTACAGTGGTACCACGACACAGGCCGTTGCCCCACGAGAATTGGAAAACCGCCGCATTGCCCGCGCCGCGGCCGCGGAGGGCATGGTGCTGATGAAGAATGAGGGGCTCCTGCCCCTGGGCAAGGACCAGTCCGTAGCCATCTACGGTAATGGTGTCAGCCACATGATCAAGGGCGGCACTGGCTCCGGTGACGTCAACGAGCGTGAAGTCGTCAGCATCCAGCAGGGTCTGGACCTGGCCGGCGTCCGGATCATCAACAGAGAAAAGGCCCTTTCGGCACCTGAGAAGCGCACCGCGGACCAGTTTGCCTGGCGTGACCGGATCATGGAGAAAATGAGCCATATCCAGGCGGACAGCGGCATGTCCTTCTTCAAGATCATGCGTGAGGACCCCTTTGTGGAGGGTGATTATAACCCGATCATCGAAGAAGAAGCCTCTGCGGCTGACGTGGTCATCTATGTGCTGAGCCGGATCGCTGGCGAGGGCCGGGACCGGAACTATGCTCCGGGCGATTACCTGCTGAGCGACCAGGAAAAAGAAGAACTTACCCTTCTGGGCAAACTGAATCAGAACCTGGTGGTCCTGATCAATACCGGCGGACAGATCGATCTGAACGAGATCCTGGCCAATGCTTCTGTCCGTGCGATCCTGTACATCTCCCAGGGCGGCATGGAAACCGGCAATGCGGTGGCCGACATTCTGACCGGCAAGGTGACACCTTCCGGCAAGCTGACCACCACCTGGAGCAAGCATTACGAGGACTTCCCCAGCTCCGAGAAGTTCAGCCACAACGATGGAGATACCAACCACGAGCCCTATGAAGAAGGCATCTACGTAGGATACCGGTATTTCGACAGCTTTGGCGTCAAACCGGTCTACCCCTTCGGATTTGGTCTTTCTTACACCACGTTTGCACTGTCAGAAGAGGCGGTACAAGTCAGTTCTGAAGCAGTTACCCTTTCCGTGACCGTGACCAACACCGGCAGCCGGTTTGCCGGCAAAGAAGTCGTCCAGGTATATGCTGCCTGCCCGCAGACCGCATTGCAGAAGGAATTCAAACGCCTGGTGGGATTTGCGAAGACCGGGCTCCTTGCACCTGGTGCCTGTGAGACCCTTACCATCGAGATCCCCGCGAAGCACTTCGCCAGCTTCTCCGAAGAGAAGTCCTGCTGGATCATCGAGGCAGGTGACTATGGCCTGTTCGCGGGCAGTGTTTCCGACCAATTGAAGACTCTGGCCGTCCTGCGTGTCGCAGAAGACGTGGTCATGGAAAAGACGACACACATTCTGCCCCTGGATGAGCCCGTATGTGAGATCCAGCCGGAAAACACAATCCTGAACAAGCTGACCTCTGCCTGGCAGGCTGTCGCCCAGCAGAAAGGTCTGACACCGATCTCCTTCGCGCCGAAGGCAGAAGGAAAGAAGACCTATCCTGTTTTGGACATCGATGCGGAAGCCCGCTCGATCGCCGAGAAGCTGACGGACGAGGAACTGATCCATCTGCTGATGGGTGAGATCACCAAGGGCCAGGACAACCTGAAGGACGATGAACTGGTGGAGACCGGCATCTACGTTCCCGGTGCGGCCGGCGAAACGACCTGCCAGCTGGAAGAAAAATATGATCTGCCGGCGATCTCTATGGCCGATGGTCCGGCGGGCCTGCGCCTGATGCGCCACTACGATGTCGACCGGGCGAGCGGCAAGATCTATTCCGAAAGCATCCTGTCCGCGATCTCCGGCGGCCTGTTCGGCAAGAACGCAAACCACGAGGATGCTGACAGATACTATATGTATGCCACAGCGATCCCGATCGGTACCCTGCTGGCACAGACATGGAACCCCGAAGTCCTGGAGCAGATCGGCGCCCTGGTCGGCGGTGAGATGCTGGAATTCGGCGTCACCTGGTGGCTGGCTCCGGGCATGAATATCCACCGCAACCCCCTGTGCGGACGTAATTTCGAGTACTACTCCGAAGATCCGCTGATCGCAGGTATCATGGCTGCAGCCATCACCCGCGGTGTACAGCAGTTCCCCGGCATCGGCACCACCATCAAACACTATGCCTGCAACAGCCAGGAAGACAACCGCATGTTCAGCGACTCCGTCGTTTCCGAACGTGCCCTGCGTGAGATCTACCTGCGCGGTTTCGAAATCGCGGTCAAGACTTCGCAGCCCATGTGCCTGATGACCTCCTACAACCTGATCAACGGCGTGCCCGCGGCAAACAACACGGACCTGATCACCACCGTTCTGCGCGGTGAATGGGACTTCCAGGGCATCGTCATGACAGACTGGACACCGACCACGGCTGGCTGCGCCTCCTCCCACGGCTGCATGATCGCAGGCAACGACCTGATCATGCCGGGCAATCCGAAGGATGTGGCAGACCTTGAGCAGTCCCTTGCTGACGGCTCCCTGCCCCGCGAGAAGGCTGTGGACTGCGCCTATCGCCTGATCCGGCTGCTCATGATGACCAACGGATACGAAGACGCAAAACCGTACGGTACGTACTTTGAATAATAAGAAGAAGGCCTCCAACATGCGTTTGGAGGTCCTTTTTTGCGGGTCATTACTGACATGATAGATCATACTCTTTATCAGTGCAAGTAAAATGACGAGGTCATACATGCATGGATTTTCTGAAAAGAGAAAATGTCAGTACCTTTTCGAGATTAATACTTGCATACGAAAATAAGGAATCACAAAAGTCAGTAAACGCCCAGGATCTTCGAGTCTTTTTCAAGCGAAAACATCCGTTTCGTGTCCAATTGGCGCAATTCTTACTGACATTTTAAATTTCAGAAAACATGAGACAAGTAGGGCCTCTGCAAAATACTTGCATTTTGAGGAACGCTTCGCTTCGTTGCAAGTAATCGGGGCAAAAAACTGGCTCCGGGTCATTGACTACCGCGCTTCATCCTCGTGGTTTTTGCGTCCCTAAGGTCAAACAAAAAGCGAGCGCATTACACACGTTCGCTTTTTTTCTTTGACTTTGGGACGCTTTTTACCAGTCCAGATCCTTATTCACCAAAGTTTCTTCTTCAATATCGAGGCCGATGGTGTAGAAGGCTTTGGTCTTGTATTCTTCGGGGATCTTGACGGTGATGTGGCCGGTGGGGCTGGTCGGGCCGCCGATCTGGAATTCCAGGTCTTCGCCGGTCTCCACCAGGTAGGCGCGGGTCACATGGTTGTCGAATGCGGTGATGTGGACACGGCGGGTGGGCTTGATCACGTTCAGGTACAGTTTATGCGGCCGTCCGGTAATGGTGACCCATTCCATGTCGTAGACCGGCGCCGGGATCGCCTTGGTGGCGTAGATCGCTTCGGCGTTCTTTTTCACGAAATCACCGACCTGGTTCAGGATGCGGATGCTGTCTTCCGGCACGTCGCCCAGAGCGGTCGGGCCGATGTTCAGCAGATAGTTGCCGCCGCGGCTGTTGATCTTCAGCAACAGGCGCAGGATATGATCCGCCTCTTTCCAGTTGTGATCATTCTTCTTGAAACCCCAGGTATCGTTCAGGGTCGCAGGCACTTCCCAGTCACCCGCATAGGGCTGCAGCGGGATGAAATTGTCGCCCGTGGACATATATTCACCCAGGTGATTGCCGATACGGCCGCTGACCAGGCAGTTCGGCTGGATCGACTTGACCAGGTCGAAGAGCTCCTGGCTCTCCTCTTCTGTCATCTGCATGGGGGTATCGAACCAGATCAGGGCCACATCGCCATAGTTGGTCAAAAGCTCACGCAGCTGCGGTTTGCACTTGCGCTCCAGATAGGCCCGAAAATCCTTCTTGGAATTGTCCATACCGGCATAGTAGCCGTCCGGATCATCCCAATCCTGCGCCTGAGAATAATAGAAGCCCAGCTTCATGTCGTATTTCTCACAGGCCAGCTGCAGTTCCTTCAGGATGTCGCGGCCGAAGGGCGTTGCCTTCACGATATTATAATCACTGCACTGGGAATCGTACATGGCAAAGCCGTCATGGTGCTTGGTGGTGATGACGATGTACTTCATACCCCAGTCTTCCTTGGCGCGACGGACCAGTTCATCCGCATTGAAGTGTACCGGGTTGAACTGTTTGGCAATGGGACGATACTCCTCCACCGGGATCCGGAAACGGTTCATGATCCACTCACCGATGCCCTCGACCTCCTGTCCTTTCCATTCACCGGCCAGTACAGAGTACAGACCCCAGTGGATGAACAGACCGTATTTCGCCTCTTTGAACCATTGCTGCTTGGTATCTTTCATGATGCTGCTCCTTATACTTCTTAATACTGACTGCCCAGGGTGATGCCGGTACCATTGCCCAGATCCACCACGGCAGTTGTCTTCTCATAGAAATGGGGTGCCTGTGCCTGGATCCCTGCCACCGTGTAGAAAGGATCATCCTTAGACAATGGCAGCGTGACCGGTGTCCTGGTCGCTCCGGCTTTGTAAATGGCTGTGATCAGCTCGATGGTGCGCCTTCCATCTTCCCCTGTGATCGCGGGGACCAGACCGCCCTGCTCCAGCGTAGTCAACACGTTGTCGATCTGTCCGGTATGGCCTTCATACTGCACCTCGGGCAGGCTGTCGTACAGCGCCTGGATCTGCGCCTCCTTATCATTGTCCTCATAGGGGAAGCCATTGGGCAGGCTGCCGGAGGCATATACCTTCCAGGGCACCGAGACCCGGGCATCCGCGCACTGGGCGATCAGCTGTTGCTCCTCCCCATGATGTACGACCGACGCGGTGACGGTGGCCAATGTTTTCCCATAGGACAGGATCGAGACCGACAGGTCCTCGATCTCCGCATTATCATGGGATACGTTGGTCAGCACAGACGTCACGGTGTCCGGCAGACCCATCATCCAGCCCAGCATGTCGATATGATGGACCGCATGGTTCAGGGTGCAGCCGCCACCCTCCTTCTCCCAGGTGCCGCGCCACCAGAGATCATAGTAACAATGACCGCGCCACCAGAAGGAATCGACGGTAAAGTGCTTGACCGGGCCACAGATCCCGCTGTCCAGCACGGCCTTCAGGCGGGCCACAGAAGTGCGGAACCGGTTCTGTGCGATGGAGGAAAACAGCCGGCCATTCTTACGGGCCGCCGCGATAACCGCGTCACATTCCTCCAGGGAAGCCGCCATGGGCTTCTCACAGATGACATGCTTGCCCGCGTTCAGCGCGTTGATGGAGATCTCCGCATGCACATAGGGCGGCGTGCAGACATCCACCAGGTCGATATCCGTCCGGTCCAAGATCTTATGATGGTCGTCATAAATATCACAGTCGATGCCGTACTCTTCCGCCCGGGCCTTGGCCTTCTCCGGGATGATATCCACCAGAGCCACGATCTTGGCCCGCTCCGGAAATGTCTGCCAGGCCTCGATATGGGCGGCAGAAATGTTGCCTAATCCGACGATCGCTACTCGAATCATGCTTAAAAACCACCTCCAAAACTCAAAAAAAGGCTTCCGCATACCGAAACCGGTATACGAAAACCTTGTTTTTAATGATTATTTTGTACCAAACAGACGATCACCGGCATCACCCAGACCCGGCGTGATATAACCGACTTCGTTCAGTTCCTTGTCATAGCCGATGGTGAAGATCTGGATGTCCGGATGGACTTCCTCGATGGCCTTGATACCGACTTCACAGACGACCAGGCACATGATCTTGATGTCCTTGATCCCGCGGGCTTTTAACAGATCGACAGCCGCGATGATGGAACCGCCTGTGGCGCACATGGGCTCACAGATGATGACGGTACGCTTGTCGATATCCGGCGGCATTTTGGCATAATACTCGACCGGCTCCAGTGTTTTTTCATTACGATACAGTCCGATATGACCGACTTTCGCAGTAGGCATGACTTCCAGGATACCATCGACCATACCCAGGCCCGCACGCAGGATGGGAACGATCGCCACGGTTTTACCCGCGATCCGCACCGAATGGGTTTTAGCGATCGGCGTTTCGACTTCGACGATCTCGGTGGGGAAATCCCGTGTGACCTCATAGGCCATCAGCATAGCGACTTCTTTGACCAGGGTACGGAAGTCCTTGGATGTGGTATTTTTGTCTCTGAGAAGCGTGAGCTTATGCTGCAGCAACGGATGCTCCAATTTGGTTACGATAGACATGTCTTCCTCCTACTTGTTTGAGTATGAAAACTTGTAATAATGATACTCTTTTCACCAGTTCCTGTCAACTCTTATGATTTCATTTTCATCAGGCTGTACTTGTACAGGTCCTGGGTCGAATACTGGCTGTAGAGTTCCTGCACCAGTTGTTCGAACTGATTTCTGTCAAAAGAATCCTTCCGGCTGATGCTCTGCTCGATGAGTTTTTTGAACTTCCCGGAGAATTTCGGATCCATGCGGATCAGCCTGCGGGCGACCAGGATGTTGGTGTCCAGATCGACCAGAAACGCGTCCACGCTGTAGCCCTTCTGCCCTTCCACCAGCTCCGGCAGGCGCTTTTCGGAATCGGACATATTGGGGTTGTAGGCGGCATCCGCCCAGCCCAGACGGCCAAATTTACTCAGTACGAAGATGATATTGCGCAGCTCCGTGACTGCCAGTTCATAATCACCATGCAGGAATTCCTCTGTTTCCTCCGCTGTCGGATGCTTGAAGCGGTACGTCAGCGTCATGGTGTAGGGCTCGATGGAAAAAACAGCGCCTTCCCAGGTGACCTTGGGCAGTGGAAACTGTGCACCGACTTTGAATTCTACCATAATTCCCTCCAGATTGTAATTTTCGCTGACATAACTATATCCAAAGGACCGCAAATTGTCAAGGTTGAAGGGTTTACAAATCGTTGCCGCAAGGCTATAATGTATGAAAGCCCCATATACATATGGGAGTCAGAAGAAAGGATCGGTCCCTCATGAAATCAGAACGAATCAGCAAGAATCAGGTACGTTTTACGCTGAACCGCGCCGACTTGAAGGCACGCCAGCTGAAGATCACCGATCTTTCCTACGGTTCAGAAAAAGCCAAGGCTTTGTTCGACGATATGATGCTGCAGGCCGCCGCCGAATTCGGTTTCGACATGACCAAGCATCCCATCATGATCGAAGCCATCCCTATATCCGAAGACAGTCTGATGATCACCATGACACAGGTGCGCAGCCACGAGGATCTTTTGGCCCTCTTCCGTTCCAATGTACCCGGCGCGGAAATGGGTCCGGAGGAAGTCGACCAGCGCATCCGCCCGCAGGAGGAAGCGCCCGAAGAGCCTCAAACAACGGAAACCGTCATGGTCTACACCTTCGAATCCTTTGACACGGTTCTGGATGCTGCCCGGACCGTCTCTCCCGATCTGCGTCTGCGCAACCAGCTGTACCACGACGAGGAGACGGGTGCGTACCACCTGTTGGTACAGTTCCAGCGGCAGACCCGCACCCTGCGCTACGTGTTGACTGCTTTAACGGAATACGCCTCTGATGTATCCCGCGAGCCCTTACGTATCGCCTATATCCGGGAGCATGACCATCTGTCCGTGCATGCCCGTGCTTTACAAAAGCTCGCGGCCATGGAAACTCAGTAAAACGCCTGATTTTGCACAAAAAAGCCGCCCGGATCTGATCCACTTCAGACCCAGGCGGCTTTATTTCTTGCTTATAAAGGTTACAGAGCAGCCTTCTTTTCCAGATACTCATTCAGGCTGGCTTCGACTGCATCAGCGTCCAGACCATGTACGAAGCAAGCTTCTTCCAGAGACTCGCCACGTGCGGACGGGCAGCCAACACAATGCATACCGCATGCCATCAGCAGCGGAGCTACAGCCGGATCGACCTGTAAGAGTTCGCCGATCAGCATATCTTTAGAGATCTTTGCCATTGAATACTTCCTCCTTGTTTTTCAACATGATTCCATTATACATGGTTTTTCAGAAATTACAAGTAGGCAGAAAAGAAAATCGACAAAAATACTCAACTTTATTGCTCAGAAGGAAATTTTCTATGAATCCAGTGCTTTTCAATATCCAGAAATTCTCGATCCACGATGGTGCGGGGATCCGGACCACGGTGTTTTTCAAGGGCTGCCCCCTGCACTGCCTGTGGTGCCACAACCCGGAAAGCCAGCGTTACGAGCGGGAACTGATGTATTACGCGGACCGCTGCGTCCATTGCGGAGCCTGCGCTGCCGCCTGCCCTAAGGGCGCCATCAGTCCCGATATCGTGACAGACCGTACGGTCTGCGATGGCTGCGGCCTTTGCACGTCCTATTGTCTGTACAATGCCCGGGAACAGGTCGGCTATCAGAAGGACCCGGAGGATCTGATCGAAGAGATCCTCAAGGACGCGCCCTTCTATGAGGTGTCCGGCGGTGGAGTGACCCTGTCCGGCGGCGAACCTCTGGCCCAGGACATGGACTACATCGAAGAAATCTGCCGGCGCCTGAAGCGCCGCGGCTACCGGGTCGATATCGATACCTGCGGCCATGTGCCCTACGACCATTTTGCCCGCATCCTGCCCTATGTGGACACCTTCCTGTTCGACGTCAAGCAGATGGATGCGGAGAAGCACAAGGCCTATACCGGCGTCTCCAACGAGACCATCCTGGAGAATCTCAAGAAGCTTTCCGCCGACGGTGCCTGCATCCGGCTCAGGCTTCCGTTAATCGCAGGCCTCAATGATGACGACGCGGAGATCCAGCAGATCTGCGGCCTTCTGTCTGAGATCCACGTGGACGGCGTACATCTGCTGCCCTACCATACGGCCGGCAGCGATAAATATGAGCGCTTAGGCACGGAGGACCACCCTGTTTTTTCTGCCCCGACCCAGGAAAGACTTGAGGAAATCAGAAAGTCTATTCTTGCCACCGGAATCTCTTCGGTGAAGATAGGCGGTTAGTCTTAACTAATTTTGAATATTCCATGAACTCCATGCTTTTTTCTGCGAAACTCTTGCAAAACCGAAAGTTTCGTATTATAATACGGCCATACTAACTATGGGAGGTACTCTAACTATGGCATATGTAATCAATGACGAATGCATCATGTGTGGTGCTTGCGAAGCTGCATGTCCGGTCGGCGCGATCAGCGAAGGCGAAGGCAAATATCAGATCGATCCTGAAGTCTGCATCAGCTGCGGCGCTTGCAACGCTACTTGCCCGGTCGGCGCTCCGAACGAGGAATAATGC
>CADBPG010000119.1 GCA_902796435.1 uncultured Eubacteriales bacterium | reverse complement strand
GGCCGCCGCCCGGTTGGATGCATAGCCCTTGGCGATGGCACCTAAGTCGATGCCCTGGCCGGTCTCCAGCTCCAACTTATGATCCTTGAAGATGAGCCGGTCTGCGCCTACATTTTGCAAGGCCTCTTCCAGGTCCTTTGGATCCGGGACAGCGGGCGTCCTTGTCGTAAAGCCCCACAGCTCCATCAAAGGCAGGATCGTGATATCCAGCGCGCCCTCTGTTTCCTGATACAGGCTGAGGGCGGTGGCAAGGATCTCTTCCGTCTCCGCGCTTAATTCTTTGGTCTCGCCCCGGTTGATCCGGCTGACTTCACTGTCCTCGAACCCGATGGACCAGAGGTGGTTCAGCCGCTCGATCTCCGCCGCCGCGGCATCGGCCGCTTCCTCTGCTTCTTTGCCATAACATGTGATCGTGATATGGGTATCCATGGAGAAGATCTCTTTACGGACCGGCTCCTTGTCCCGGGTGCAGCCGCCAAAAAGGAGCACTAAGGCCAGAAGCCACAAAACTGCTGTGCGCCGTTTCATACCTCTGCTCCCTCCTTCCAGCGTCTGAGCACGGGTCCGAGCCTGCGCACCATTTCATATCCGATCAGTCCGATGACCGCACCGCTGATCATGCCGGAGAACCAGAGCACCACCAGATACCAGGCGATCTGGGTCGTCTCCAGGACCCACATGGCCACCAGAATCTGCCCCACATTATGCATGAGTCCACCGGCAACACTGACCGTGACCAAATGGAACCGCTTCTTCAGCAGGATCATGGTCAGGCCGCTTAAGAGGGCCCCTGCCGCGCTGTAGGCAAGGCTCATGCCATTGCCGAAGAGGAGCCCGACCAAAAGGACCCTAAGCAGGTTGATACCGATGGCGGCCCCGTTGCCCAGCAGATAGAGGGCGATGAGCACAACGATGTTCGTCAGTCCCAGTTTGACCCCCGGAACAGCAAAAAAAGCCGGCAGCCGGGCTTCCACGTAACTGAGAAGCAGCGCCAGTGCGATCAACAAGCCGTAGATTGCTATCGTTCGTGTTTTCATGTTTCTTATTGTACTTCTTCTGTTCCTGTTTGTCCAGTTCGATTCCCTTAAGTTCAGGCAGTCTGGGCAACAAAAAAGAACAGCTGTTACAGGCTCTGCAAAGTGTAACAGCTGTTCTTGACTCCTAAGGAGGACTCTAAATCGGGCTTGCCCCGGCCATTATGCGGCTTCGGGCACGTGGTTCTTCTTCAGGCCCAGGAGACCCAGACCCGCCTTGCGTGCCTCCATCTCCTCGTAAATACGTTCCGCCAATGCTTCCTTTTTATTCAAAAGCGGCTTGATGGTACGCTGCCGTTTATGGTTTTTATTATAAACCATTTGAAGTTCAGCAGTCTGAACATCCTCGGCTAACATACGCGTGTACAGAAATGTGTTATTCATTTTGTGAACTCCTTTCGTGGTTTTGTTTTTTCAGCCCGTTCCCGGCTGACAATGATACTATACCACTTCTTTATAAATTTGTCAATGTAAATTTATAAAATATTACATAAATTTCCGTTTTTGTTTAAATTCATTAATTCTATGGATTTATCCCATAGGATTTGATATAATGCAAACAAATCATTTTCCTATTTAAATCAATCGTATCGTTCATAAAGGATCGTCCTATGAAATCTGCCTATATACGCAAGCGGCTTCCTGCACTGTTCCTCTGTCTGGTCATCCTGGCCGGACACTTTCTTATGCCCGCATCCGGCACCCGGGCTGCCACCTCACATTCCGCCTACAATGACTCCGGCAACAAGAACGGTACTGTTGCCGTCGACCCAGTCTACGCGGATGAGGCCTGTGCGGCGGTCCTGTACAACCACGAAAACGGTCTGCTGACTTCCGAAGCCAATGCCATCTGCCAGACGCAGGAAGGCTTCATCTGGATCGGTTGCTACAGTGGTCTGTTCCGATATGACGGCACGACCTTCGAACGGATCCCCTCTTCCACCGGAGTGACCAGCGTCCGCAGCCTGTTCGTGGACCGCAAAAACCGGCTCTGGATCGGAACGAACGACAACGGCATCATCCTCAAGGATGGCGGCACCTATCTGCAGTGGGACCGTACCGATGGCCTGCCCGTGGATATGATCTATGACTTCGCTGAAGACCCCAGCGGCCTCATCTACGTGGCAACCGCCGATGGTATCGTCCTCATCGATCAGAATCTGGAATTGTCGATCCTGGATGATCTGCGCATCCGCGATGTCCCCATCGATGATTTTCATGAAGGCCCGGACGGACTGATCTACTGTCTGACGATCGCGGATGATTTTCTGACTCTGAAAAATGGCAATATCGTTTCCTACCTGTCCCATGACAAAAACCCCATCGAAGATCCCAGCGCCATGCTGCCGGATCCGAAGAATCCCGGCTACCTCTACGTTGCTTCCAATGATGGCAAGATCTACCACACGTCTCTGGAAGCGCCTCGGGCCGCCGAGCTGACCGGCACCTTCAACCTCGGCTCTGTACAAAGCATGGAGTATATCGACGATAAACTCTGGCTCCTGTCCCGCAACGGCATCGGTGTTTTCGATGATAAGGGCATGCATTTTCTGGACAACATGCCGATGAACTATTCCATCGGCCATATGATGACCGATTTCGAAGGCAACCTTTGGTTCACCTCCAGCCGACAGGGTGTCATGAAGATCGTGCCGACACGCTTCATCGACCTTTTCGAACGGGCCGGCTTGGGCGAACGGGTGGTCAATACCACCTGTCTGCTCGATCAGACCCTGTTCGTCGGCACCGATTCCGGTCTGGTGATATTAAAGAACGGCAGATCCCTCTCCCGCTTCGCTATAAAGCAGGCCTATACCGCTTCCGGTGTGGAACTGGAAACGGAGGACCTGATCGAATATCTGCGGGGCATCCGGATCCGCTCCATCATCCGCGACAGTCAGAACCGGCTCTGGATCTCGACCTGGAAGGGTGTTGGACTTTTGTGCTATGACAACGGCGTGCTGACTGCCTTTACCGAGGCTGACGGCCTCTATTCCAGCCAGGTGCGCACCGTTGTGGAACGGGAGGACGGTTCCTTCCTCGTGGCCCTTACCGGCGGTGTCAATATCATCCAGAACGACCGGGTCACTGGAGGCTACTCTGACAGTGCCGGGATCCATAATACGGAGACCCTGACGGTCGCCGAAGGCTTCGATGGTTCCATCATCCTGGGTTCTGATGGCGATGGCATCTATATCATCCGCAATACCGGTATCACCCATCTGGGTCGCGAGGAAGGACTCTCCTCCGAGGTCATCATGCGCATCAAGCGGGATCCCACCCGGGAGATCTACTGGATCGTCACCAGCAACTCCCTGGCCTACATGACCAAGGACTACAAGATCGTAACGATCCGCAACTTCCCCTACACCAATAACTTCGATATTTATATCAACAAAGAGGACGAGGCCTGGGTGCTCAGCAGCAATGGCCTGTACACCCTGCCGGCAGAATCCCTGATCGCGAACGGGAAGCTGGACCCGATCCACTTCTCCATGGCCCATGGTCTGCCCTATTTCCCGACCAGCAATTCCTACAGCGAACTGACCGAGGACGGTGACCTGTATATCGCAGGTTCCACCGGTTCCGCCCTGATCAATATCGACGAACCGCTGACCGATGTATCCACGCTTAAACTGAACGTTCCCTATATCGAGGCCGACGGCACCTACGTCTACCCGGACGAGGATGGCAACTTCACCATCAGCGGCAGCACGCAGAAGGTCACGATCCATCCCTACGTCTTCAATTTCTCCCTGATCGACCCCATCGTCACCTACCGGCTCAAGCGTTTTGACCGCTCCCAGACCACCGTTGCCCGCAGCGAGCTTGGCCCGATCAGCTACACGAACCTGCCCGGCGGCAGCTATTACTTCATTCTGGAAGTCAAGGATGCCATGGGGCACGAAAGCCGCACGCTGACCGCGAAGATCACGAAGAACCGGGCCTTCTATGAACAGGTCTGGTTCTATATCCTGGCCTTCACGGCCCTCCTGCTCGGTGTTTTCTACGGTATCCGCTACTATATCCGCAAGCGGATCCGGCTGCTGGAGGAAAAGCACCGGGAGGAAAGCGAGCGCGAGCGGATGCATACCGAGCTCAACATGGGTGCCCAGATCCAGGCCAGCATCCTGCCGCCGGTGGATCCGCCGAAGTTCACCCGTGATGAATTCGAGATCTATGCCTCCATGGATCCGGCCAAGGAAGTGGGCGGTGATTTCTATGATTTCTTCATGGTCGATGACGACCACCTCTGCCTGGTGATCGCCGACGTCAGCGGCAAGGGCATCCCCGCGGCGCTGTTCATGATGGTCTCCAAGGCTGTCCTGCAAAGCTGCGCCATGTTGGGCCGCAGTCCTGCGGAGATCCTGACGAAGACCAACGATGGTATTTCTTCCAATAACCAGCTGGATATGTTCGTCACCGTCTGGGTCGGTATCCTGGAACTGTCCACCGGAAAACTGACCGCCGCCAACGCGGGCCATGAATACCCGATCCTGCGAGGCGCGGATGGTCCCTTCACCCTGTTCAGGGACAAGCACGGACTGGTCATCGGCGGCATGGAAAATCTGCGGTACCGCGAATATGAAATGCAGCTGGAACCCGGCTCCAAACTCTTCGTCTATACGGACGGTGTGCCGGAGGCCACCAACAGCCAGGAGCAGATGTTCGGCACCCAGCGGCTTCTGGAAACGCTCAACCAGAATCCCGATGCCTCGCCCCGCCAGCTGCTGCAGAACGTCACCACCGCGGTGGAAGACTTCGTCCAGGACGCGGAACAGTTCGATGATATGACCATGCTCTGCATCAAGTATAAGGGTCCTGCGAAAAAATAAGACCTTACAACAAAAGAAAAAACGCACGCTCATCGCATAACGTGCGTTTTATTTTTGTGTAAGGTTTAGGTCAGGCCTGTGTCCGGTCCGCGACACTGTCGCGTTCGACCAATTCTGTGGAGATCGCGATCTTCATGGGCTGGCGGACCGTATTGGTGTGCTCCAGCCGGTTCAGCCGCATGATCAAGGCGACACATTCGCGGCCAATCCTGTGGCGGGAACTGCGCACCGTGGTCAGCAGCGGATCCGAGACCCGGCTGATGGGGTTGTCATCAAAGCCTACGACCGAAACATCCTCCGGCACCCGGTAGCCTACCTTGCGCAGGGCCATGATGGTCCGGACTGCTTCCTTATCGTTCTCTGCCAGTAAAGCCGTGGGCATGTCCTCGATGGAACGGAACTGCTCCTCCAGCACTGAAGTATCCATCGGTCCCTTATCACGGCCAACGACGAAATAATACTCCTTTTTATCCCGCAGATGATGGTCCTTCAAGGCTCTGCGGAAGGAGATGCGGCGCTCTTCAGCGGATCCGGTCTCCCAGCCGCTGGAAACAAAACCGAGTTCCCTGTGCCCAAGTTTTTTCAGGTAATCGACGATGATATAAAAGCTCTGCCGGTTGTCCACGTTGACCGCGTTGACCGCCTGGGTGGGATCGAAGGCATCGATGAATACAACGGGCAGTCCCAACGCATTCAATTCCTGCAGCATATCTTCGGTAATGTCATCACTGGCTACGATGAGACCCAGCACATCGCCGGCCCGGCGGACCGCCCGCGCAAGATCACTCTCGCCCTGCCGGTACAGGACCAGGAGGTTGCAGTCCGTTTCCTGCGCCTCTTGCTGTGCGCCTTCCAGGACCCCGGAATAGAAGGCATACATATCCTCCCACTCACTGTCCTTGCTCCTGTAGGAAAGATAGATGATGGAGGGACGGGAACTGTCCTGCGGCTGACGGTTCTTTCTTTTGGTTCCATTGCCATGCTCCATCAGCATGTCGCCATATCCCAGTTCGATGATCTGCTGCGTCAGCCGTTCCCGCAGCGTCTGGCTCAGACCCGGTTTATGGTTCAGCAGTAGGGAGATGGTCGCAGGTGACACCCCCAGCAGCTGTGCCAGATCTTTTGACTTCATAAGAAAATCCTCTATTCTGTTATAAATTTACGGATTGATTTATAAACATTATAGAGGATTTGTAATATAATTGCAATACTTTACGCGCAACAGGTTTTATTCTACGGTCACGCTCTTGGCAAGGTTGCGTGGCTTATCCACATCCAGGCCCCGGGCCACGCTGATGTAATAACCGATCAGCTGCAGGGGCACGACGGCCAGAGATGTTGTGAAATGCTCGTCCGTCCGCGGCACATAGATAGTGAAATCCACCGTATCTTCGATCTCATAGTGTCCATTGGTCGTCAGGCCTGCCAGATAGGCACCGCGCGCCTTGCACTCCACCATGTTGGACAGGGTCTTCTCGTAGAGGCCGCTCTGCGTCAGAGACCCCAGCACCAGGGTCCCGTCCTCGATCAGGCTGATGGTCCCGTGCTTCAGTTCACCCGCAGCATAGGCTTCGCTGTGGATATAACTGATCTCCTTGCACTTCAGGCTGCCCTCCATCGCGATGGCATAGTCGATGCCGCGGCCGATGAAGAAGATGTCCCGGGCGGAGGCAAACTTGGAGGCGAACCACTGCAGGCGCTCCTTGTCCTCCAGGATCCGGACGATCTTGTCGGGCAGGGTCTCCAGCTCCTGGATATAGGCGGTATACTGGGCCTCATCGATGGTGCCCCGCACCTTCGCGAACTGGATCGCCAGGACATAGCCCGCGATCAGCTGGGCGCTGTAGGCCTTGGTCGTGGCCACCGCGATCTCCGGGCCGGCCAGGGTATAGAAGACCGCGTCCGCTTCCCGGGCAATGGAACTGCCCACGGTATTGACAATGGCCAGGGTCTTGACGCCCCGCTCCTTCGCCTCTCTGAGGGCCGCCAGGCTGTCCGCCGTTTCTCCGGACTGGCTGATGATCACCACCAGACCATTGGGGCTCAGGTACATGGACCGGTACCGGAATTCGGAGGCCAGCTCCACCCGCACGGGCAGACCGGTCAGATCCTCCAGGACATACTGCATGGCCATGCCTACATGATAGGCAGATCCGCAGGCAACGATGTACATCTGGTCGATGCTCCGGATCAACTCGTCGGAAATCTCCGGCACCAGCTGGATCACACCATCATGGACGACAGAATGCAGGGTATCCGCCACCGCCTTGGGCTGCTCGTGGATCTCCTTCATCATGAAATGCTGGAAGCCGCCCTTCTCCGCCGCTTCCGCGTCCCACTGGATCGTGGTCACTTCCTTCTCGATCTGATCACCGTCCAGGTTGAAGAACCGGGCGCCGTTCTCATCGATGCAGGCCATCTCCAGATTTCCGATATAGTACACGTCACGGGTATAGGAAAGGATCGCGGGGACGTCGGAGGCGATGTAAGAAGCATGGTCGCCCACGCCGATGATCATGGGACTGTCCTTACGGGCTGCCCAGATCTCGCCCGGATAATCCTTGAACAGGACCGCCAGGGCATAGGAACCGCGGACCCGGACCATGGTCTTTGCCAGGGCATCGACAGGACCGAGATTATACTTTTTATAATAGTAGTCGATCAGCTTGACCACGACCTCCGTGTCGGTCTGGGTCTGGAAGGCATAGCCATTGCGGATCAGTTTTTCCTTCAGTTCCTGATAGTTTTCAATGATCCCGTTATGCACGGCGACCACATTGCCATCATCACTGGTGTGGGGATGGGAGTTGAGCTCCGAAGGCTCGCCGTGGGTCGCCCACCGGGTATGACCGATGCCGGTCGTGCCGATCAGGCTCTGCCCGCCGTCCGTCTTCTGCCGCAGGACCTCGATCCTGCCCTTGGCCTTTACGATGCGCACAGGCCCGTTTCCATCCCGCACTGCCAGACCCGCGGAATCATAACCGCGGTATTCCAGTTTCGTCAGACCTTCCAACAGGATCGGCGCCGCCTTCTCCTGTCCCACATATCCTACGATTCCACACATAGGTCAACGATCTCCTCCATAGATTTCACGATTTTTCCGGCCGGGATCACGCCCCGGACCGCCGTCAGCGGATAGACCCGGGTGCCGCAGCCCACCACCGTGCCCGGATTCAGGACGCTGCCGCAGCCGATGTCCGCATGGTCGCCCAGAAGGGCGCCGATCTTGCGCATGCCAGTCTCATAATGGGTGTCACCATCATGGATGGTGATATTACCTCCGCCGGATTTTAAATTGGAACAAATGGACCCGGCACCCATGTGGGCATAATTGCCCAGGATCGAATCTCCCACATAGTTATAATGGGGGACCTGCACATGGTCCATCAGGATACAGTTTTTCAGTTCCGAGGAATTGCCCAGCACACAGCCGGCTCCCACCAGGACCTTGCCCCGCAGATAGGCGCCGGGACGGATCTCCGTGCCCGGGCCGATGATGGCCGGCGGCTCGATGGTGGCGGTCTTCGCGATCTTGACGTCCGCGCCGATCCACACCCCCGGTTCGACCTCCGTATAATCAGGCAGGCCCGCTTCGATCAGGCTCTGGATCATCGCGCCGATGCGCGGCAGGATCTCCCAAGGATAGACCGCCTCCGCGAAAAACGGTGCGATCTGCTGAGGGACCGCAGGGTACAGTGCATGGATGGTGATATCATGCATGGACGTAGCCTCCCTCCTCGATCACCCGGACCAGGCGGTCGATGTACTGATCACAGAGTTCGTAGGTCTCGCATTCCATCATGACGCGGATGACCGGCTCCGTACCGCTCTGTCTGAGCAGGGCGCGGCCGTGGCCGGATATCTCCTCATTGATGATCCGGTATTCTTCCTTGACCTTTTTATCGGCCAGGACGGCGGCCTTGTTGGTCACCCGGACACTCTTGGTCTTCTGGGGATACAGGAACACGTCCTCCGCCAGCCGCTCCAGGGAAGATTTCTCCGCGCACATTTCTTCTGTCAGCATGATGGCTGTCAGAAGCGCGTCACCGGTGGTGGCATATTTCTTCAGGATGATATGGCCGGACTGTTCGCCGCCCAGGCCATAGCCACCCCGCTGCATTTCTTCATAAACGAACCGGTCGCCCACATCGGTCTGATGGGTCTTGATACCGATCTTCTTCAGGGAATCGGTCAGTCCCGAGTTGGACATGATCGTCACGACCACCACATTCTTATTGAGCATGCCCCGCTCTTTCAGCCGCTTGCCCAGGATGTACATGATCTTGTCACCGTCGACGACCTCGCCCCGGGCATCCACAGCGATGCAGCGGTCCGCGTCGCCATCAAAGGCGAAGCCCACGTCCAGATGCTTCTCCCGCACCAGTTCGCAAAGGGCTTCGATGTGGGTCGAGCCGCAGTCCTTATTGATGTTGGTACCGTTCGGCGTATTGCCGATCACGTAGGTCTGAGCGCCCAGGGCGTCGAAGACTGCCTTCGCGATGGACCAGGAGGCGCCGTTCGCGCAGTCCAGACCGACCTTCAGATTCTTATAGGAATAGGCCGCCAGAGAGATCAGGTAGCCGATGTAGCGGTTACGTCCAGAGGCATAGTCCGTGATGGAACCGATGGCCTCACCTGTTGCCAGAGGCAGATCCTCCGTCTCCAGGTGCAAAGCCTGGTAATCACCGTCCAGATAAGCCTCGATCAGCGAGGTGGTGGCATCGTCCAGCTTTTCACCGAACCGATTGATGACCTTGATCCCGTTATCGTAGAAGGGATTGTGGGAAGCGGTGATCATGATGCCGCAGTCGAATTCATCCTGCCGAGTCACATAGGAGACACTCGGAGTCGTGGTGACGTGCAGCATGAAAGCGTCCGCACCAGAGGCGGTCAGTCCGGCGACGATGGCATACTCCAGATTATAGGAAGAACGACGGGTGTCCTTGCCGATGACGATCCGCGGACGATAACCGGATCTTGTGCATCCGCTCAAAGGCGATGCATAGTACCAGCCCAGGAACCGGCCCACTTTATAGGCCTGGTCAGACGTCAGGCTGACACCGGCCTCACCACGGAAACCGTCTGTGCCGAAATACTTCCGGCGGATCACTTCCGTGCTCTTCTCCTTGCCTTCACTCTCCTCCTGCAGGTGGATCTCCTCCCGCATGAGCTCGTCCAACGATACATGCAGCAGTTCACTGATCTGCAGGATCTTGTCCATCTGGGGGATCGACTGGTCCATCTCCCATTTGGATACCGACTGCCTGGATACTGATAATTCCTCCGCCAACTGTTCCTGTGAAATGCCCTTGGCCGCGCGCAGCACCGCGATCTTTGCTCCGATGGTCATATACGTAATCTCCTTTATCTTGCGTGATACTTTTCTTCATATTAAAAACTGCAGTTTCGCAGCTTTATGTACATACTACTCTTGTACGGATGGATTACAAGCAACAAGAGTTGGAAATTCCAGGCAACCTTTAGTTGCAATTTGTTGTATTATATTTTATGTTTTTCTCATTTGTCAATTCATATTGTCGATGCATTTGTAAATTAAAAAAATTTTTCCTGTCACTTTCCTGTCATTTTCCAGGGCTATACTGAGGTCAGAAAACGATAAGGAGGTCTGAGAAGACATGGAAATATTGAGAGTTGAGCACTTGAGCCGCACCTACGGCAAGGGAGAGAACCTGGTCAAGGCAGTCGATGACGTTTCCTTCAGCGTGGAACAGGGCGAGTTCGTGGCCATCATCGGGGCCAGCGGTTCCGGCAAATCCACCCTGCTGCATATGATCGGCGGTGTGGACCGCCCCACCTCCGGCAGCATCTGGATCAATGGCAAGGACATCAGCCAACTAGGTCCAGACCAACTGGCCATCTTCCGCCGCCGGCAGATCGGTATCATTTACCAGTTTTATAATCTGATCCCCATCCTGACCGTGGCGGAAAACATCACCCTGCCTTGCGAACTGGACGGGGCCACTGTCGCTCCGGAGCGGTTGCAGGAACTACTGGATACCCTGGGCCTTGCGGACCGCCGCAATCACCTGCCGAACGAGCTGTCCGGCGGCCAGCAGCAGCGGGTCTCCATCGGCCGCGCGCTGATCCAGAACCCTGCCCTGATGCTGGCGGACGAGCCCACCGGCAACCTGGATTCCAGGGCCAGTGAGGAGATCGTATCCCTGCTGCGTATGTCCAACAAAAAGTACCATCAGACGGTGATCATCATCACCCATGACCCCGAGGTCGCCAAGCAGGCAGACCGGATCATCGCGATCGAGGATGGGCGGATCATCCGTGATGAACGTCAATAAGAGGTGCTCCCATGAATATCATTCGAAAACTGACTCTGGCGAACCTGAAGGAAAACCGGAACCGGACCATCGTTTCGATCCTGGGCGTGGTCCTGTCCACCGCGCTGATCCTGGCGGTAGCCGGTATGGCCCAGAGCGGACAGGCTTCCCTGGCCGCCTGGCAGAAGCAGGATACTGGTGATTTCCACGCGCTCTTCACCAACCTGGCGCCTGATGATGTTCTGACCGTCTCTGGCAATGCCAACGTGTCTGAAAGCGCCGTCTTTTATACCTATGGATACGCAGCCCTCGACCATTCCCTGGACGAATATATGCCCTATGTATATGTGGTCGGCGGAAATGAAAAGGCTTTTCAGAAGCTGAGCCTCCAACTGATCGAAGGCCGCTTCCCCGAACAGGAAAACGAGCTTCTGATCACAGACTATACGAGTTTTGTCTCCGGGAAAGACCTTAAGGTCGGCGACACCCTGACACTCTCGACCGGCCGCCGGGTCGCCACCGATGGAACAGAACTGTATCAGTCGGATTATTATACCGGCACGGAAGAATCCCTGACCGACACGGTGGAGCGGACCTATACCATCGTGGGCATCTGCCAGCGCCTGTCCCACGTTCTTGAGGACTATGAGGCGCCTGGCATGACCTCCTTCACCTATGCGGCGGATGATTCCGGTGCCCTCTATTCCAATGTGGCCGTGACCTTTACCCGTCCTGCCAGTTATGCCACTTATACGAGCACGATCGTGCGCAAGATCCTGGACAAGGATCCCGAGAGCCATGTGCATCTGTCCATCAACAAGGACCTTCTGGAATATGAAGGCGCCCTGTCTTCCCGGACGCTGACTGCGTTGTATACGGTGGCCGGCCTCATCCTGCTGATCATCGTACTGACCAGCGTCTTCGTGATCCGCAACAGTTTCGCCATCTCCGTTTCCGAAAAGACCCGGCAGTATGGCATGCTGGCCTCTGTCGGTGCCACCGCCCGCCAGATCCGCTCCAGCGTCCTGTTTGAGGGTCTGATCATTGGCCTGTTCGGCATCCCCTTAGGACTTCTGCTGGGTTATGGCGCCATCGCTGTCCTGATCCAGATCCTGAACCATCTACTGGCGGATATGCTGGGCACCATGCGCTTCCATGTTGTCGTCAGCCCCTGGATCCTTCTGCTCACCGTGGTCCTTGGCGCGTTGACCATCTATCTGTCCTGCCTGCTCCCCGCGATCCGCGCCGGCCGCATCGCGCCTATTGAAGCGATCCGCAGCAATCAGGATGTCCGCATCCGCTCCGGCAAACTCAAGGTCTCCCCGCTGACCCGGAAGCTTTTCGGCATCGGCGGTGTGATCGCCGCGAAGAACTTGAAACGCAGCCGGAGGAAGTACCGTACTACCGTCATTTCCCTGGTGGTCAGCATCGCTGTCTTCATTGCCCTGTCCTCCTTTGTGACCATGGGACAGCGGATCATCGGCACCCAGTACACCGATTATTCCTACAATCTGCGGGTATATGGTGTAGAAACAGCGGAACTTTCCGACCAGCTCTGCCAGCAATTGGAAGAGACCGACTATACCTATTATTATCAGCCCATGGGCCAGCTGCTTTCCAAGGAGTGTCTGCCCTATGCCGAGACCTATCCGGAGGATTACGACTTCTATGTCAATCTTGTCGTGCTGGGTCAGGAAGACTTTGCCCAGTTTATGCAGGAAAACGGCATCAAAGCCGACCCGAAAGAAGCCGTGCTTCTGAACGATGAAACAGAGGTCTTTTACGATGGAAGCATGCGCGTCCAGCGGATCACCACGTTGGAAGCCGGTGACAGTGTTCCGGTCCGGGTGGATGACAAGTTGGATCTGGACATGACCGTGACCGCACGGGTCAAGAGCAAACCGACAGGCTTTGAGCATGTATATTCCGATCAGCCCATGCTCATCGTAGGACCGGACTACTTCCCGGAAGAAGTCATGGAAAATGCGTACCTGTCTCCCCTGTACATCCAGAGCAAGACACCGAACCAGACGGAGGCTGCCATGCTGGAACTGGCCCAGTCTGATGCACGTTTCCAGGCCCTCAGCATCACCAATCTGCACCGGGATGCCATGCAGGAGCGCAACCTGATCCTGGTCATCGAGATCTTCCTGTATGGTTTCATCATCGTCATCACCCTGATCGGTGTGACGAATATCTTCAATACGATCTCCACCAATATGCTGCTGCGCCGTCGGGAATTCGCCATGCTGCAGTCCATCGGCATGACCCGGAAGGCCTTCCACCGGATGATCTTCACCGAGAACATCCTGTATTCCAGCAAATCGCTGCTGATCGGCATTCCTTTAGGGCTTCTGGGGTCCTATGCCCTGTACAAAGCATCCGCCATGCGCATCGATGTCGGATACCAGGTCCCCTGGACCGCGATCCTGCTCAGTATCGTCTTCGTATTTCTGATCGTAGGGTTGACAATGCTCTATTCTCTGCGTAAAATGAACGGGCAGAACATCATCGAAACGATCCGTAGTGAGAATACGTAAGGAAGCCTAAGCACATGAAGCAGTTACTTCTGGTCGAAGACAATGATATGATCGTCAAGGGACTGTCCTATGCATTGCGGCAGGAGCAGTTCCAGGTACATGTATGCAACACAGCCCGGGAGGCCGAAAACCTCGCCGGGTCTGTTGTATTTGATATCGCCATTCTGGACATCGGCCTGCCGGACGGCAGCGGCTATGATATCTGCCGGTATCTCAAATCCATAGATTCGGAGCTGCCGGTTATTTTTCTGACGGCCAAGGACGAGGAAACCGACGTCGTCACGGGTTTTGATGCTGGTGCCGATGATTATGTGATCAAGCCTTTCCGCAACCGGGAGTTGCTTTCCCGCATCAACAATGCTTTACGCAGATACAAAAAGGGCGGTTCCATGTTAACTTCCGGTGCGCTGAGTTTCGACCCGGACCAGGGCATCGTGTACCGTGATGGCGTGGAAGTCCCACTGACTGCCCTGGAATTCCGTATCGTTTCCTACCTGTTCCAGAACCAGGGACGCACGGTCAGCCGGGAGCAGATCCTCTCCCGTATCTGGGACATTTCCGGCAATTTCGTCAATGACAATACCCTGACCGTATCGATCAAGCGGATCCGCGAAAAGCTGGGACCGGAGTCCGTCATCACCGTCAAGGGGCTGGGCTACCGGATCGAAAAGGGAGGCACATCAAAATGAAACGTTGGTTGGCCCCTCTCTTGATCCTGCTTGTCTCCATGCTGGTATTTCTTGGCGTCTGGTCGGGTGTCCGGACAGTCTATATCACTCGGACCAACCAAAGCATGGCCCGGCTGCTGCACGCGGTGCGCTCTGCCTATCCGGAAGTGACCGATGAACAGCTGCTGCAAGTCCTTACGGCAGAAGATCCTGTAGAGGACCCCCTGCCCGACCGGCTCAGTTTTGACCCCAGTCGCCCTTATGACCGTTCCATCGCGTCCATGGACCTGGCTTTTCTGTGCGCTTTGGGCGGTGTGCTTGTGCTCGAAGGCCTGGCCTTCCTGCTCTGGCAATCCTACAAGACCCGTAAGGACCGGCGCCAGATCGATGATCTGATCACCTATACCGAGCATATCAGCCAGGGTATCTATGATCTGCGGATCCAGGCCAATGACGAGACCGAACTGTCCCGCCTGACGAACGCCCTGTACAAGATCACCGTGGTTTTAAAGG
>CADBPG010000118.1 GCA_902796435.1 uncultured Eubacteriales bacterium | reverse complement strand
CACCCTTGCCTTCGGCTATGTCCTTCCCACTACCGGGCGGATTCGGGACTTTCACCCGTTAGAAACGTGCGCCGCCGGGCGCACAACCTAAAAAAGAGCCGGAACACCTTGCGGTGGTCCAGGCTCCCTATACCGGAATGCAGATCCAATATCCGGATTTCGCCGGTTACTATGTGTATGAAACAAAGGTCGAAGACTTGCCCCAGGCACCTCTGTTCATAGAGGCCGACGCCGCCTACGAGTGCATGGAAGTCTTCTGGAACGGCCAGTCCTTAGGCACCCGTGTGCAGGCGCCCTACCGCTTCCGGATCCCTGCGGAAAGCGTGCAGCCTTCCAACCAGCTGCGCATCGAGGTCGCTACACTGGCGGAACGCAAGGTCTATGTGATCGCCCCGGACCAGATCCGAAGCATGTCACAGGACCGTCCCCTTTCCGCCACCGGACTGGTGGGCAACGTACGGATCCTTACAGAGACTCCATAAACCGGATCGCACGTTCAGGCCAGCCTTCCACGTCGGTCCCAGTACCATCTCCAAAACCATGCGGGGCGTGCGCTCCTTCCTCCAGCACGGCCGGTACACCAGCCGCATGCAGCCTGGCTTCCATCTCTTCGGAATTCCTTGGCGGAACGGTCGTATCATCCTTCCCACAGACGATATAACAGGGTGGATACTCCGTGTTCAACTGTTCGATCACGTTGAACTGTTCCACGTCTTCCTGCGTAAAATCCGGGCCGAACATAGGACGGATCAGACCCCCGTATTCATCACGGCCAGCTTCTGCCTTCAGATCGATGAACGTATAGATCGGGAATAAAGCCTTAGGTTTCGCGAACCCGTAATTTTTATATCCCACGAGCGCCGATCCCCAGTTGGAGATCAGATTGGCGCCAGCGGAGAACCCGCCAACCGCGTACAGGTCTGCGTTCGCGATCATAAACTGCTCTTGATGCGCCGCGATGAACCGCAAAGCCTGATGCAGGTCATCCAAGGACTTGCGGACCGCCTGCTCCTCCTGGACACGGTAGGTCAGCAGGAAGACCTGATATCCGGCCTTGACCATGTGTACTGCCGTGGGCAGCGCTTCCACCGCCGTGCAGACCGACATATAGGCACCCCCGGCGCACAGCACGATATACGGTTTCTCCGGATCGATCGTCTCCGGCAGCAGACGCATCAGATTCACGTTTTTCTTCTGCGGCGCATCCTCGCACGCATCCCCTTCATATATGAAGTATTGCTCCACTTTGCCGGTATCGACCGCATCCGCAAGGAAACTCAACCCGTCCGCGATTGCTTCCGGACTCCAGCCGATCTGCCGCATCGACTCGATCGGCTGCCGGTTCATTTCTTCCTGCATCGGGTTCGCACCTGGTGTATAGATCATAAACCGGCTGTAGGGCTTGATCCTGGGATCCGCCAGGACCTCTTCCATCGTATTGTGAATCGTAAATGCTGCCATATCATGCACCTCCTGTTTCTTATATTTCACTATATCATACTCTCTTTCAAAAACAAGGAGAAATCCTCGTTTCAGTGCCTGCAAAGTATTTTTCATTGGCAAAAACCACCGCAAACACGGTGGTTTTTCTTTTAAATATCTACATTCATGGAATGAGAAAACTGTTGCGCCGTGGGACGGCCGACTTTATAATAAATGTATCTATCCTTAAGGAGATACATCTATGAGCAGAATCGAAGAGTTGTTCGGCAGCATGGTCTTCAATGACGTGGTCATGCAGGAACGACTGCCTGAAGATACCTACGCCGCTCTGAAGCGGACCATGGAGGTCGGAAAGAAACTGGATCCGGCCGTTGCTGACGTGGTCGCACGCGCCATGAAGGACTGGGCCATCGAGAAGGGATGCACCCACTTCACCCATTGGTTCCAGCCCATGACCGGCATCACCGCGGAGAAGCACGAAGGTTTCATCCACCCGATGGGTGACGGAACCGTCATCATGAAGTTCTCTGGCAAGGAACTGGTCAAGGGCGAGCCGGACGCTTCCAGCTTCCCGAACGGCGGCCTGCGCGCCACCTTCGAGGCCCGCGGCTACACCGCCTGGGACCCCTCTTCCTATGCCTTTATCAAAGATAATACCCTGTGCATCCCCACCGTTTTCTATTCCTACAATGGAGAAGCGTTGGATAAAAAGACGCCGTTGCTGCGTTCCATGGAGCTCATGAACAAGCAGACACTGCGCATCCTGAAATTGTTCGGCAACGAGGAAGTCACCCATGTGACCACCAGCGTCGGCCCCGAGCAGGAGTACTTCCTGATCGACCGGGAGCTGTACCGTCAGCGTGAGGACCTGATCCTGACCGGCCGCACTCTCTTCGGTGCGAAACCGCCCAAGGGTCAGGAGATGGAGAACCATTACTACGGCGCCATCAAACCGCGCGTCTATGCCTTCATGCAGGAGCTGGACGACGAATTGTGGAAGCTGGGTGTCCTGGCCAAGACCGAGCATAATGAAGCTGCGCCTGCCCAGCACGAGCTGGCCCCCATCTACACCAACTCCAACACCGCCACGGATCACAACCAGCTGACCATGGAGATGATGAAGAAGGTCGCGGAGCGCCACGATCTGGCCCTTCTGCTGCACGAGAAACCTTTCGCCGGCGTCAATGGTTCCGGCAAACATAACAACTGGTCCATCAGCACCAATACCGGTGTCAACCTTCTGGAGCCCGGTGAATCCCCGGCCGAGAACGCACAGTTCCTGTTGTTCCTGGTCGCGGTGATCAAGGCCGTGGACGAGTATCAGGATCTGCTGCGCATCTCCGTTGCCAGCGCCGGCAATGACAACCGTCTGGGCGGCAACGAAGCCCCGCCGGCCATCATCTCCATGTTCCTGGGCGATGATCTGACCGAGATCCTGCACTCCATCGAGGCCGAGACCGAAGCTGCGCATGCGGATCAGTCCGAGATGAAGGTGGGCGTCCATATCCTGCCCCGCTTCATCCGCGATACGACGGACCGCAACCGTACTTCGCCCTTCGCATTCACCGGCAACAAGTTCGAGTTCCGCTCCCTTGGCGCGCCGCAGTCCATCTCCGCTCCGAACGTCATCCTGAACACCATCGTTGCGGAGGAATTGTCCCAGTTCGCCGATATCCTGGAAGCCGCCGAAGACTTCCAGACCGCACTGCATCAGCTGATCGTCGACACCGTAAAGGCACACAAGCGCATCATCTTCAACGGCAACGGCTACGCGCCGGAATGGGTGGAGGAAGCCAAAGCCCGCGGCCTGCTGAACCTGCCGACCACGGTGGACGCGCTGCCCTACTTCATCAACGAGAAAAATATCCAGCTTTTCACCAAACATAAGATCTACACTTCAGAGGAACTGCACTCCCGTTACGAGATTTACCTGGACACCTACACCCGCACTGTGGAGATCGAAGCGCTGACCATGATCGACATGGTCTCCAAGAAGATCCTGCCGGCCTGCATCCAGTACAGTGACCTGATCGGCCACTCTCTGGCGCAGAAAAAGAACCTTGGCCTCTCCTGCGACGCGGAAGAAGGCCTGCTCAGCCGGATCTCCAATCACATGAGCACGCTGTACCAGAAGAACGAGGCGCTGATCACCGCGCACAACCGGTGCCCCAAAGAGGATCCGCTGGAAGCCGCGACCTACTACCGCGACACGATCCTGCCGCTCATGGCCGCTCTGCGCCAAACCGCCGATGCCCTGGAAATGCTGATCGGCGAGGAATACTGGCCGCTGCCGAGTTATACCCGGATGCTGTATAGTTTGTAAAAGTATATGATAAAACCCGGAAATGACGAAAGTCGTTTCCGGGTTTTTTGTATTTGCGCAGAAAAAGTGTGTGTCAAAATATTAATATTCTATACATATTTTATTATTTTTCATTTTTTACAACAAATTCTATTGAATCCCTACTGTTTCTCTGTTATAATTTTAGAATCATAAATCAGGAGACACAGAATGGCGCCATTCTTTTTACCTATTTCAAATCAGCTTTTGATTCTCAACGAACTCATTGTCCAGGCATCCCGGTCGCTGAAAAAGGCGCCGGGAGGGACTTTAGTGATCCATCAAAAAAGCAACCGAGACCAATACTATTGGTGTACAGGTACCGGTCGCTCTTATATTCCCAAAAAGGATATTGCCTTGGCTCAAAAGCTGGCACAAAAGTCTTATGACAAAGCATTTCTTCAACTTGCTTCGTTGATTCGAGACGATCTGGAATGCTTACAGCAACAACATTGTGAACGCAGCGCTTTGTTCATGTATCAACCACTCGCAAAAGTGTATTCTGAACTGCCCCAGGGAAGACAAACCTTGATTCATCCATATGTCTTGCCCGACACTCTCTATATTCAGGAATGGCTGTCTGAACCCTATGAAGGCCTTCCATTTACAGATCAGGATCCCATGATCTTTACTGACCGGGGTGAAAGGGTACGATCAAAAAGCGAAAAGATCTTAGCGGATAAATTTAACGCTTTAGGCATTCCTTACCGATATGAGTATCCACTCTATTTATCGGCTATCGGGACGATACACCCTGATTTTACACTTTTGGATCTTGCTGAACGCCGGATCATTTATCTGGAGCATTTCGGTCTGATGCAGGATCCTGCTTATAGTTTTCAAGCCATGAACAAAATCGATTGTTATAGCGCTGATGGCTATTACCAAGGCGATCAGTTGCTATGTACCTTTGAGGGTGGTCGTTATGTCTTTCAATCTGCCATTTTTGAGTCGATGCTGCGCCATCGTTTATCTATTTCATGATTTTTTCATACATTTCCTTTCAAAGCAATTAATCATGTGGGTATCAAAAATCCAGAAATTGACACAAGTACCTACATAATAGCGACTTTTCTATGAAAATGTATGTATCCAAGTAGCGATACTTCGGTCAGGATTCATGTATAATAAATCAAAAAGCATAAAAATGTGGGTACTTCGGCACTGACTGTAGCGCCGGAATACCCACATTTTGAATGTATAGGCTTGATTATGTATGAGTCTTTCTCTTTCATTGATCT
>CADBPG010000117.1 GCA_902796435.1 uncultured Eubacteriales bacterium | reverse complement strand
TCCGACGGGTTGTCGATCGCCTTGAGACCATCCTCTTCCATGGTGAAGAAACCCATCTCTCCGGTGCTGCCGAAGCGGTTCTTCGTCGCGGATAAGGTCCGCAGGTCCTCGCCATTGTCCGCCTCCATATACAGCACGGTATCCACCATGTGCTCCAGGGCACGGACACCCGCAAGCTCATCATCCTTCGTCAACTGTCCTGCCATCAGGATCGCCCTGGGATGGTCCGGATCCTTGGCCAGCTTCATCAGCAACTGGGTGCATTCCATGATCTGGGTGGGCGAACCCGGCCGGGACGCGTTTTCGTCCAGGGCCATCGTCTGGATACTGTCGACGATCATCACGGAAGGATCGACCTCCTGCACCGCGCCAAGGATCTGATTCATACTTGTGGTTGAATGGACCCAGATCTTCGGGTGGATGCCGGAAAGGATCCGCTCCGCCCGTCTGCGGATCTGGCTCTCGCTTTCCTCGCCGGAGATATACAGGACCGTATGGCCCTGCTCCGCCACACATTGGGCGGTCTGCAGCAGCAGGGTGGATTTTCCGGCGCCTGGCTTCGCCGCCAGGATCAGCAGGGAATCCCGCACCAGGCCGCCGCCCAGCACCCGGTCAAATTCACTGATGCCGGTCACATACCTGCGGCTGCGGTCTGCCGTGATATCCTTCAGGGCCTTGATCTCCTTCGGCCGTACGGCCTGGGTCTTGGCGCGGGCCGGGGTCACTTCCTGCGGCAGCGCCTCGACCTCTTCGAGTGTATTCCAGCTGCCGCACTGCGGGCATTGTCCCATCCACTTGGAGGAAACATACCCGCAGGATGAACAGATATAACTCTCTTTTTTCTTGGCCATATTGCTCCTGTTATTTAGTAAAGCTCAACTCTTTGGAACCATCCTTCTCCAGGACGCTGACTGTGACATGGTCGCCCTCCTGGATCGCTCCTTCAAGGATCTTTTCTGCCAGCACGTCCTCGACCTTGGTCTGCAGCGCACGCTTTAACGGACGGGCGCCAAAAGCCGGATCGAAACCTTCCTTAGCCAGCAGCCCCGCCGCCTCATCATCGATGGCCAGCGTGATCCCGACATTTTCCTGCACACGGGCCGCCAGCTGACGGAACAACAACCGTACGATGTCGCGGATGTGGGCCTCGTCCAGCATGTGGAAGACCATGATCTCGTCCAGACGGTTGAGGAATTCCGGTCGGAACAGCCGCTTGACCTCTTCCATCACATTGTGCTGCATCTGCTTGTATTCATGCTTCGCGTCATGATCGGTCACAAAGCCCAGGTCCTTCGGCGCCACGATGCTGCGCGCGCCGGCGTTGGAGGTCATGATGATGACCGTATTCTTGAAGTCCACCACACGTCCCTGGGAATCCGTGATCCGTCCATCATCGAGGACCTGCAGCAGGATGTTGAAGACATCCGGGTGGGCCTTTTCGATCTCATCGAACAAAATGACAGAATAAGGTTTGCGGCGGATCTTTTCACTCAGCTGGCCGCCTTCCTCAAAGCCCACATAGCCTGGAGGCGATCCGATGAGTTTGGAGACTGAATGCTTCTCCATGTATTCACTCATGTCGACGCGGATCAGAGCGTTCTCGTCCCCGAACAGGGCTTCTGTCAAGGCCTTGGAGAGCTCCGTCTTGCCGACACCGGTGGGGCCTAAGAACAGGAATGATCCGATGGGCCGCTTCGGGTCCTTCAGACCGATCCTGCCACGGCGGATCGCTTTTGCCACGGCCGCCACTGCTTCGTCCTGGCCGATGACCCGGCCCTTCAGAGTCTTTTCCAGATCCCGCAGCTTTTCGCTTTCTTCCTGGGCCAGACGGGTCACCGGGATCCCGGTCCACTGGGCAACGATCTCAGCGATGGTGGATTCATCCACCACGTCCGCTTCATGATGCTGCTCCTGCTCCCACTCCATCTGGGCCTGCTCCAGGCGCTTGCGGATCTGGTTCTCCGTCTGTTTGATGCTGATGGCTTTTTCAAAGTCCTCAGCGATGACGGAGGCTTCCTTCTCCTGCTTCAGTTCTTCCAGACGGTCCTCCAGGTCCTTGATCTCCGGCGGGGCCGCATAGACCCGCAGGCGGACACGGGAGCCCGCCTCATCGATCAGGTCGATGGCCTTGTCCGGCAGGAATCTGTCGGAAATATAACGTTTGGACAGACGGACCGCGGCCTGGACCGCATCGTCCGTGATGGTGACATTGTGGAAGGTCTCGAATTTATCCTTCAAGCCTTCCAGGATGCGGACCGATTCTTCCTCGGTGGGTTCTTCTACCCGTACCGGCTGGAAACGCCGCTCCAGCGCCGCGTCCTTTTCCACGTGCTTGCGGTATTCATCCAGCGTGGTCGCGCCGATGAGCTGCAGTTCACCACGGGACAGGGCGGGCTTCAGGATGTTGGAGGCATCCATGGCACCCTCTGCCGCACCGGCGCCGATCAAGGTATGAAGCTCATCCAGGAAAAGGATGACATCGCCCGCACGGTAGATCTCGCCGATGACCTTGTTCATACGCTCTTCGAACTCGCCGCGATACTTGGTCCCAGCGATCATGGACGCCATATCCAGGCTGACCACGCGTTTGTTCTTCATGGTTTCCGGCACCAGACCGTCTGCGATCCGCTGTGCCAGGCCTTCGGCTATGGCCGTCTTGCCCACGCCGGGTTCGCCGATGAGGCAGGGATTGTTCTTGGTCCGGCGGCTGAGGATCTGGATGATGCGCTGGATCTCCTGCTCCCGGCCGATGATGGGATCGAAGAGGTGATCCGCCGCCATCTTGGTAAAGTCTCTGCTGAATTTATCCAGCGTCGGCGTACCTTCCGGGGTCTCGCCCTCTTCCATGCGGGGCATCTCATCCTGATGTCCGCCCCGGATCGCCTGCAGCAGATGTCCGAAGATCATCTGCGGGCTTGCGTTTGACATGACGATGAACCGGACCGCCAGGCTTTCCCGCTCTCTGAGCAGGGCGATCAGGATATGCTCTGTCCCGACCTGCATGGTCCCCAGACGCATGGCTTCCTGCGCGCTGCCGCCCAGGATCTTCTTGCTCTTGGGGGTGAACTGCGGTTCACCGGCCCCGGGGTTCGGTTCCATTTCCAGGCGCTGGATCATCATCAGGATCTGCTCCTCGGTGATCCCGTCCTGCTTCAGCACGCGGCCTGCCAGACCTGTTTCCTCGCGGATCAGACCCAGCAGCAGATGCTCTGTGCCGATATATCCATAATGCAGCTCAATGGCGGCTTCTTTGGCCAAATCGACCGCCCGCTGCGCCTGTTTGGTAAAACGTGCCATCATTTTATGATTCTTGCTCCTCTGTATGCAGATTGATACGATTGATGTTGCTGGCCAGATAGGCCGCGCCGAAACCATTGTCGATGTTGACGACACCGACGCCGGAGGCACAGCTGTTCAGCATGGTCAGCAAAGCGGACAGGCCGTGGAAACTGCTGCCATAGCCAACGCTGGTCGGCACCGCGATGAGCGGCTTGTCGATCATGCCGCCGATGACGCTGGCCAGTGCCCCTTCCATACCCGCAACGCAGATGACCACGTTCGCGGACCGGATGACGTCCATCCGTGCCAGCAGCCGGTGGATGCCCGCCACGCCCACGTCATAGACGCGCTGGACAGGATTGCCCAGCATCTCGGCTGTGACAGCCGCCTCTTCCGCCACCGCGATATCCGCCGTGCCGGCCGTGGCGATGAGGATCGTACCCGGGACCATGGGCACCTCGGTCCGCTTGACGGTCACGATGCGTGCCAGTTCATGGTATTCCGCGTCCGGGGCCACTTTTTTGATGGTCTCGTAGACCTCGCGGGAAGCACGGGTCGCCAGGATGTTTTCATCCCCCCGCTCCAGCATGTTCTTGACGATGCCTTCGATATGCGGCAATGCCTTGTTCTCGCAATAGATCACTTCCGGATAACCCACACGCAGCGCCCGGTGATGATCGACCTTGGCAAAGCCCAGATCGTCAAAGGGCAGGCGTTTGATCTGCTCGGATGCCTCATCGATGGAAACGGCTCCGCTTTTCACTTGTTCCAGTAATGCTGTTAGATCCTGCTGATTCATTTTGTACCTCTTGCCGGCTTGTTTTGTGCGAGTAATGGTTTCAGGAACTGTCCCGTGTAGGAACCCGGGACCTTGGCTACTTCTTCCGGCGTACCGCAGGCGATCACCTGTCCACCCTGGTCTCCCCCTTCGGGTCCCAGGTCGATGAGATAGTCCGCCGTTTTGATCACGTCCAGATTGTGTTCGATGACCAACACCGTGTTGCCGCCATCTGCCAGCTTCTGCAGGATCTGCACCAGCTTGCGGACATCTTCGAAATGCAGTCCGGTGGTAGGTTCATCCAGGATATAGAAAGTACGGCCGGTCTCACGGCGGGACAGCTCTGTGGCGAGCTTCACGCGCTGCGCTTCACCACCGGACAAGGTGGTGGAAGGCTGTCCCAGCTTGATATAGGACAGGCCTACATCATACAAAGTCTTGAGTTTATTGTAGATCCTGGGCACGTTCTCGAAGAAAGGCAGTGCCTCTTCGACGGACATGTCCAGCACATCCGCGATGGATTTGTCCTTGTACTTGACTTCCAAGGTCTCTCGGTTGTAGCGCTTTCCGTGGCAGACTTCACAGGGCACATACACGTCTGGCAGGAAGTGCATCTCGATCTTGTTGATGCCATCGCCGCTGCAGGCCTCGCAACGTCCGCCCTTGGTATTGAAACTGAAACGGCCCTTCTTGTATCCGCGCATCTTCGCCTCCTGTGTCGTTGCGAAAAGATCACGGATCATGTCGAAGACGCCGGTATAGGTCGCCGGATTGGACCGGGGTGTGCGGCCGATGGGCGACTGGTCGATGGCGATGACCTTGTCCAGATGCTCCAGCCCCTCGATCCGGTCAAAGGTACCGGGCTTGATGCGGGCATGGTTCAGATCCCGCTCAAGGATCTTGTAGAGGATCTCGTTGACGAAGGTACTCTTGCCGGAGCCGGAAACGCCGGTAACGCAGGTAAAAATGCCCAGCGGGACCGCGAAATCCGTACCTTTAAGGTTATGCTCCCGGGCACCGTACAGTCGCAGCCACTTATCGGTGGTCGGACGGCGTTTCTTCGGGATCGGGATCGTGCGGCGGCCAGCCAGGTAATCACCCGTGATGGACTCCTTGCAGGCCATGATATCCTCCACCGTACCCTGGCAGATCAACTGACCGCCATGGATACCGGCGCTGGGACCGATGTCGACGATGTGGTCCGCCGTGCGCATGGTTTCTTCATCATGCTCTACGACGATCAGGGTATTGCCCAGATCCCGCAGTTGGCACAGTGCCTGGAGCAGCCGCCCATTGTCCCGCTGATGCAGGCCGATACTGGGCTCGTCCAGGATATAGATGACACCTTCCAGACCGGAACCGATCTGGGTCGCCAGGCGGATGCGCTGCGCTTCGCCGCCGGAAAGGGAGCCGGCCGCGCGGGACAAGGTCAGATAGTTCAGGCCGACCGTATTCAGGAAGCCCAGACGGGCCCGGATCTCTTTCAGGATCTGGTGCGCGATCAGTTCTTCCCTGTGGGTCAGCTGAAGGCCATTGAAAAATGTGAGAGCATCGCCAACGGACAGATCCGTCAGCTGGGCAATGTTCAGATCACCCACCGTGACGCCCAGCACGTCGGTACGTAGGCGCCGTCCCTGGCAGACGGGACAGGGGGTCTTGGTCATGTAGGCTTCATACTCGGCCCGCATGGTCTCCGTCGCCTCTTCATAGCGGCGTTTCATATTGTTGATGATGCCCGGGAAAACGGTCTTGTACTCCCGCACACCGAAGCGGCCTTCGTAGGTCATGGAGACCTCATCCCCCGCCCCGTACATCAGCATATGATAGGTGTCCGGGGGCAGGTCCTTGACCGGCGTCTCCATACTGAAATGATGCTTCTTGGCCAGGATCCGCAAGAGCTTTCCGGAAAAACTGTCCTCCTGCTTCACAGAACCCCAGCCAGCCACGGCGATGGCGCCGTCCAGCAGGGAAATGTCCTTGTTGGGGATGATCAGGTCCTCATCGAACTCCATCTGGCTGCCGATACCGGAACAGGCCGGGCAGGCGCCGAAGGGATTGTTGAAGGAGAACATGCGCGGCTGCAGTTCTTCGATGCTGATGCCGCAGTCCGGGCAGGCCAGGTTCTGGCTGAACAACTGCTTTTCCTTGCCGCCGATGTCCACCATGGCCAGGCCATCGGCCAGCTTCAACACGGTTTCCAGAGAATCTGTCAGGCGGCGGGCGATGCCCTCCCGGACGATCAGACGGTCCACCACGATCTCGATGGTGTGCTTCTGGTTTTTATCCAGTTCGATCTCATCCTCATCCAGCTGGTACAGGATGTCATCGATGAAGGCACGGACATAGCCGGCCTTTTTCATGGATTCCAGAAGCTTCTGGTGCTGACCTTTGCGGCCTCGGACCAGCGGCGCAAGCAGCTGGATCCGCGTGCCCTCCGGCAGCGTCAGGATCTGATCCACCATCTGGTCCACGCTCTGCCGCTCGATGACCCGACCGCAGTTCGGGCAGTGCGGGATACCGATTCTCGCGTACAGAAGACGCAGGTAGTCGTAGATCTCGGTGACCGTGCCCACCGTCGAACGCGGGTTTTTGGATGTACTCTTCTGGTCGATGGAGATCGAGGGGGACAGACCTTCGATGCTGTCGACCTCCGGCTTCTCCATCTGCCCCAGGAACATGCGCGCGTAGGAGGACAAAGACTCCATATAGCGGCGCTGTCCTTCCGCGAAGATCGTGTCGAATGCCAGAGAGGACTTGCCCGAACCGGACAAGCCTGTGACGACCACGAATTTGTTTTTGGGGATCGTGATCTCCAGATCCTTCAGATTGTGCTCTCTGGCACCTTTGATATGTATGATATCTCCCATAGTGATAATTGCTCCGATTTATTTGCCTGTGCTGAGTTCGATCACGGCCTTGCGTAGTTCCAGGATCTCGTCGCGGAACTGAGCCGCTTCTTCGAACCGCAGATCCGCGGCCGCCCGCCGCATTTCTTTCTCCAGCTTCTGGATGGCCTTCTCCAGTTCTTTTCTTGTCATGGATTCCGGATCCTTGACTCGGGCCGCCTTGCGGTCCTCGGTGCTCTCCTCATCCGTGAGCGTGGCATGGATCACGTCATGGACCTTCTTCTGGATACTGCGCGGCGTGATGCCATGTTCCTCGTTATAAGCCTGCTGGATCGCACGGCGCCGGTTGGTCTCCGACAAAGCCCGCTCCATGGAGCCCGTCATCAGATCCGCGTACAGGACCACGTGTCCGTCCACGTTACGGGCCGCACGGCCGATGGTCTGTACCAGCGAAGTTTCCGAACGCAGGAAGCCTTCTTTATCTGCATCGATGATCGCGATCAAAGAGACCTCCGGAATGTCCAGACCTTCACGCAGCAGGTTGATACCCACCAGCACATCGTAGACATCGGTACGCAGGTCGCGCACGATCTCTAGACGTTCCAGGGTATCGATATCCGAGTGCAGGTACTGGACCTTGATCCCCGCCTCTTTCAGGTACCGGGTCAGGTCCTCCGCCATGCGCTTGGTCAACGTTGTGACCAGGGTCTTCTGGTGCTTCTCCGTCACCCGGCGGATCCGGCTGATCAGATCGTCGATCTGGCCTTCGACCGGATGGATCTCTACCTCCGGATCCAGAAGACCGGTGGGTCGGATGATCTGCTCCGCCGTATGCTCGCTGTGCTCCGCCTCGTAAGGACCAGGCGTGGCCGAGACGAACATCATCTGATGGACCTTGCTCTCGAATTCTTTGAAGTTCAAAGGCCGGTTGTCCTTGGCGGACGGCAGACGGAAACCATATTCCACCAGGACGCTCTTGCGGGACTGGTCACCATTGAACATGCCCCGGACCTGGGGGATCGTCATATGAGACTCATCCACGATGGTCAGGAAATCGTCCGGGAAATAGTCCAGCAAAGTATAGGGCGTACTGCCGGCAGGACGGCCGGCCAGATGCCTGGAATAGTTTTCGATACCAGAGCAGAAACCCGTCTCCCGCAGCATCTCGATATCGAAGTTGGTGCGCTGGGCCAGGCGCTGGGCCTCCAGGAGCTTGTCCTGCGCTTGTAACTCTTTTAAGCGCTCGTCCAGTTCTTCCTGGATCCTGAGGATGGCCGCGTTCATCTTCTCCGGTTCCACCACGTAATGGGAGGCCGGGAACAGCAGCATGTGTTCGGTACGGCCATAGACCTCACCCGTCAGAATGTCGATCTCACTGATCCGGTCGACCTCGTCCCCGAAGAATTCCACACGATAGGCCCGGGTGGATTCGGACGCGGGCACGATCTCCAGCACATCTCCATGGACGCGGAAGGTGCCGCGCTCCAGCACCATTTCATTGCGGGTATACTGCAGATCGACCAGACGGCGCATCACATCGTCCATGTCCCGCACCATGCCCGGCCGCAAGGACAGGGCCATGGTATTGTAATCGATCGGGTCACCCAGCCCGTAGATACAGGAGACACTGGACACGATGATCACGTCTCGGCGTTCAAACAGGGCTGCCGTGGCGGAATGGCGCAGTTTATCGATCTCGTCATTGATGGCGGAATCCTTTTCGATGTAGGTATCTGTCTGGGGCACATAAGCCTCCGGCTGATAGTAGTCATAGTACGAAACGAAGTACTCGACCGCGTTTTCCGGGAAGAATTCCTTGAATTCCGCATACAGCTGTGCCGCCAGCGTTTTATTGTGGGCCAGCACCAGCGTAGGCCGGTTGAGGGCCTGGATCACGTTGGCCATGGTGAAGGTCTTACCGGATCCGGTGACACCCAGCAAAGTCTGATGCTGCATGCCCTTTTGAAAACCCTCGATCAGTTCCCGGATCGCCTGGGGCTGATCACCAGTGGGCTGAAATTCCGAATGCAGCTTGAAATGATCCATTTCCGACTCCTTATTATTCGAACAGTGTGCTGACCAGGATCAAAGCCATGCCGGCCAGCGCACAGATGATCGAAAGCTTCTTGTTGGGACTGTGCAGCAGATGCGGCACCAGTTCAAAGATGATGATGTACAAAAGCATGCCCAGCGTCAGCGCAATCAGAACACCCAACAGGAAGGGGCTGACCGCAAAGGAAAGCAGGTGCATGACCAGGCCGCCCAGGAAGGTGGATACGGCCGCCACCGCAAGTACGGTCCAGCGGAAACGCCGCGGCTCATGCTCCAGTGTTGCGGTGATGATCATACCCATCGGAATATTGTGCAGACCCACGCCCAACGCGACCAGAAGGCCCATACGGGTGGATTCCATGGCCAGACTGTAAACGGCCATGCCCTCGATCATGTTGTGCAGCAGGACCGCGACGGAAGACATGATCCCGATGTGCATCACGTTTTCCTCTGTACAATCATGATGGGTCCCATGGGCATCATCATGGTCCGGCACCCAGTGGTCCAGGAGCTTGAGCAGAAGCACGCCCAGCAGGGTGAAGAGAAGGATCAGATACCAGCGTCCCCCGCCGACTGCCTCGAAGGCCTCCGGCAGAAGATCCAGGATGACCAGCATGACCATGGTGCCGCAGGCGAAGGCGATGGAGACCTGTTCGATGATCTCGTGCCGCTTGAACAAATGGACGGCCAGAGCGCCAAGTATGATAAATGCTCCTAAGAGCAAGGTGATAAGAAGATTCATGATTTCCCCTGTTCTATATAGTAGTCGTATCAAAATATTATACTATGAATTGGCCTTTAATGCAATGCGAACACACCATACTTTCCCCGAAAAAACGCCGGTTTTCGAAAACTCTACTTGAGAAAAACCAAACCATGTGCTATAGTAATTTAGATTGACATCATCTCAAGTCTGACTGTTGTATATAACAAGGAGATATGGTTTATGAAATTAGGTATCGTAGGTCTGCCCAACGTGGGCAAGAGCACATTGTTCAACTGCTTGACCAAGGCCGGTTCCGCGGCCGCGGCCAACTACCCCTTCTGCACGATCGACCCGAACGTGGGGATCGCGGCTGTGCCGGATGCCCGCCTCGATGTGCTGACAAAAATGTTCGACTCCGATAAAACGACACCGGCGATCATCGAGTTCGTCGATATCGCGGGTCTGGTGCGCGGCGCCAGCAAGGGCGAAGGTCTAGGCAACCAGTTCCTGGGCCATATCCGCGAGGTCGACGCCATCGTACACGTGGTCCGCTGCTTCGAAGACGACGACATCATCCATGTGGACGGCTCCATCGATGCTATGCGCGATATCGAAACAATCGACCTGGAACTGATCTTCTCTGACCTGGAAATGCTGGAGCGCCGCTATGCCAAGACCGCCAAGACCGCGAAGGCAGACAAAAGCGCCCAGGCCGAACTGGACTTCATCGAACGCGTCAAAGAGACTCTGGAGAACGGTCAGCGCGCCAAGAACATGGACCTGACGGAAGATGAAAAGGCCATGCTGGATTCCTTCCAGCTGCTCACCTCCAAACCCGTCATCTACGCCGCCAACGTTGACGAATCCGACCTGGCCGACGACGGCGCCAATAACGAGCAGGTACAACGCGTCCGCGCCCACGCCGCCGAACAAGGCGAAGAAGTCTTCGTCGTCTGCGCCCGCATCGAAGAAGAGATCGCAGAACTCGATGATGAAGACAAGGCCATGTATCTGGAAGAACTGGGCCTCACCGGCGCAGGCCTCGACCGCCTGATCGCCGCCAGCTACAAACTCCTCGGCCTCATCAGCTACCTGACCGCAGGCAAAAAAGAAACCCGCGCCTGGACTATCAAACGCGGCACCAAAGCCCCCCAGGCCGCCGGCAAGATCCACTCCGACTTCGAACGCGGCTTCATCCGCGCAGAAGTCGTCTCCTACGACGACCTCGTCGCCAACGGCTCCTATGCCGCCGCCCGCGAAAAAGGCCTCATCCGCTCCGAAGGAAAAGAATATGTGATGAAAGATGGAGATGTAGTGGAGTTTAGGTTTAACGTCTAAAAAAAGCGTTATAAAGTCAAAGACCTGGGCTGTCGCATTTATGCGAACAGACCAGGTTTTTTGACTTTAATAACGCAAAAAAGGACGAGGACGAAATGCGCAGCATGAGAGTCCGAGTCCTTTTTTAGGGGGCTGAAAGCATCGCAGATGCGGAGGCCCCCGCTTTTTTAGCACACTTTCAAAGGTTGAAACCGCCCGGATGCGTACTTGTACGCAAGACGGGATTTCTTTGACTTTATGGACGTAAAAAAGGACGAGGACGAAATGCGTATGCACGAAAGAGCACTTCGTGCTCTCGTCCGAGTCCTTTTTTAGGGGGCTGAGAGCATCGCAGATGCGGAGGCCCCCGTTTTTTTAGCACACTTTTTATTATTTCAAGCTGTTTTCATACATCATCTTCCAAGACCCCAGTTCATGTAGGTATCAAAATCCCAAAACATAAAAAAACAGCGGAATCGCAACTCCGCTGTCTTCATTTTTACTCCACCAGTATATACCCTTCATGGTACCAGGAATCACCGATCTCCACGCAGAAAGACTCCCGGTCTTTCTCCATAGTGCACAGCCCCACGCCCTTTCCATAGGCGCCTGGAGCCGCGTACAGTTCTTCTGTGATCGCAGGCTCGATCCAGAACATATCGGTAAACTCATATTCCTCCGAAGAAAGATAGTTACCATCCTGGTCGATGACGTACATCTCGATCCCGGCAAACTCCTCATCCGGGAAATCCTTGGGGATATAGACTTCATACGAGATGGTGGCAAACTCCAGAGGCTCCTTGGGTTCTTCCTCAAACGCCGGCTCTTCCCTGTCCTCAAAATATGCCTGGACAACGTCCTGCGCATCAGCCCCACGCTTAATGTCCGTGATCCGGACACCGATCTGATAATACTGACCATCCGAAGCAAGCGCATAGCAGCCGACCCATTCATTCATGGCACCCGGATCCTCGATCGAAGACACCTTCAGTGTCTCGGTCGTATCCGTCGTGTCGATGATCACGTCCTCCTGCTCTACCGCTTCCTCATCCTCGCCTTCTTCCCACTCGATCTCCATGTCCTCATCGCTCAGGTCTCCACCCATATCCGCGATATCGAAGGCATTGTCCAGTCCTTCCTGGGGCACCTGGATCTCCTCGATGGCATCGAATTCCTTGAAGACGATGTTCAGTTCACTCTTCTCAATGGCGATCCCATAATCGACCATCATGGTCTTGACCATTTCTGTCATATCGATCACCACGGAGGCCGGCATATGATCCTTCTTGTAGATCCGGTACTCTACATTGGCTTCTGACGTCAGGATGGCTTCATTGCCGCTGACACCCAGCACGTCTCCCACTGTATCCAGCGCGCCTGCCAGGTTTTTCAGCGTCGTACCGGTCACCTTGCCTTCCAGCACATACACATCCTGCTCCTCGTATTTCTCTGTTTCCTCGCGCAGCGTGAAACTGATGTCTTCATTCTCTACAAATACTTCCGGCAGCTTGGCATTATGCTCCACCGTTTCATAGGTGTCCTTTTCCACGGTCTCCTTATACCAGAAGTCGCCCTCTTCTTCCATCTGCGCACGCGTATAGAGCTGGACCTTGCCTTCCTCCTCCGCTGGAATGGCATAGATGGTTGCCTTTTCTTCTGACATTTCTCCATCGAAAGCAGAGCTGATCACCGCGTCCGCCTGCATGGACAAGGGCTCTTTGACGACCCCCATGTCCGCCTGGATCGTGGTCGCCGCGTCATAGGTCGCTCCAGACTCCGGATCCTCCATACTCATATCAAAATCCATGGTAAGCTGCATGGAAACCGAAGACTTTTCCTTTGTATGGTCCGCTGCGTCCTGCAGCAAAGATTCCGCCGTCACTTTCTCCTTGCTGCAGCCATTCAAGACGCCAACGGCAAGCAGCAGAGCCAGAGCCAGTGTGCAGAATTGCTTGATTCGCATATACTTATCCTTTCTTCTTCTCCGGGAATACAAGGAACCGCTGTCCCAGATAATTCAGGGTCGAAAACAGGCCCATACCCACGACCATGGCTATGTTCGTGACTGTCCTGGCTCCGGTCCGGGTCAGGATCCAGGCCGTGAGCGGCCGCGCGATGCCATAGGCGATCAGATAACAGACGATGATATTGGCCGCGAATTTCAGGCCCTGTTTGATGGACCGTTCCCGGGATTTGAAGGTGATCTTACGATTCACAAAAAATGAAATGATACTGGTGATGATATAGTTGCTGGCTGTAGATACCCAGTAGGAACAGTGCAGCAGATTATACATGATCATCATGATACCCATGCCCAGCAAGGAGTTGATCACTCCAACGACGAAAAACTTGAGCAGGGTCATATTGAAGATCGATTTGCCCAATTGCTTGTTCATGATCTGCGCCTTTCCTGCATTTGCTGAAAATGACGCAATGCCCCGATCATCCCGGCCTGGTTGCCATTGCGGGCAAAGGAAAGGGTCAGGGAATCATACAGGATCTTCGACATTTTTCCCTGAAGCTTCTCCTCCAGCCTGGGCCGGATATAATCCGCCCGGGCCATGATCCCGCCGCCCAGAATGAAGCGGTCCGGGTTCAGCACGCAGCAGATGATGCTGATGCCTGTAGCCAGGGCTTCCAGCATATCGTCCATGGCGCGGATGCAGACCTCGTCTCCCGCATCGATCCCGGCAAACACATCCTTGCCGTTCACCTGCTCCAGGCCTTTGGCCTTGGCCACCGCCCGGCAAAGCGCCGTCGTGGATGCCAGGTCCTGGAAGACCGCACCCTTGACCTCCATGTATCCCACTTCTCCGCAGGCACCGACCGCACCTTGTACGACCCGGCCTTCATGGATGAAGCAGCCGCCGATGCCGGTACCCACCGTCATGACAAAGCAGTCATCCAGGGTGGAACCGTCCTCCTGGGGATACTCCGCCAGTGCCGCAGCTTTCACATCATTCTCCAGTTCACAAGGCAGACCGAATTCCGCCTCGAGCAGAGCTTTGACCGGCATGCCGGTATAATCCGGGATCTGGGTAGGCGTCGCGTACCGGATCTTGCCCTGCTCCGTATCGACCATACCACTGGTCGCCAGACACAGGCCAGAAACGTCCGAAGACTCCTTAAGCAGCCCACGGATCGTGGCCCGGACCCCGTCCAAAAGACGGGGGCCGCCCTGGCTGCCGTATGACGGACGTTTCCCTTGCGTAAGGACATTTCCGTCTGCGTCCAACAAACCATATTTCAGATCTGTAGAACCGATATCTATGCAGATATACATAGAACTCACGCTTCCTCTTCCTGCATGAACAGCGCTTCCGCAAATTCCTCAGGATCAAAACGCTGCAGATCATCGATGCCTTCACCGACACCGATATATTTCACGGGAATGCCCAGCTGAGACGCGATGGAGATCACGACACCGCCCTTGGCTGTCCCGTCCAGTTTGGTCAGGATGATACCGGTGATCGGCGCGGTCTCCGCGAACAGGCGTGCCTGCTGCAGGGCATTCTGCCCCGTTGTACTGTCGACGACCAGCAGGACCTCCTTATGGGCTCCGGGCATCTCACGATCCAGGATCCGGTTGATCTTGCCCAGTTCGTCCATCAGGTTCTTCTTGTTATGCAGGCGTCCGGCGGTATCGCACAAAAGGATATCCGCACCGCGGGCATTTGCCGCCTGGCAGGCATCATAGACCACAGCGCCGGGATCCGCACCCTCCTGGTGCGCCACGATATCCACGTGGGAGCGTTCCGCCCAGACCTTCAGCTGGTCGATGGCCGCCGCACGGAAGGTGTCGGCCGCGGCCAGAAGCACCTTATGGCCCTCAGAAGTAAACTGGGCTGCCATCTTGCCGATGGTCGTGGTCTTGCCCACACCATTGACACCGATGACCAGGATCACGTTTCTGGCACCGTCCTCGATCACGTCCGGATCCTCCGCACGCATCATGTCGGCGATCTGCTCCTTCATCAGCTCGTAGACTTCCATGGGCTTCTTGAGCCGCTGCTCGCGGGATGTGCGGCGGACGCGCTCCGCGATATCCATGGCCGTCTCCATGCCGATATCTGCCAGGATCAGTGTTTCCTCTAATTCATCAAAGAAATCGTCATCGACTTCATCATAAGCGCCGAACAGCGCTTCCAGACTGCCTAAAAACCGGTTTCTTGTCTTACTCAGGCCTCGTTTTAAAGAATCAAACAGCCCCATCTTCGATCCACCCCATCTCTTCTGTATCTTCGAATTTCATGGAGAAGCACTTGGATATGCCCTTCTCCTCCATGGTCACGCCGTACATGGTGTCCGCCGCTTCCATGGTACCTTTTCTATGTGTGATAACGATGAACTGCGTCTTGTTGCACAGTTCCTTTAAGTAGTCCGCAAAGCGGGAAACGTTGGCATCGTCCAGAGCCGCCTCGATCTCATCCAGGATGCAGAACGGTGCCGGCGACAACTGCTGGATCGCGAACAAAAGCGCGATGGCCGTCAGCGCCCGCTCACCACCGGACAGAAGCATCATGTTCTGCAGCTTCTTTCCTGGCGGCTGAGCGATGATCTCGATACCGCATTCCAGAAGACCCGCGTCCTCTGCGAGCCTGAGGATGCCGCGTCCACCGCCGAACAACTTGCGGAAGACCTTATCGAAGGAAGAAGAGATCTCCTCGAAGGCTTCCTTGAACTGCACTTCCATCTGCCGTGTCAGCTGACGGATGACCTGCTCCAGGCTTTCCGTGGCCTTCACGATGTCATCCCGCTGGGCGGAATCGATGGAATAACGCTCGGAAAGGGTATCATACTCTTCGATGGCCTGCAGATTGACCGGACCCAGTTTGCGGATGGCGGAACGGAGTTCACCGATCCTGCGGTTCACGGCGGTCTTGCTGCCCAGATCCTTCTTTTCCATGCGCAGGGCCGCGTTGTAGGTCAGTTCGTATTTCTCCCAGATCTGGTCCTGCAGATTAGTCAGATCCTTTTTAGCACGGTTGAAGGCGCTCTCTACGCGGATCTGCTCCTTCTCCAGACCGGAATAGATGCGGATCGCTTCTTCCGTATCATTGATGGTCTGCTCCCGCTCTTTATCCTTTGAACTTTTCAGAGTTTCCAGTTTCTGGCTGCGCTCTGTCAGCTGCTCGATGGTTTTTGTCAGCTTCTCGATCTGATCGGCACTGGTTTCGATCTTACCGGCAGTCTCCCCGATCCGCTCTCTGGCGGATGCGGTCTGATCCAGGATCTGGTCCGCTTCCGTGCTCAGGTCCTCGATCTCGTTGTATTCCCACTCCATCGTGCGTTCCAAGGAGCTTCTCTGCTGGTTGATGGAGCCGCGCTCCAACTGCAGCTGTGTCAGTTCATTGCGCAGCTGCTCGTTTTTCTGGCGGCGTTCTGCCTGTTCAGTGCGCAGCGCCTCCGCCTCCTGGCTGAGGTCCTGGAAGCTTGCCTCTGCCTGAGCCAGCGTTTCCTTCAGCTCTGCAAGGCGTCTGTCACGCTCTTCCATTTCGAGAGCCTGTTCCTGCTGTTCGCGGTCGAACTGGTCCTTCTGTTGGTTCAGCTGTTCCGATACGAAACGATACTGGCTGAGCTCCTGGTTCAGGGACAGACGGTCCTCCTGGACCTGGTACAGGCGGTCTTTCTCATCCTGGACCTTCAGGCTCAGAGCGTCCCGCTCATGTCTGAGGCCTGCGACCTGGGCCGCCAGCACCCGGAAGGCTTCCTTCTGCTCGTTCAGCTGCGCTGCAGTATGTTCTTTTTCTGCCCGACGGCCTAGAATGTGGCTGCTGCGCTCCGTCTGGCTGCCACCGGTGATGGAACCACCGATATTGAAGATATCACCCTTTAAGGTGACGATCCGGTAATAGGCATTGTATTGGCGGCTGAGCCGGGCGCCGGTCTCAAAGTCCTCCACCACGATCACATTGGCCAAAAGCCGGCTTACGACCTTCTGGTACACCGGATCAAAGGAGATCAAATCATCCGCGAAGCCCAGGATCTTCCCATCCTGCTGCGTCATGCGCTCGATCTCGCCCGCACTGCGGCCATGATCCCGGCCCGTGACGCTGTTCAAGGGCTGGAAGGTGGCACGGCCGGCTTTCCGGCTGCGCAGGATCTCGATCAGCTTATGGGCGTCATTCTGCGTGTCCACGATGATGTTCTGGACAGCCGCACCTAAGGCCACGTTCAGAGCAGTGGTCAGATGGTCCGGTACCCGGAGCACATCGGCGACCGTGCCGCGGATGGCACGCCACTCCAGCGGGTGCTGGTCCTTCAGCTGCATGACGGTGCGGACACTGGCCGAATACCCTTCGTACTCATGCTCCAGGTCCTCAAGCCACTTGATGCGGTCCGTCAAACGGCGGATCTCTGCCTGCAGTTCATCTGCCTTCTGCTGCAGTGCTCGCTGCTCTGCCTTCAGGTTCTCTTCCTGCTCCTGCAGTGTATCGATGGTGGAAGAAACTGCCGCTTCCTCTTCCGCCAGTTCCTGCTCCTTTTTTTCCGCTTCTTTGATCTTGCGGTCATTGTCTGCCGCGGTGCGGATCAAGTCGGAAACATGCTCATCCACACCGGTCAAGGACTGGGCGGTCTGCTCGACCTGCGCTTCCATGCGGGCACGGCGCACGTCCAGATCTTCCACGATGGCCCGGGCTTCGGATACCTCATGTTCCTTCTGCAGCAGCAGTTGTCCGCAGCGCAGCAGTTCCTCTGACTGTCTGCGGTCCTCCTCGATGCTCTGGTTCTGCCGCGCTTCCTTCTCCTGATCCTGCTTTTCCAGATCCTTCAGGTTTTTCTCCTCGAGGGATACCATGTGGCTGCGCTGGGCCAGCTTTTCCTTGACCTCATTGAGCCGCTGGGTGCTTAAGCGGATCTCCTGCTCCAGATGTTCCTTTTCCTGCTCTGCCAGACGCTTCTCGCCTTCTGCCGTTTCTCGGTTCAGGCGGGCCTGGCTGAGTTCATTGTAGACCGCGGTGACAGCCGCTCCCGCGCTTTCCGCTTCCTGCGCCAGACGGGTGGAACGTTCCTTCGCAGCCTCCTGCCGGGCACCCGCCTCGGCCAGATCCTGCGTCAACCGCTCCATTTCCGCCGCATTCTTGTCATACTGAGCCTTATATTGGTTATATTGGTCCAGGAAATTATTGATCTCGTAAACGGTCAGTTCGTCATTGAGTTCTTTGTACTTGCGGGCCGTCTCCGCCTGGGACTTCAAAGGTGCCAGACGCTGCTCCATATCCAGCAGCCGGTCATTGACGCGTTCCAGAGAAAGCGCCTCCTCCGCCAGCTGCTTGCGGGCCTCATCCCTGCGGGTCTTGAACTTGACGATACCAGCGGCTTCTTCGAAGATCAGGCGCCGTTCCTGCGGCTTTGTGGAAAGCAGCTGGTCGATACGGCCCTGCCCGATGACGGAATAACCGTCCTTACCGATACCGGTATCCATGAGCATTTCATGGATGTCCTTCAGACGATATTTGATCTGATTGACAAAGTATTCGCTCTCACCGGAACGATAGACCCGGCGGCAGATGGAGATCTCATCGAAGGACAGGGGGATCTTATGATCATGGTTGTCCAGGACCAGGGTGACCTGGGCATAGCCTAAAGGCCGCCTGCGCTCCGTGCCCGCGAAGATGACATCCTCCATCTTGGAGCCACGCAAAGACTTGGCGCTCTGCTCGCCCAAAACCCAGCGGATGGCGTCTGAAATATTGCTCTTTCCGCTGCCGTTGGGACCGATGATCGCCGTGATGCCCCGGTCAAATTCTACACTCAGCTTCTCCGGGAAGGATTTGAAGCCGATCATTTCAACACGTTTCAGTTCCATATATTCTCCATATCAGTCTTTGATCTGCTCTAATGCCGTGCGGGCCGCATGCTGCTCCGCAGCCTTCTTGGAACGGCCGGTCCCGGTACCCAGGACCTTTCCATCGATGGAGACCTGCATGGTGAAGACTCGGTCATGGGGAGGTCCGTCCTCCCGCACCAGTGTATAGACAGGGCTCATATGCTCTGCCTGCACCGTCTCCTGCAATAGGGTCTTGTAATCCAGCTCCGTGTGGGCATCGATCTCCGCCAGTCTGGACAGGATCTCCCGCTCGATGAACCGGAAGGCCGCGTCATAGCCGCCGTCCAGATATAAGGCACCGATCAGCGCTTCGACAAAGTCCGACAGGATCGAATCCCGCTGGCGGCCGCCGTTTTTATCCTCACCACGGCTGAGATACAGGAAAGGCCCCAGCCCCAGTGCCCGTGCGACATAGGCCAGCGAAGGCTCGCAGACGATCTGCGCCCGTCTGCGGGACAGATCCCCCTCCTGCCCGGGCATCGTATGATACAGCATGTTGGAGACGGCCAGTTCCAGGACCGCGTCCCCAAGAAATTCGATCCGCTCATTGTAAAAGTCCGGATCCGCAAGATACTCATGCGCATACGAACTATGGGTCATTGCCAGACGCAGCAGGTTCGTATCCGTAAAAGTATATTGCAGCACCGACTCCAGACGAGTCAGTTTTTTGGTTTCATCCATGTTACTTTCTTCCTCTTTCATGAAAAAGAAGGCGAAGCACCCGTTGGGTCCGCCTTTCTTTTGCTTGGATCACGCGTAATCGCGGATGATCTGCATCAGATCACCGATGGTGGACACATGGTCCGTCTCATCGGTGTCCAACTCGATCCCGTACTCCTCTTCCATGGCCACGTAGATCTGGAACAGGTCTACGGAGTCCGCGCCGAGGTCTTCCCGCAGTTTTTTATCTTCCTGGATCTCATCACGGTCGATGCCCAGTGCATCCTCCAGGATCTGCCCTAAGGCCAAGAAATCATCCATATAGAGCTCCTTTCCCGTCCTTATGCCCGGATCTCCTGCTCGATCTGCTGGTTGACACCCGAGGAGATGAAGCGGCTGCACTGTTTGATGGCATTCTTGATCGCCATGGCATCGGAATTGCCATGTGCCTTGATGACAGCGCCTTTGACACCCAGAAGCGGTGTGCCGCCGACAGACGACGGATCCAGACTGCTCTTCAGGCCCTTCAGCACCGGCTTCATCAGCAGTGCGCCGATCTTGGCCTTCAGAGAACCGGATACACCGGCCTTCAGCTGGTTCATGATGAACTTCGCGGTTCCTTCAACACTCTTCAGGAAGACATTGCCCGCGAAAGCATCGGTGACTACGATGTTGCTGGTGCCCAGCATAACGTCCCGGGCCTCGATGTTACCGACGAAATGGATCCCGGTGTCGGCCTTCAGAAGATCGTAGACTTCCTTGGCAAGATCATTGCCCTTGCCTTCTTCCACGCCCACGTTCAGCAGGGAGATCGTAGGCTCCTTGACGCCGTACATGGCACGGTAATAGATCGACGCCATGTGGGCGAACTGTACCAGATAGGAAGCCTTGGCATCCATATTGGCGCCCATGTCCAGCATAACTGTCGGCGGGTTGCCTGTGGGCAGAGGCAGTGTCAGCGCAGGACGCTGCACTCCTTTGATACGGCCGACGATGAGCGTGCCGCCGGAAAGCAGGGCTCCGGTATTACCGGCAGAGACCATGCCGTCTGCTTCCTTGCTGCGCACCATCTGGAAGGCCAGTCCCATGGAAGAATCCCGCTTATTGCGCACGGCTTCCACCGGGGAATGCTCCTCATTCTCGATGATCTGGTCGGTGTGGACGATGGTAAGCCGCCCCTCGTCCCAGGCACGTCCGGCCTGCTTCTGCTCGTCCAGAAGCTTTTTCAGAACCGGTTCCGGTCCCGTCAGGACCAGGGAAAGTTCCGGATCCTCGGCAAGGGCCAGCACGGCACCTTCCACATTGCAACGCGGCGCTTCGTCGCCACCCATAGCATCCAGTACGATCTTATATCCAGCCATAATTCTCCTCCAAAACAGGGTCGATATCCTGCATAACTATACTCGACTTCCCGGCAATAATCAAGCTATTTTTCTTTCTTGTCCTCATAGTAATCCAACGCCGTCTTCAGATAATTGAAGAGCCCGCCCTCCGGAGGTTGGATCCGGTACCGTTCCGAAAAAGCGTCTCGAGGAATGGAATGGGTCTTCAAGATGTCCGCATGTTCGAAATAATGACACAGAACCTCCAACGGCAGCAGATAATAAGAATCCTCATCCGTGAAATGCACCAGCAGGAAGGCAAGCCCGCCCTGATGGTCAAACTTCTTCATGAATTCCACCTGGTGCTCATGGATGTTGCTGAAGGGCAGGCTTTTCCTGGCCGTTTCCTTCGCGTCGAAGCAGATTGGGATCCCATCCATGACGCCGATATAATCGACGGTACTTTTCTGTTCAAAGTACGCCAGTTTGATGGTCCGCTTCGCCGTATCGAACTCCACAGGTTTGATCGGCGTGGGGATCTTCTGGATCAGGGCGATCCCCCGCTTCTCATACTGCTCATTCGTCAGATTGATCAGCTCTTCAAATACACTGCCGCGCAGGCCGCGGCTGTTCCAGTAACCCATCGTCTGTCACTCGCTCCCTTTAACGGCCATGTACAGATTCTCGATCCCTCGGAACACATTGCACTGCGAAGGTGCAAGATGGCCATAGATTCCGGCACCGGTCATGGATGCCTGCTTTTTGAAGAACAGGCAATAATAGGGCAGGTCCTCGGCCAGCTGATCCCCCACCGCCACGAAGGCCTGGTGCACGTCCTGCGCCTGGGTCTTCGTGCTGATGGCGGTGATCCGCTCGGTCATATCGGAACTGACATAGCCCGGGTAGTTCATGTCGGAGACCAGCATGGCCTCCAGTTCCACGTCAGAGTCCACCTCATGTTCCACGATGGCCAGGTCATAATTGCGGTCGATCAGGTCCTGCAGATAGTCGGTCTGGCTCTTCAGATCGATATTCAGGATCAGGCCCTGCTCCGCCATTTCCACCTGCATTTCCTCCGCGATATGCTCCTGCAGCTCATCCTCCTCGTTGATCAGGATGGTAAAACTATGCTGTTCCGTCATATCCAGAAGTTCCGCGACCTTCTCAGAACTCTGTCCGTAGCGGGAGGGGTTGGTGGGCCCATACCAGCGTACCGGAGAGATCGGGACCTCAGTCACGTCACCCTTATCCACGTTGGTGGACCGCAGGATCCTCTGGGCATCCAGCGCATAGGCGACTGCTTTGCGCTGGCTCCGCTCCCGGATCCGGTTCAGGTTGAAACATACCGTCTCCAACTCCGATGTGGAGAAGGTATGCAGTGTGGTATCGCCCTTGTTCATGTATGTGCTCCAGGGGATATCCGGACTGTACACGATATTCGTGATGCCCCGGTCGAAGGAGTCCATCCGGACCTCACTGCGGGTCAGCATGATCTCCGCTTGGGTGATGTAGGGGTGTTTGCCGAAATACTCCGGGTTCTCCTCCAGGATGAATTTCTCCATGCGCACGTAGGAAGAGACCTTGTAGGGTCCACTGCCCATGGGCTCCGTAGCGTGGGTACCATTGCTGTAATAGTCATAGGAAATGACCGGGAAATACAGACGGTTCAGGTTCAAGGGCGAACTGCGGGTGAAATAGACGCTCAGGTGCTCGTCATCCTTGACTTCCGAACCGGATACATACTGGACGCATTCATGGAAGGCCGCCTCTTCATGGCGTTTCAGGACAGAGATCGAAAAATCCACGTCCCACGCGGTGATCTTCTTGCCGTTCTGCCATTTCGCGTCCGGATTGATGGTGAGTTCTGCCTCCCGGTTGTCCTCGGACATGGTCCAGGCCGACGCGATGGAGGGGCCGAGCGTGCCGGTCTCATCGATGTCCAGCAGAGGGCTGTACAGCAGGAAAAAGGCTTGGGCGGCATAAGCATCCGACACCAGCAGAGGGTTGTACACATCCTGCATGACCATGGAAACGACCAGCTTGCCGCCCTTGGCCGGAGCAGGCTCCGCCTCCTCTTCCTGGGACTCTTCCTCCACTGGACTCTCCTCCGGCGTCGGAGGCTGTATACTTTCCTCTTCCGATGTCGATTCACCGCGGCGTTCCGCCTGCCACCGCTCGATCGCCGCGCAGCCTGTCAGCAGCGAGAAGATCAACAGCAGGGCGAGCCCTAAGTGTATCTGCGACAATATTTTCTTTTTCATAAATGATCTATATACCTTTGCAGTAAGATCCTGCACTGCTCCTTCAAAAATGCTTCCGTTCCGCTGCCATCCAGATAGACGTCGGCCGCTTCCCGGTATTTTTCTTCCGGCCACTGGCTGCTGATCCGCGTTTTGGCCTCTTCCTCGGTCAGGCCATTGCGCTGCATGATGCGCCGGATCCGGGTCCGCCTGTCACAGCCCACAGCCCAGACTTCATCCACCATCGACTTCAGGTCTGACTGCAGCAGGCCATAGGCCTCGATGATCATGAAAGGTGCTTCATCCTCGGATGCCAGAAAGCAATCGATCTCCCTCTGGATCCGCCCGCAGATGACCGGGTGTGTGATCTGGTTGAGGCGCTCTGTATGCTCTTCATCCACAAAAGCGGCATCTGCCAGGGCTTTGCGCACGATTGCGCCATCTTTAAGGATCTGCGCTCCGAAGGCTTCTGTCAGCGCCTGGATGACTTCCGGATCTTTAAGGACTTCATGTCCCACCTTGTCCGCATCGATCACCGGGATACCTGCTGTATCCCTGAAATAGGCGGCTGCGGTGCTTTTTCCGGATGCCATGGTCCCTGTCAGACCGATGATCTTTTTATTTTGCTTCATACCAGTTTTCTCCAGTGTGCACATCGATCTCCAATGGGACGCGAAGATCCGCCGCACCCTGCATTTCCTCCTCGAGGATCTTATAGATCCGATCCTCCTCCGGACGATAGACCTCCATCAGCAATTCATCATGGACCTGCACGATCAGCCGGCTCTTCAAGCCCTCGCGCCGGATCCTGTCGTAGACACGGATCATGGCGATCTTGATGATGTCGGCCGCGCTGCCCTGGATGGGCATGTTCTTCGCCACACGCTCGCCGAAGGAGCGCATGTTGAAGTTCGAGGACTTCAATTCATCGATCGGACGCTTCCGGCCAAAGATCGTGACACCGTACCCGTTTTCCTTCGCCATGGCGACACAGTCATCCAGGAAGCCGCGTACATGTGGATACTGGGCGAAATACCGGTTGATATAATCTGCCGCTTCCTTCTGGGAGATATGCAGATCATCACTCAGTGAAAAGGCGCTGATCCCATAGACGATGCCGAAGCTGACCGCCTTCGCCGCACTGCGCTGCGCCGGCGTGATCATTTCCGGAGGCATCCCAAAGACCTGGGAGGCCGTGATCGTATGGATATCCCTGCCCTCTTTGTAGGCCGCGATCATCTTTTCATCCGCCGACATATGTGCCAGCAGCCGCAGCTCGATCTGCGAGTAATCCGCATCCATGAAGAAATAATCCGGACTCTTCGGAACGAAAGCCTTACGCAGCTGCCGTCCCAGCTCCATACGGATGGGGATGTTCTGCAGGTTCGGGTCTGTACTGGACAGACGCCCGGTGGCCGTGACCGTCTGCTTGAAACGGCAGTGGATCTTTCCATCTTCCGGATGGATGCAGGGTACCAGACCTTCGATGTAGGTGCTGTCCAGCTTGGTCAGCTGCCGGTACCGGAGCACATCATCCACGATGGGATAGCGGCCCTTTAATTTATCCAGCACGTCCGCCGAAGTGGAATAGCCGGATTTGGTCTTCTTCGCCGCCGGCAGGCCCAGCTTCTCGAAGAGGATCTGCCCCAACTGTTTCGGAGAATTGATGTTGAAGACCTCGCCCGCCTCCTGATAGATGCGATCCTGCACATTGTCTACCTCGGCCCGCAGGGAGACACCATATTCCTTAAGCACCTCGGGATCCACCCGGATGCCCTCGTACTCCATGGAGGCCAGGACCTCGATCAAAGGCAGTTCGATGGTCTCGAACAAGGTCAGCATGTCCGCCTGGGCAAGAGCCTCCTTGAGGGCCTCTGTCATTTCCATGACCGCATGCACCTCGGCGCCGGCAAAACTATGCCACAGGCCGGGCTCGACCTCCGCGATCTTTTTCCGCTTGGCACCCGTGCCCAGGACTTCCTCCTCGGCCGGGATCGTATGATGGTTATATACGCTGCTCAATTCAGCGATCGAATAGGAGTCTTTGGAGGGGTTCAGCAGATACGCGGCCACCATGGTGTCCATATAGACCTGGCCCGGCCGGCTGCCTTCCTCCAGCATCCAGCGGATTTCTTCTTTTATGTCATGACCGATGAGCTGCACCTTGGGATCGGCAAAGGCCTTGAGCAGCCTTTCCTTGTGCGTACCATCGACCCAGACCGGCTCCTTTTTGTCTGCCTGCAGGGCAAAGCCGATGAGCGCCTCGTCCCTGGACAGACGGACCGCCAACTGGTGTACATCTGCCAAATAGGCATCGACCTCTTCCACCGTCTGAAGCTCATGGACAGCAGGCAGTTCGGCCGTCTCTTCGTCCTTGTTTTCGATCTCTGTGGCAAAGCGTTCCAACAGGCTCTTGAAATTATAACGCTTCAACAAATCCAGCCAGGCAGCCTCATGGAGATGCTCCTCCTGCCAGGCCGGGACTTCATAGGAGTCCAACGGTACATCGGTACAAATGGTGGCAAGTTCCAGGCTGAACCGGGCCTGGTCCGCAAATTCTTTCAGGTTTTGGGCTGCCCGCGGCGGTTTGACCTCATCCGCGTGCAGGATGGCCTCCTCGATGGTGCCGAACTGGGCAATAATCTTGGCTGCCGTCTTTTCACCGATAGAAGGAACGCCGGGGATATTGTCGGAACTATCACCCATCAGGGCCTTCATCTGCAGATAGCCCGCCGGATCCGCCCCGTATTTGGCGACCACGTCCTGCGGATAGTAGGATTCCAGCTCAGTGCCGCCCTTCTGGGTTTTGGGGATCATGATCTTGATCTGATCCGTTGCCAGCTGCAGCAAGTCCCTGTCACCCGACAGGATGGTCACGGACCCGCCTGCTTCCGCGTACTTCTTGGCCAGAGTACCCAGGATATCGTCCGCCTCGTAGCCCTCCTTGCTGAAGGAAGGGACTTTGATGGAGGCAAGGAGTTCCTGGATCATGGGGATCTGCGACAGCAGCTCCTCCGGCATCTTACTGCGGGTGCCCTTGTACTCCGCATACATTTTATGACGGAACGTGGGTGCCTTCAGATCGAACGCGGCAGCGATGGCCGTAGGCTCTTCCAGCTTCATGACCCTGAGCAGGATCCCGACAAAACCGTAGGCGGCATTGGTGTAGATACCCTCCGCATTGGACAGTAACGGAATGCCGTAAAACGCACGGTTCGCAATGGAATATCCATCGATCAGCAGTAATTTTCCAGCCATGATCTTCTCCCTTCATACGCAAAAACAGTTACTGAAACAGTATATCATATTTCGCTGCATATGTCCATTTTTTACCGAAAACTTGATAAAATGCTTGACACTGCGAAATGCGCGTGTTATCATATCTTTTGCCTATCTATAAGAAAGGCCCGTCTGCGGATGTGGCGGAACTGGCAGACGCAGCAGACTCAAAATCTGCCGATGGTAACATCGTGGGGGTTCGATTCCCTTCATCCGC
>CADBPG010000116.1 GCA_902796435.1 uncultured Eubacteriales bacterium | reverse complement strand
CCTCTTTCCAGGAAGCTCCAGGAATTGAGAAGTCAGGGAATGAGCGTAAAGGAGATGGCTGAAACACTGGGTGTGTCTGTCGGCACCGTGTCCTCAAACCTGCCTTATGAGGATGAGATCCACGGATCAGATACAGCTTCCGACCATGCCAAAGCCATGCGTGAGTACCGGGCATACGAGCGGATGCAGAAGGAGCGGCAGGAACAGAAGAAGGAAGGAGAGAGAAAACAGGATATGGACAGCACCAATGATTGGAAGAAGGAGCTTGACAGCAAACTGTCGTTCATAGAGACGGACTCGCGCAGACCCAGAATCACCTATGAGATGATGAGAGAGGCTGGCGAACGTGCAAGAGCGGCATTAGAGGCAGGCGGTATCGAGCTGCCCGGCGATGACCGCGCAGAGGAAAGGGAGAGACTGAGGGCGAAGGAGAACCTGACGCCGGAGGAAGTGTTGGAACTCGGGGAATTCCCCGGTGCCCTGTATGACAGAAACACACTGGATCTTCAGGAGCTGTACGGAGAGGATCTTCCCTATGAACCCAGGGAGATGATCCGGCTGCACCTGGAGCTTGATGCGGACTTTAGCGATGCTGAGAAGGAGGTCATGCACAAGTATGGAGCGATGGAGGGCGAGACCATCAGCCGGGATATTGTGGTATCCGATGACCTTCCGCTTTATGCTCTCCACTATGTGATTCAACGAGCCTTCGGTTTCACCAACTCTCACCTGCATCGGTTTTATCTGTCTGATGAGAGGGTAGAGAAGTTCACGGAGTCCGTGGAGCAGTGGATGCACCAGGTTGGCGTGATTTACAGGTCACCGCTCATGGATGAGAACGCTGAGTTCTGGGCTGATGACTATGAGCGGGGGAGTTTTAAGAATTGGCTGCGGAAGAAGTACACCGGTCCCTGTGTGTCACAGTGCTGGGGTGAAGGTCTGCTGGCCAGCCGGGAGAGCATGGAGCGGGTTAACCTGGACCGGGAGTACTATGTGGAGTATGGGAATTATCAGGATGATAAGGAGCCGGTGGCTCTCAGGTGCCGGCCGGTGTACGGATGGGATGGCAGAAAATTTGACCCGCCGAAAGCGGATAAGTACGTGAAGGGGTTCAGGGTGGAAGTCGTGAAGCTGCGGGATCTTCCGGTAAGCCTTCTGAACCAGATATTTGAACGCGGAGCGTTTGACCTCCTTGAGCGGCTGCCGATAGGGCAGGTTCTGGCTGTGCGGAATATGCATTGTACTGACGAGTTCCAGGAAGGTGAAGACGTCAGCACGTACCAGGAGATGCTGGATGATGGTATGCAGGGTGAGATCGAGGAGATTCTGGAGCTTGGTCTGGACTCTCCGATGAAACAGCCGTTCGTATACAGCTTTACGGATGAGCTTCTTTATCAGTATGACTTCGGCGATAACTGGCAGATCAGGATCACTGGCAGCCGAAACTGTGTGGATCTGGTCGGGAAGATCACGCAAGATATGCTGGACAAGAGCAACATCAAAGCCAGGGTGACATATCGGCCTGTGCTGCTTGCCAGGGATGGCGAGATGCTGATCGAGGATGTTGGCGGTACCAGTGGCTATGTGGACTTCATCCGCTCGATAAACACAATGCAGCGCGGCGAGACGGACGAGAACGGCATGAGTAAGACACAGCTGAAGGAATGGGCGAAGAGCCAGGGCTGGCACAAGGATGACAGCAGTGACTATAACCTGCTTTGAGAAACAGTCGTGGCTATGTATGAAATTCAGAGTTAAGCTGCAGAAAAATAAGAGGGGGCCAAGAGCCCTGGAAAGATTGGAGCGTGAAGTATAATGGATAAGGCTTGGCTAGACACCTGCATTACGGCGGGGGAGTTCCTGTACGGAGAGTACCCCATTACAGTCCTTCAGGAACTCTACGCCACGAAAGGCGAGAAGGTTACGACTGAACAGATTATGGAGTTCTTCGACAGCGGCTCCATGATGGTCTGTGACGGAGAAACGGTCAGTCCGCTGATCGCGACCACAGACCCGATGCTGGGGATGTTTAAGGAAGCCGACAAGAACGGTAACCCTTATGCAAGCCTGCACTTCGACCTCGATGAGCTGCAAGTGTTGAGAAAAGAGAACAGCGTAATCGAGGATCAGCCGTACTGGATTCCGACTGCAAAGCAGATCGAGGAGCTGATGGAGAGCGGATATATCAGTTCCTCAGCCATGACTGCGCTGGAGGCCAAGATTAAGTCTGTCGGTGCTGACCCGGCATACCTGAAGGACCTCTGGCCCAGGCTGTCCACAGGGAAGATCGAAATGATGGAAGGCATAAACGCGGTAATTAGTGGGATGTATCCGAAGTCCGTTGGTCTGGAAGAAGGAAAAGAGCTGCCGCCGGAGATGCTCGCGAAAGTGCCGACCATTCAGTCACTGAACGCCATGATGCCGATGGTGAATGCATTTCTCAACAGCGTCAATAACAGGAACCGAAAGGGCTGGCCGCCGGCTGAATTGGCAAAGAAAATGCCGAAGCACCGCGGGATGCCTACGATCATGCCTGGAAGCGCCGCGTTTGCGAAGACGCTGAAAGAAGCGGAACCGCAGCTGAGGGCCATGGGCGCGAATGTGGACTACAGCTCCATCGACTCCTTCGCCACGGTCGGACCCTATGGTGAGCGCCGGGTTGTGAAGGTCGGCAGGAATGACCCCTGCCCTTGTGGAAGCGGGAAGAAGTACAAGCACTGCCATGGGAAATGATGTTTCTCCAGCCTCCCCTTGTGCCGATGACCACAGGCAAACACAGATGCCGCATGTCATCGGCACAGGGGGAGCAGTTGGTCACGGGGAAACCGGTTGGTCACAGGGGGGAGCAGAGTAAAAAGGACAGCAGCGAGAGAGGTTCTCGAGTTCACACTTATTTATCAATTTAACCGGTTGACTAATTCTTGCTTCGGAGTGATTGATTACATACGCCGAATGGCACAAAAGACCTTGAAGAAGCCGCCAGGCGATACTTTGAAGTTGGAGGATTTGGAAGTGAAGAAAATGTCAGACTACAGCACGCCAAACAAGCGGAAACGCTACATTGAAAGCGAGTTCAAGCGTTTCGAGAATCAACTGGAGGACGTGATCGGCAGGAGCGAACCAGCCCTGCTCTACGGCTCCTTTGGTGCCCGGAGATGCAAGGCGCTCATGGCTTTCTACGATCGCGCAGAAGTTGAGTTCGGAAGGCTGTGCCAAGATTCGGTGCTTGAAACCCTGGTCGACGCGGAAATCAGGCCACTGCGGACTTACAACGATTTGAACCAGAACAATGACCTGACCATCGGCGCAGCGCTTTGGATTCTGGAGACCATGCGAAAGACAGAGCAGTTCGGAGAGATGACGAAAATCCTGCCTGACCTGACTGGTGAACCACCATTCTACCTGCCGATGGATTTTTCACATCCCTGTTTTTCAAACGACCTGATCGAGGCGGTCATGTACGTGCTGAAGCACAAGCATGTGGACGGTAGAGGCATGGACACTGAGCTGGCCAGCGAGGAAGCAGCAAGAGGCGAGAAACCGGAGCAGACGTTCACAGAGCTGATGAACATGCTGCCGGAGGAGAAGGTGAAACAGGCGTGCGAGAGGTTCAGAGAACTCCAATGGAACCTGCTGGCCCGCTACATCCGATGCGATGCCTGGCTGACACAGGAGATCGAGCGGAGGGCACAAAGCATAAGCTCTACGATTTCCGTACCGTTCGCTGGACCGCTGGCTGGACCACT
>CADBPG010000115.1 GCA_902796435.1 uncultured Eubacteriales bacterium | reverse complement strand
TCCGCCTCATCGATGACTTCTTCGATGAACTCAGCGGGTTCTTCCGGCTCAAGCTCGCGCAGGGACAGAGCGATGCGCTTCTGCTCGATGTTGAGGTCGATGACCTTCGCCTGAACGATATCGCCGATCTTCAGAACATCGCCAGGGGCCTTGACGAACTTGCGGGAGATGTGAGAGATATGGATGAGGGCATCCACACCCTTCTTCAGTTCGACGAACGCGCCAAAATCAGCGAAACGAACGACTTTACCTTCAACGATGGAACCGACTGCGAATTCTTTCTCGACACCATTCCAGGGGTTGGTCTCCGGGAAACGGGTGCTCAGAGAAATGCGGTTCTTTTCCAGGTTCATGTCCTTGATCAGGACTTCGATCTCCTGACCTTCCTTGAGGACCTGGTTCGGATGACGGACCACGTTCCAGCCCATCTCGGAAATGTGCAGCATACCATCGATGCCACCCAGATCGACGAAGGCGCAGAAGTTGGTCAGCGTCTTGACAGTACCCTTGACGCGGGCACCGATCTCCAGTGTTTTCAGCGTTTCTTCACGCTTTGCAGCGTTTTCTTCTGCAATGACGCTGCGGCGGTCGCCCAGGACGCGGCGGCGGCGCGGCTGCAGACGAATGATGCGGAAAGATACTTCCTGTCCGATCAGCGTGCTGAGGTCAGCAACACGACGTACATCGACCAGAGAAGCGGGAATGAAGACCTTAACGCATTCATACAATACGACGACACCATTATCGAAGGACTCGGTTACGACACCCTTCAATACGGTCTTGTTATCCAGAGAATCCTGCAGAGCGGCATTAGCTTTGTTCTGAAGCAGACGGCGGCGGCTTAAGGTTACTTCGCTGTCTCCTACTTTAACGACCATTACGTCGATCACATCACCTACATGGACCTGCTGCTCGAGCGGCTCATCGGTCCCACCAAACTCATCCTTTGTCATCGTTCCATCGCACTTGTAGCCTATGTCAAAGACGATTTCCGTCTCAGTAACCTGCACAACTGTACCCTTAACGATATCCCGGGAATGGACCTCCCTGAAAGTTTCATTGAGCATTTCTTCGAAATTCTTGTTTTCGCTCATGTTTCCTAATACCTCCTGCATGATATAATCCGGCGTGGATGCCCCCGCTGTGACCCCAACGATGCCATCGTTCTGACTCATACAGGCAAGCACCTCCCGCATGACCGGATCCTGGGCGTCCTCGACCAGGAAGGTGTTTGGACACATGTTCCGGCACAATTCATATAGCTTGCATGTATTGGAGCTGTGTTTTCCGCCGATAACGACCATGACTGATGCCTGCTCCGCCAAAAGCACTGCCTCTTCCTGGTGCTTTTTCGTCGCATGACAGATCGTTGAAAACACACTACTATTATTATAACCTACTTTTTTTAATTTCTCAACCATTTTGAGAAATTTATATTGATTAAATGTTGTTTGTGCTACCAAAGCGATGGGTGTATCCAGATCCAGCGCCAATTCTTCCAGTTCTGACTCCTCAGAAATGATAAATGGCGCCCTTTTACACCATCCGGCGATCCCCCGGACCTCTGGATGTGCAGGATCTCCGAAGATCAGGATCGTTCTGCCTTCCTGCTCCTGCTCTTCCACGATCCTGTGGATCATCTGCACCCGGGGACAGGTCCCGTCGATGACCTTGAGCCCCCGCTCCTCCATCTGCCGGTACGTGTCCCGGCCGACACCGTGTGCCCGGATGATGACCGTATCGCCCGCATGGAGTTCGTCCAAAGACTCCACCGCATGAATGCCGATCTCCTCCAGATGGGACACCACCGCCTGGTTATGGATCAGCGGTCCGTAGGTGTAGATCGTCTTCTGGGTTTCCTTCGCTGTCTGCTCCGCGATCTCGACCGCATTGCGCACACCGTAACAGAAACCGGCGGTCTTGGCCAGACGGATCTCAGGCATGATTAGCTCGTGCCAGACGGCAGACCTCGGCTACGACCTCCTCGATCGACATATGCGTCGTATCCAGCAGCACCGCGTCATCCGCCTGCTTCAGCGGCGCGATCTCCCGATGGCTGTCCCGATAATCACGCTCACGGATCTCCTTCTCGATGGCGTCCACGTCCTGCTTTTCACCGGTACGCTGCTCCAGTTCCAGAGCGCGTCTGCGGGCACGTTCTGCCGGGTCCGCAGTGATGAAGATCTTGGTCTCCGCATGGGGCAGGACAACGGTGCCGATGTCACGGCCGTCCATCACCACGTCAAACTGTTCAGCGATGGTGCGCTGTACGCCCAGAAGCTTCTCACGGACCACAGGCAAAGCTGCATAGCGGCTCGCCGCGGCGGAGACTTCCGGTGTGCGGATCACACCCATGACGTCCTCGCCATTGACGTAGACGTGCTGTTCATCTTCGATATAGTCGACCCGAACGTCCAAATCCCGGACGCAGGCCTCTACCGCGTCATCCGCAGGCGCTGCCGTCAGGATACCATAGGCGATCGCCCGGTACATGGCGCCTGTATCTACATAATGGATCCCCAGAGCCTTCGCGGCCAGCTTCGCCGCAGTACTTTTACCGGCACCCGCCGGTCCATCCATAGCAATTGTCATCATGATCTTATCCTCCTGGAAGATTTATGATTGTTCCTGTGTCTGCAGGTATGTAACGACACCAGCACCTGCTGCCTTACCTGTGGAAAAAGCGATCTGCAGGTTGAATCCGCCGGTCAGGGCATCCACATCGATCAGCTCGCCGGCAAAAAACAGCCCCGGTACAAGCTTGGAGGCCATGGTCTTTGGATCGATCTCTTTCACTGAGACGCCGCCCTGTGTGATGATCGCCTCCGTGACCGGACGTGTATCCTTAAGGGTCAGCGGCAGATCCTTAAGTGCAGCAGTCAAAGCGCGGATCTGCGCCTTGGGCAGGCCCTCTGCCCGCCGTTCCGGATCGATGCCCGCCTGCTCCAGCACTACGGGGATCAGCCGTTTGGGCAACAGATCCTCCATGGCGTGCAGCATTTGTTTTTTCGCATATTTTTCAAGATCCCGCTGGATCCGGCGTTCCAAAGTCTCCTGGTCCAGCGCCGGCTTCAGGTCGATATGGAAGATCATGGGCGCTGTTTCGCGGAAGGAAGCTGCGTTCTGCTTGCGCAGGAAGGGCCGCAGACGGCTGGACGCGCTCAACACGACCGGTCCGCTGATGCCGAAATGGGTGAAGAGCATCTCCCCGAAATCAGAAAACAGGGTCTTGCCATTCTGCGTCACACGAACGGCCACATTGCGCAGGGACAGGCCCATCAAGGTGCCTGGCCATGTCTCCTTCGTGACCAAGGGTACCAGTCCACCATAGGATGGGACCAGGGTATGGCCCAGCGCCTTGGCTGCCTGATAGCCGAACCCGGTCGAACCGGTGGTCGGATAGGAGATGCCGCCCGTCGCCAGGACCACAGTCCTGCTTTCGAAGGACTCCTTTTCGGTCTCTATGCGGAAGCCCTCGGGTGTTTTTTCCACCCGGGTCACCATCTGACCGAAGGACATATGTACACCGCTTCTGCGGCAGTCCTTGACCAGGGCGTCCACGATGTCGAAGGCTTTGTCCGACTGCGGGAAGACCCGGCCGCCCCGCTCTTCCTTCAAAGGCACACCCAGGGACTCGATATGCTCCATCACATCGGTATGGGAATACCTGTGCAGGGAAGACAGGATGAACTTCGGATTGGAGACCATTTGTTCCAGCATCGCCCGCTCATCCGCCGTATTGGTCAGATTGCAGCGGCCCTTGCCGGTGATTGCCAGCTTGCGGCCGGCTTTTTCATTGCGTTCGAGAAGCAGTACCTTGCTGCCCTGGCTGGCTGCCTGGGCGGCTGCCGTCATGCCCGAAGGTCCTGCTCCGATCACGATCACATCATACGGTTTCATTATAATCCTTTACCGGAATCCACGCTGTTGTACACATCGTACTGCATCCAGATGGACTCCAGATCTGTAAACTTTCCTTTGATCTCTTCCTGTTTTTCCCGGCTCAGTGCCACGATCAGCGCGTTGATCACGCTGAGGGGCGCCACAAGGGAATCCGCAAAAGAGATCATATTGCTGCGGCACAACAGGGACTGGTCCGCAAGATTGGCCAGCGGTGACTGGTCCGCGTCTGTGATGGCGATGCAGGTACAGCCCCGGGACTTGGCAAATTCCATGACGCGGGCGGTCCTGCGGGAATACCTCGGAAAACTGATGCCGATGAACACATCCTCCGCACCCACATTCATCATCTGCTCAAAAGTCTCGCTGATACTGTTGGTCTGGATCAGGCGCACGTCCTCGCAGATGAAGTTCAGGTAGAAGCTTAGGAACCCAGCCAGCGAAGCACAGCTGCGCACACCCAGGATGTAGATCCGCCGCGCCCCTTTCAGCAGCTGGACGGTTTCAGAAAAGGCCGTTTCATCCACATGCTCCAGGGTCGCCTTCAGATTGTCGATATCCTCATGCAGCACCGTGGTCAGGATGTGCTCCTTGCCCAGGCGCTCGTCCGAGACCTCGATCCGCTGCACGGAGGTCAGCCGGTCCTTGGCCAGCTTTTCCAGCGCCTCGGCCATGGCGGGATAGCCATCATAGCCCAGTTCATCCGCAAAACGGACCACCGTGGACTCCGAAACACCGACGGTCTGCCCCAGTTTGGCCGCAGTCATATAGACCACCTTGTCATAATGCTGGGTGATGTGGTCCGCCAGCTTTTTCTGGCCCTTGCTCATATGCGGATACCGTTCCCGGATCCGTGTCAAAACATCTTCTGTATGATTCATCATTTTCTGGCCTGTCCGCCATTCCGGCCGGAGCCACAGGCTTTCTTCAGTTCCTGTATCTCCTGCTCGGTCAGTTTGCGCCAGGCGCCCTCCTTCAATGTACCGATCGTAAGATCAGCGATCTGCACACGCTTCAGATGCAGCACCGGATGATGGATGGCTTTCGCCATACGGCGCACCTGATGGTTCTTTCCTTCAAAAATCGTCAGCCGGACCAGGGAATTGCGCCCTTTCTGACTTAGAAGTCTGGCCTTTGCAGGTCCGGTCCGGTACCCATCGTCCAGCACGACGCCCTTCTCCAGCTGTCGGATCTCCACACCCGTGACCTCACCCTGCAGCAGGGCTTCGTAGGTCTTCGCCACATGATGGCGGGGATGGGTCAGGCGATAGGTCAGGTCCCCATCATTCGTCAAAAGCAAAAGGCCCGTGGTCTGGTAATCCAACCGGCCTACGGGATACAACCGTACCCCCGGCAGATCGATCAGATCCAGAACCGAAGGCCTGCCGAACTGATCCTTGCTGGTGGTCACATAGCCTTCCGGCTTGTTCAGCAGGATCGTGACCTTTTCTTCCGCACCACGGACCAGCCGTCCACGGAAGCTGACCTCATCTTTTTCAAGATCGATCTGGACACCCATGGCGGTCACCGTCTGTCCATTGACCTGCACCAGCCCCTGAGCGATGTAATGCTCGCATGTGCGCAGCGACCCGACCCCGGCATGGGCGAGAAATTTCTGCAGCCGCATCATGGGAAAGGATCTCCTGCGTCCGGACGCGGTTTCTTGACCGGCGTTTCCGGTTCCGGTTCTCCGAACTGCGCGATCTCCTGCAGATGGATCTGCTCCATCTCCTCGGCATTGGCAGGATCCAGGTGCGGCAGTTCCTTCAAGGTACTATATCCAAAGTTCCGCAGGAATTCGTCTGTGGTACCGAACAGTACCGGCCGGCCCGGTGATTTCCTGCGGCCCTTTTCTGTGATCAGATTGTATTCTACCAGGCGGTTGACCACCGCGTCAGAACGCACGCCGCGGATGTCCTCGATCTCCTGCTTGGTCACCGGCTGCTTATAAGCGATGATCGCCAAGGTCTCGAGCTGCGTCTCGGACAGAGTGATCTTCTGCCCGGAGCGGAACAGTTTCTGCACCTGCGGATAATACTCCGGACGCGTGGTCATCTGAAAAGACTTTTCCAGGGCAAGGATCTGCATGCCGCGGTGCTCGCGGTCATAGCGTTCCTTCAGCCCCTGCACCACCTGGGTGATCTCTTCCGGGCTGATCTCCAGAGCCTTCACGAGGCTGTCCAAAGCGACCGGTTCCCCGGAGGCAAAGAGCATTGCTTCGATCCAGCATTCCAGTTCGTTACGTGCTTCCATTCGTAGTTTCCTCTTGTCGTGGTTTCATGATGATATCCCCGAACAGCCCGTCCTGGGACAGGGTGACCAGGTTCATACGTCCCAGCTCCAGCATCGCCTGGAACATGGTGATCGTCTCCAGCCGGGAATGGCTCTCCTTGCGCAGATCCACAAAACTGACCCGTTTGAGCAATGTCAGCATGTTGAACAGGGAATCGATCTTTTCCTCGACTGTATATTCTTCGCGCTCGACGGACCGGAACCCGCCGCGCACCGTATCGTAGCTTTCTTCTTTGATCAGGACGGCCCGCTGGTAGAGCGCGAACAACTGCTCCACCTCCACGTCCTTCAGCAGCACATCCACCTTGGGGATCGGCCGCTCGCCCCGGATGGTTTCCGCCCGGCGCATCAGGATCAAGCGCTCCGGATCCGGCAGACGACTTTTAAGCTTTTTGGCCGCGTTCTTATACTTCTGGTATTCGATCAGGCGGCGGACCAGAGCCTCTCTCGGATCCTCCTCTTCCTCATCCCCTGTTTTTTCCACAGGCAGCAGCATACGGGCCTTGATATTGATCAGGGTGGCCGCCATGACGATGAATTCGCTGGCGATCTCCATGTTCATTTCTTCCATCTGCCGCAGATACTCTACATACTGCTGGGTGATCTCAAAGATCGGGATATCATAGATATCGACCTTGTTCTTTTCGATCAGAAACAGCAGCAGATCCAAAGGACCTTCAAAGACCTCCAGATGGACCTCCAGCGCCATACCGGCTCCCCCCTTTCTTTTACGCAAAATGCGCCTTTGCAGTAAAGGCGCTTATCTTGCTTACTTATATTGTTCCGCCAGCCGTTTGAAGCCCGGCAAAGCGTTTTTGACCGTTTCCCTGGACACACAGAAGGCCAGGCGGAAGTACCCCGGGCAGGCAAAGGTGGAGCCCGGAACGATCAGGATATGTTCCTCCTTGGCTGCCGCGCAGAAAGCCTTGTCATCCGGCAGGAAGGTCTTTGGGAACATGTAGAAGGCACCCTTCGGCTCGACCATTTCATAGCCGTAGGAAGTGAGTGCTTCATAGAGGACCTCTTTGTTCTCATGATACACACTCATGTCGGCCGTCTGTCCATCCAGCCGTGCGACGACACGCTGCATCAAGGACGGTGCGTTGACGAAACCCAGGATCCGGTTCGCGACAGACAGCGCCGCGATGGTCCCATCGATGTCCTCCAGGGTGTTGGGCGCCACGATGTAACCGATGCGCTCACCCGGCAGAGACAGGGTCTTGCTGTAGGAGTATCCGACGAAAACATTGTCGTAGTACTTCGGCAGATAGGGTACTTCTTCCCCACCGAAGACGATCTCACGATAGGGCTCGTCAGAGATCAGGTAGATGGCGTGGCCATATTCCTGCTCTTTGCTCTTGAGCATCTCGCACAGGCGGGTGATGTCCGCCTCGGAATAGATGGCTCCAGTCGGGTTGTTCGGTGTATTGAGGATCATGGCCTTGGTCTTGGGACTGATGGCCTCTTCCAGCTTCTCGAAGTTGATGGAGAAGGTGGTAAATTCCGGCGGAATGATGACCGCTTTTCCATCGAAATTGGAGATATAGTTCAGGTATTCACCAAAGAACGGCGCCTGCAGCAGGACTTCATCGCCCGGCTCCAGGATGGTCTTCATGACCACGTTCAAAGCGCCGGCCGCACCAACGGTCATCACGATGTTGCGTGCCGTAAGATCCGTACCCTGCTTCTGATTGATCGACTGTGCCAGGCTGGCCCGGACATCCTCATAACCCACGTTGCTCATATAACCATGGACCATGAGCTCTGGTTCCTCGTTCAGAATGTCGATGATCGCTTCCCGCACGGAGGCAGGAGGCGGTGTATTCGGATTGCCCAGAGAGAAATCATACACGTTTTCCGCGCCATACTTCGCGGCCATGAGCCGTCCTTCTTCGAACATCGCCCGGATGACGGAACCACCGGCGACCAACTGTTGCATTTTGGGTGTGATCATAATTAATACCTCATATCATTTCTGAAGACCTATGGTAGCACAGGTTCTTCCGTTTGTAAACCTTGGGATCAGGTACGTTTCAGCGGATTTGCCAGGATCCAGACCGTCTTGGGCGGGATCGTGATCTCGTTGGTCCGGATACAGCGCTCCTCTTCCTTGACACAGCCGTTCATATCCAGCAGGATGTCCCACTTTTCCGGAAGCTTCAGGGTACTCCATGTCTCCAGAAGCACGTCCTTTTCATCATGGGAAGCATTGATCAGGATGGCCATGAGACTTCTCTCGTCACCCTCGACCATCGGGATCGTATAGGCGATGGCCCGCCGGTGTCCCTTGGAAAAATAGATCAGGTTGGAGCTCTTCTCCGTGGGATCATGCAGGGCCTTGTGGGCCTTGCGCAGCCGGATCAGATCCTTGTAGAAGTTCTTCAGGTCACTGAAGGCGATCTGCCGCTTCCAGTCCAGCTGGTTGATGCGGCTCTCGGCCCGATAGCTGTTGCCATCGCCATATTTGGTCCGTCCGAATTCCTCACCGGACTGCAGGAAGCAGATGCCCTGAGAAGTCAGGACGATGGCTGCCGCCAGCTTGTTGGCGATGATGCGCTCCTCGACCGGTTCATCATAGCTGACCCATTCCGCATGGATGGTGCTCACCAGTTTGTCCCAGAGCGTATAATTATCATGTGCGGAACAATAGGTGACCGTCTGGGAAGGTACCTTGACCGTCATCTGCGGTCCGCTCCAGGCCTTGATTGCTTTGCGGATCTTCCAGGCCTGGTCCTGTGCACCGTTGACAAAGCCCGGTTCCTCTCTGTGGAAGGAACTGCCCTTGATCCCGTCGCGAGTCTCGTCATGGAAGATGCCGATGCGCGGATGCAAAAGCCTCGCATGGAACTTGTCCGCCGGCACTTCCCCGCTCCGGATGGATGTGGCACCGCCGGCCCAGGGTTCCCCGTACATGAGGATACTGCGGCCATCCGGAAAACCGTCCAGCATTTCCCGGATCCGGTTCATGGTCGTGACGTCGATCGCACCCATCAAATCGAAGCGGAACCCGTCGATATGGTACTCCTTGACCCAGTAGCGGATCGAATCCAGAATGTACTGCTGGCACATGGAGCGCTCGGTCGCCACCTCGTTGCCGCAGCCGGAGCCATTGGAAAACTCGCCACGATCATTCATACGATGATAGTAGAACGGTACCATTTTATGGAAGATCGATTCGAGCGAATAATATGTGTGATTGTAGACCACGTCCATGATGACACCGATGCCGGCCTCGTGCAGTGCCTGGATCATCTGCTTCATTTCACGGACACGAACTTCACCGTGCCAGGGATCTGTGGAATAGGAGCCCTCCGGCACGTTGAAATGCAGCGGGTCATAGCCCCAGTTGTACTGCTCACCCAGAAGATTGGCCTCTTCTACGGTGGCAAAATCGAACACCGGCATGAGCTGCACATGGGTGATGCCCAAATCCTTTAAGTAGGCAACGCCGGTAGGCACATCCGGATATCCATCCACATGCGTATCTTTTTCGGTAAAGGCCAGATACTTGCCCTTATGCTGCATGCCGGAATCCGCCGCGATGGAAAAGTCCCGCACATGGGTCTCCCAGACGATGGCATCGGTCGGTGCGTCCACATGGATGCGGCTGTCGTTCTCCCACCCTTCCGGGTCGGTTTTCGACAGGTCAATGACACGGGTCCTGCGGCCGTCTACGCCGACTGCTCTAGAATACAGGTCCGGTGCTTCGACACTATATCCCTCGTGATCAATGGTGTAGGTATAATAAATACCCTCGCAGTCACCGTTTTTCGTGACTTCCCAGACGCCCTTATCCTTAGGCTGCAGATGCAGCGTACCCAGAGCGGCTGCATTCTGTTCTTCATCGCTGCCTGTGGCAAAAAGGTTGACGTGCACGCCCTTTGCGGTAGGTGCCCATACCTTCCACGTCGTTTTGTCCTTCGTATAGACAGACCCCAGGTCTGAACCGGTATAGGTATACTCCTCTTCGAACAAAGGGTTATCGAATTGCTTTGGATCCATTAAGATGTTTCTCCCATCAAGGTATACAATGTCGGTTGAATGCCGAGATCACGGACGAGTGCATGGACCCGTTCCGCCGCTTCCGCGTTGGGTTTCCCGGTATAGTGTGCCCGGATCAGAATGTTCTTGGGCGAATGTTCGATATCGATGAATTCCAGGACCTGTACCTGGTAACCCTGGGCCCGCAGCAGATCTGCCCGCAGGCCATCGGTGACCAGAGCCGCCATGCGCTCCTTCAGGATCCCGTACTGGCTGACCGAATAGAAAGCGTCCTGGTCCATCTGATGGTTGACCTCATGCTGGCAGCAGGGTACCGACAGTATGAGCCGGGACTTCCACTGGACCGCATGATACAGCGCATAGTCCGTCGCCGTGTCACAGGCATGCAGACTGATGACCATGTCCATGGGCTCCTCAGACTGGAACCTGGCGATGTCACCGATCTCAAAATGCAGATGATCATAACCATAGCGTTTCGCGATCTCCGCACAATGCCGGATGACATCCTCCTTTAAGTCCAGACCCGTCATTTCCACGGACAGGTGCCGGACCTCGGTCAGATAATAATAAAGAATAAAAGTCAGATAGGATTTACCGCAGCCGAAATCCACGATGCGCAGCTTTTTATCGGTCAGATGGGCGGCTTCCAGCGCCTCATCCGCCATCTGCACGAACCGGTCGATCTGCCGGTATTTGTCATACATGGCTTTGACGATCTTGCCCTCTTTGGTAAAGACGCCCAGGTCCACCAAGGGCGGGATAACGGTGCCCTCAGGTAGCAGATGCTTTTTGGCCCGGTCATGCTCCTGCACAGTGGCACCCGCTTCGCGGTTCTTTTGTTTATTGGTCAGAAGCTTTCCCTTTTTCGTGATCTTGAAAGAATATACCGTATCCCCACTCCAGATCATCAACTGCCGGAAGTCCTCCATGGCGGTATCCAGCCGGTCCACCAAAGACGCTTCCTGCACGTTTTCGTGGAAGGCCTGCTTTTCCGTGAGCCGTTCGAACTGAAACACCTCCTGGTCCTTCAGACGGATCCTGCGCACATTGATGCGGCGGTCCCTGGTTTTATCCACAGGATCGCTCAAAACCGCTTTGCTGACCGATTCCGGCGCAATGCGGGACAGGGCTTCTCGTAAAGCTTCCATAAATTCTACCTCAAATTCAAGCGTAAAAAGCCCGCTGAGAAACTCTCAGCGGGCTACAGGGGCAAAAGGACTTGAACCCTTGACATCCGGTTTTGGAGACCGACGTTCTACCAACTGAACTATACCCCTATGTCTCACAACAGGGTATATCATACCGTATAACGAAGGACTTGTCAAGAAAATTTTCACGCTTTTTTCAAATTCGGATCTTTGTAGGCCCGTGTCCACTTTCCGGAATAGTACCGAATGCCGACCAACAGGGATCTGAGGAACTGATCGCACACCATGGCGACCCAGGCACCGATCAGGCCCATGTGGAACACCTTGATGCAAACGATCGCCGTGATCGGCCGCACCAGCAGGACTGTAATGAAGGTAATGATGGCCGTGGAGCGCGTATCGCCCGCGCCTCGCAGCGCACCCGCGAAGATGAACTGGGAAGACTGCAGTGGCTGCAGCAAGGCCACCATCCTGAGGATCGTTGTACCCTTCTCGATGACCTCCGCGTCCTCACTGTACAGGCCCATCAGCCAGCGGCCGCCGAAAATGAACAGCACGACCAGGAACATGGACACCGCCATGCCCAGCTTCTGTGTGCGGCTGGAATAGGCACCGGCCATATCCGGACGCTTCTTGCCCAGGCTCTGCCCCACCAGGGAAGTGGCGGAAACCGCGAAGGCTTGACCATTCATAAAGGAGAAAGCCTGGATATTCATGCAGACATTGTGTGTCGCATAGGCAACTGTACCCAGACTGGCGACCGTCTTCGCATAGATGACCATGCCCACCCGCATGATCAACTGTTCGATCATGGACGGGATACCGATGGCCATGAACTCGCGGATCAGGTGGAAGTCCGGCATGAAGCCTTTGGACAGCTCCAATCTGAGGTAGCCCCGGCCCCGCAGGATGACAAAGGAAGCAATGACGAAAGCCACGCCCTGTCCAATGATGGTAGCCCAGGACGCACCGGCAACACCCAGCGCAGGCGCCCCCAGATGTCCATAGATCAACACCCAGTTCAGGAAACAGTTCGTCAGATTGGCGATCAGATTGTAGATCATGGCCGTACGCGAATCTCCCACACCGCGCAGCACCGCAGTGATGGTAGACGTCAATGCCATGAAGGTGAAGCCGATCATCTGGATCTTCAGGTAGGCGGTCGCCCCATCGATGACCTGCTGCTCCTGTCCACCCATGAACACGACCATAGGCCGGGCAAAGATGAAGCCCAGGACCGACGCCGTCAGTCCAAAGACGAAATTGAGCATCAACGCCTGCCGCACGACCCGGTTCGCCTTCTCCTGGTCCCCGGCACCCTTCGCACGGGCGACCAGCGCCGTCGCGCCAACGTTCATGGCGATGAACATGGTCATCAGCAGGAACTTCGGCTGGTTCGTCAAACCGACCGCCGACAACGCCCAGGGCCCCAGTCCACCGACCATCATCATATCGACCATGGAGACCAGCTGCGTCAGCATCAATTCCACAAAGGACGGCCACGCGATCTGGACGATGTCCTCCATCACCCGGCTGTTCTTCAGGCCCTCCGGCAGCTTACTGGTGATCCTGCCTCCCGATCGTTCCAGAAACGCATCATCACCGGCCTCCAGCTCGTCCAAAGCGATCTGGCCGGCCAACTTTCTTCTCTTTTCTTCTCCCACAAAGGATACCGCCTTTTCTATTGATTGCTTTTATTATATTGTACATAAACGCCTTTGACAATGGAACATATTTATTTTTTTCTTGACAGTCCCATCTTTCTCCAGTATAATATCCCTTGTTATTGGAGAAGTGTCCGAGTGGTTTAAGGAGGCGGTCTTGAAAACCGTTGACTCAAAAGGTCCGTGGGTTCGAATCCTACCTTCTCCGTTTGGCCTCTCCGATAATAAGAGGCTTCCTATGCTTTTACATAGAATGTGAAGGCACAAAACAGTATCCAATCGATCCATAATTCCTGCGCAGCAGGAATTGGTTGCACCTCAGTCGGTTGGAGCTTGAAAGCTTTGATGGCGCATTCAGTTTTCACAAACCTTCGGAATTTTGCGAAGCAAAATTCGGAATGTGCCTCAAGTATATGAGTACACAGGGATGTGAAGGCAGCAAATCCTCATAGCCTTCGAAATTTCTGCGCAGCAGAAATTGGTTGCACCTCAAGCATGTGTGCTCAGAAGGATATGATGGCGCAATTAGGCCCGTTGGTCAAGCGGTTAAGACATCGCCCTTTCACGGCGGTAACGGGAGTTCGATTCTCCCACGGGTCACTAACCCATCGATTCGTAATTTCTACGCAGCAGAAATTGGTTGCACCACAATCGGTTGGGTTCAGAAGTATGTGATGGTGCAATTAGGCCCGGTGGTACAGCTGGTTAGTACGTCGGCCTGTCACGCCGAAGGTCACGGGTTCGAGCCCCGTCCGGGTCGCTAAAAACTCCGCAAAACATGCGGAGTTTTTTGTTTTATCAACAAACAGAATACCCGTTTTTTTACACAATCTCCCACTCAATCAGGTAATCCACCAAACCGTACCTGATCCACTCCACCCAACTTCTAAAATACTGTCAAATCCGAGGCGTTATAATAAATCAAACCCGATTCACATTCTCCTATTCCAAATATCAGGTAATCCACCAACTCATCATGCCAGCTTCCCAGCTTTTTTACAGTATTCACATCTCCCAATTCACAAAATACTGCATATCAAAGAGCACTACCAAATTTAGAAGAATCCCTCCAAAATATCAGGTACAAATAATGCTTGCTCTCCCCTCCCAGACAAGCAAAGGTCCTGAACCATGCCCTCGAGCGCTTCGCGCAGAGTCAAGCGAGAGGGCATGGTGCAGGGCCTCCCTTACTCCCCCATCGGTATTTCTTCATTCAAGCTCTTATTCCGATAGTTCAGATTGGTCCTGAGTGAATACCCTTGCTGCTCCCAGAAGGCGTTGGCCGGTCCATTGTCCTTGAAAACCAATCCAAATACTTTCTGGATCCCTTCTTTTTTCAAAGCATCTTCCGCAAGGGATACCAGATGTCCGGCGATCCCCATGCGCCGGTACGCAGGATGCACACACATATGATGGATGATGCCCCGACGGCCATCATGTCCGGTCAAGATGACTCCGATGATCTTGCCATCCTGCACGACAGCAAAGCAGGTGTTCGGATTCCTTTTCAGATACCTGTCGATACCCGCACGAGAATCATCCACCGGATTCAAAGCCCTTCTACTCTGTTCCGTACTGCTCCACAACTCGTAAAGCGCATCATAATCCTCGATCGTAACAAGCCTAATACAATACTCCATTTCGAAATTCTTCCTTATCAGATAAACAAAGGACCTGACCCATGCCCGCGAGCGCTTCGCGCAGAGTCAAGCGAGAGGGTATGGGTCAGGGCCTCTCGATTCGCGCAGAGTCAAGCGAGAGGGCATGGTGCAGGTCCTCCGGCATGGTACAGGGCCTCCTTTATATCGTCGCTGCAATAACAGCCTTGATCGTATGCATCCTGTTTTCAGCTTCGTCAAAGACAACAGACTGTGGACTCTCGAAGACTTCGTCCGTGACTTCCATGTCTTCCAGTCCGTATTTTTCGTGGATCTTCCGTCCGATCTCGGTGTTGAGGTCGTGGAAGGACGGCAGGCAGTGCATGAAGATGGCCTGGGGGCCGGCTTTCTGCATGACTTCGGCGGTGACTTTATAAGGTGTCAGCACCTGGATACGCTCTTCCCAGACCTCGTCCGGCTCACCCATGGAGACCCAGACATCGGTGTAGACGGCATCCGCGCCGGCCACCGCATCCAAGTCGGAGGTCAGTGTGATCGAACCGCCGCTCTCCTTTGCCACGGCCGTGGCGTAGTCCACCAGCTCCTGGTTCGGGAAATAGGCGGGATCTGTGCAGGCCACAAAGTGCATGCCCACCTTGGCGCAGCCGATCATCAGGGAATTGCCCATGTTGTAACGGGCATCGCCCATATAGACCAGTTTCCGTCCCTTCAGGTCACCAAAATGTTCCCGGATCGTCAAAAGGTCCGCCAGGATCTGGGTCGGATGGTATTCATTCGTCAGGCCATTCCAGACCGGGATCCCTGCATATTCTGCCAGGGTCTCCACGATCTCCTGGCCATAGCCGCGGTATTCGATGCCATCGTAGAGGCGGCCCAGCACACGGGCCGTGTCCTTGATGCTCTCCTTCTTGCCGATCTGGGATCCGGCCGCATCCAGGTAGGTGACGCCGATGCCTAAGTCAAAGGCTGCCATTTCAAAGGCGCAGCGGGTCCGCGTGCTGGTCTTTTCGAAGATCAGTACGATATTATATCCGCGGAAATGGTCCGCCAGTTCATAATTCTTTTTCTTGGCTTTCAATTCGGCCGCCAGATCCAGAAGACCCAGGATCTCCGCTTCCGAAAAATCCTTTAATGTAAGGAAATGCCGCCCCTGCAACGCCTGTAATTTCATTGTGTACCTCCATTTATGCATTGATTATGCATTCTTTCATAAAATGCCTTTTATGCGGTTTTTATCAAATATGTCCTATATTATACTGTTTTTTGTGAATAATTGCAACCTTGTTTTTTCACAAATCCACTTGCATTATACGCACCGTTATTGTATAATTATGAGCGTTCAATACAAAAACCAAGGAGAACAAAAATGGCAAAAGATAAAATTGTACTGGCTTATTCCGGCGGTCTGGATACTACAGTGATCATCCCCTGGCTCAAAGAAAACTACGATTACGATGTCATCGCGGTCTGCGTAGATGTGGGACAGGGACAGGAGACCGAGGGTCTGGAAGAACGCGCGCTGAAGTCCGGCGCTTCCAAGTTCTATTTGAAGACTGTCACCGAAGAATTCATCACCGATTATATCTATCCGACCCTGAAGGCCGGTGCTGTATATGAATCCTCCTATATGCTGGGCACCTCCATGGCCCGTCCGCTGATCGCGAAGGTCCTTATCGACATCGCTCTTGAGGAAGGCGCTGTCGCCATCTGCCACGGCTGCACCGGTAAGGGTAATGACCAGATTCGCTTCGAGCTGACCATCAAGGCTCTGGCTCCGCAGCTGCAGATCATTGCCCCCTGGCGTATCTGGGACATCCAGTCTCGTGAAGAAGAGATCGAGTACTGCCAGGTCCGCGGCATCGAGTGCCCCATCAAGAAGGGTGACAGCTACAGCCGTGACCGCAACATCTGGCACATCAGCCATGAAGGTCTGGAGCTGGAAGACCCGGGACAGGCTCCGAATTATGAAAAGCTTCTGAAGCTGAGTGTGACCCCGCAAAACGCTCCGGACGAACCAGTCCAGATCAGTCTTCAGTTTGAAAAGGGTATCCCGGTCGCGATCAATGGCGAAAAGATGGATCCTGTTGCTCTGCTGACCAAGCTGAACGAGCTGGGCGGCGCCAACGGAATCGGCATCGTCGATATCCTGGAGAACCGTGTCGTCGGTATGAAGTCCCGTGGCGTTTATGAGACCCCGGGCGGCACCATCATGTTCCAGGCACGCGAGCAGCTGTCCCACCTGGTCTGGGATAAGGAGACCTTCGCACACGCGCAGAAGATCGCCGTTGATTTCGCAGATCTGGTCTACTCCGGCAAATGGTTCACCCCGCTGCGTGAGGCTCTCACTGCCTACACCGATTCTCTGAACCAGGTCATGACCGGTACTGTCAACATGGTCCTGTACAAGGGCAACATCATTCCGGCCGGCACCACTTCTCCCTACTCTCTGTACAGCGAAAGCATCGCCAGCTTCACCACCGGCGACCTGTACGATCATAAGGACGCGAATGGTTTCATCAACCTGTTCGGTCTTTCCATGAAGGTCCGTGGTATGCTGCTGGGCAGCCAGGAATAAGATCATCAAGAATAATAGAACTGCAGCCATGCAAAACGCCTGGCTGCAGTTTTTTTATGCCTTTCTTTCGGCAAAGAAGAATTCTTTAGAGCACCGGTTATTGTAGGGGTTTTCTCTTTCCGCAGATTCACCCACGGTCATGAAGGCCATGATCGTATGCCAGCCTGCCGTTGCCGTCCACGTGGCATCCGCGACCGGTCCATCGAAGAAACGGTCCCATAAAGCTTTGCACACATGGCTGTCCTCCTAACCTATACTTCCTTCGGGGGATAAAAAAGCTAAAGCGGCGCTTAAACTTCCTGCGCCGCTTAAAAGTGTACTGATCATAAAGCATCATACCAGGCCGCCCGGGCATCTTCAAAGGATACACCGAAGGCATCGGCAAAGGCAGTGCCATCATAGGCCGCCATCACCGCGTCATGGCCATAGTTCTTTTCCAGATACTGCACGAAGGAACCCGCGTAAATACAGTAGGCACCACGGAAATTGTATGCTTCCTCCGCGTAACCGATGGACGCGATCTGCTCGGTCATATCACCCAGTTGGGCTGCCGCATCGTACGCACCGTTTTCCTTCAGCACCTTCGCCAACGTATCGATATCGTAGTAAACGCTCTCCTGTGCCGCACTGCTGTTCTCCGCGGCGCGCTCTGCTTTCTCACGCTCCACGTACTGGTTCAGGCAGTCGATCAAGTGGGCCTGTGTTTTCAGCAGGCTTTCCTTATGGGTCTCCGCCACATACGCGCCGACGCCTTCCCGCAGCCAGTCCGGAACTCCATCCACACCCAGCATGACCTGGGTGAGCAAGGATGTATAGGGAATGGTTCTGTTCTGGGCATAGTAGATGTCTGCCTGGCCTTCATAGACCATGGTCGGCCCATCGCCGGAATGCAAAAGCAGCACAGTTTCCTTAGGCGCACGGTCCTTCAGATAGGCCTGAGCCGCCTGGACGCCGCCCTCCACCTGGTGGGCTGCATAATTACGCTCTTTCTCCGACAGATATCCCAGATCGACCTTGACCGTGACCTGGCCAAAACGGATCACATCGTAATTACCTTCCTGGGCATATGTATAAGATGGTATTTTTTCTGAATCTTCTCTATCAAGTAAGGCACATCCGCTAAGCAGAAGAACGGTGGCCATCAATAAACAAATCAGTCTGAGTTTCATATTACTTCCTCCGGACATCATTATACATGATAGTGAAGAGCAAATCAACGTGAAAGTTTAAAGCTTTCTTTAAAGTTTTCATCTTCACTCTTGTGAAATGAGAAGTTTTAAGGTATAATTTAACCAAATCAAGTCCAAGGAGGTCACAGGCATGAACGCTTTAGAACTGGATCAGATCAAAAACATTCTTGTATCTCTTAAGCAGAACGCAAAGAAACGTTCTATTATCAAGTACGTGCTCATTACGCTTGCCATCATCGCTGTATGCGTCGCCGTTGCGATCGCTTTGAAGAAGATCTTCTGCAAAGCCACCGATGAGGACGATGACGACGATTTCGTATATCTTGATGAAGAGGATTTCGAAGATGACGATGTAGATTTCCAGGCAGCTGTTGAGGAAGCTGCTGCCGAAGCTGCGGAAGACGCGCAGGAAGCCGTCGAAGAAGCTGCGGAAACCGTAGAAGAAGTCGTTGAAGAAGTCAAAGAGGCAGTCGAGGAGTAATCATATGCCAAAAGAACCGATCTATCGGGAGGGAATCGTCACCGATGTCGCCTTCCCCAATCGGGGTATCATGCAAGCGGCAGTCGAGGAATCGGCTGCCGTTCCTTTTACTCAGCAAACGCATGTACCCACCCAGACCATCCATGTCAAGGGCGCTCTGCCCGGCCAGACCGTGCGGGTCACCGTCGGCCGCACCGGCAAGCGCCGGCGTGAAGGCCGCCTGCAGGAAGTCCTGGTGCCCGCGCCTTACGAGATCGAAGCCCCATGTCCCCACGCAGCTGTCTGCGGCGGCTGCTGCTATCAGACCGTCCCTTATGACCTGCAGCTGACCTGGAAGGAACAGCAGGTCCGCAGGCTTCTGGAGCCGGTCCTGACTGACAGCGCCCCTGTATGGGAGCCGATCGTTCCCAGCCCTCTGGTCGAAGGCTATCGCAACAAGATGGAGTTTTCCTTTGGTGACGAGGTCAAGAACGGTCCTCTTACCTTAGGCCTGCATAAACGCGGCGCTTTCCATGATATCGTTCCTACGCCACAATGCCGCATCGTGCATCCGGACATGGCGCAGATCCTGTCCACCACGCAGCAGTTCTTCCAGGCATCCGGGGCATCGCACTACAACACCTACACCCACGAAGGGTTTCTCCGCCACCTGGTCCTGCGCCGCAGCTTTCTGAACGGACAGATCCTGGTCAACCTGATCACCACCAGCACCGATACGCAGGATCTTGGCCCTTGGACCTCATGTCTGCTTGCGCTGCCGTTGGAGGGATCCATCTGCGGCATTCTGCATACGACCAATGACCGCCAGGCAGACGTTGTGCAGAGCGACTCCTTCGATGTCCTTTATGGCCAGGCTTCTCTGACAGAGTCCTTGCTGGGTCTGACCTTCGAGATCTTCCCCTTCTCTTTCTTCCAGACGAACTCCAAAGGCGCCGAACGCCTCTACTCCGTCGTCCGGGATTTCGCGGGGGATGTTTCCGGCGCCGAAGTCTTCGACTTATACTGTGGAACCGGTACCATCGCCCAGATCCTGGCCGGTGCCGGTGCCGCTTCCGTGACTGGTATCGAGATCGTGGAAGAAGCCGTGGATGCTGCCCGGATCAATGCCGGTCTGAACCATCTCGACAACTGCCATTTCATCGCTGGTGACGTTCTGAAGCAGATCGACACGCTGACCACCCGTCCGGACCTGGTCATTCTCGACCCGCCACGCGACGGCATCCATCCCAAGGCCCTGCCCAAGATCCTGCAGTTCGCGCCGGAACGCTTCATCTATGTTTCCTGCAAGCCCACTTCCCTGGTCCGGGATCTGCCCTTCTTCCGGGAAGCCGGCTACGAGATCCAGAAGATCCGCACCGTGGATATGTTCCCGTTTACGTATCATGTGGAGACCGTAGTCTTGCTGTCAAAAAAATGAAGCTATGAAGCTTGGGGGCAACAGTGCGTTGCTTGTCAGGTTTGCACGGACAGTTCATAATAGTAAAAGAGTATTGAATACGGAGGTGTGGACGAATGACAGTACAAGATATAATCAAGAATCTGCGTGAAAAGCATGGCCTTTCTCAGGAACAGCTTGCTGAACGTGTTATGGTCACAAGGCAGGCGGTAAGCCGCTGGGAGACAGGAGAGACTCAGCCAAACACCGAAACGCTCAAACTATTGTCAAAGGAATTTGATGTCTCGATCAATACCCTGCTCGGCAGTCCGCGGCAGCTGATCTGTCAGTGCTGTGGGATGCCTCTGACCGAGGACGAGGTCATCAGCAAAGAATCCGACGGTTCTTTTAATGAAAACTACTGTAGATGGTGTTATGCAGACGGAACCTATACCTACAGTGATATGGATGAACTGATTGATGTCTGCGTCGGTCAGATGTCCAATAAGGATTTTCCAGAAGAACAGGCTCGTGCTTATCTGCAGCAACTGCTGCCCACTTTGGATTACTGGAAAAG